>NZ_JBHSGK010000004.1:0-312190 GCF_042654445.1 Bacillus daqingensis
AAACGGGCGGTTTTCATATGAGATTCTGCGATACGAAACGAAAAATCGCTAGATTTTCAGTGGCCCCTCGACGTGAGGAAGGGCATTTTTCGTTAAGCGCGGCCGGCTTCTTTTACTTGCAGGATGGAAAAGAACTCCCGCATGAAGTCAGGCAGATCAGGCCAGGCGTGCCCGGTTACGAGGTTGCCGTCAACGTGAGTGCCGGCCTTTACGTATTCAGCACCAGCTGCCTCTATTTCCGGCTGACAGGCCGTGTAGCCGGTCATCTTGCGGCCTTTAATCAAATGACCGACTGTCGTCAAGATCTGCTGTCCGTGGCAAATGACGCCCATCGGTTTATCTTCTTCAAGGAAGTGAGCCGTGATTTCGCGCACTTTTTCATTCATCCGGATGTATTCCGGAGCCCGTCCGCCGGGAAGAATGAGGGAATCGAAGTCAGCAGGATTAATATCATCGACTGATTGGTGCGACTCAATTTGATACGCCTTCATCTCCGTGAACGTTTCCATGTCCGGCAGGAAATCATGCGCGACCGTTTGCAGCTTTTTCTGCGTCGGGGAGGCAATCGTGACCTCCACCTGTTCTTCCAGGCAGCGGTAGTACGGGTAGTAAATCTCCAGGCAGTCCACAGCATCACCAGTTACGATCAATACGCTTTTCGCCATTGCAATCGCTCCCTTTCTGGAATTGTCCTTCCTGCTTTACCCAGCTGCTGGAAACCCTAAACAGGTGCTTCAGTCGGATTTTTTCGTGAGCGGTAGTCCTTCAGCATAGCGACCCAATTGTCCGCAAGCTCTGGATTGGAGCCGAAATGCAGATGAACAAAGCCAGCGGTAATCGTATCGGAGGCAAAGCCGTCAGGACCGGAGCCGAAACGTCCATCCAGGTGCCAGGCCGGGCTCTCGTGCCCTGGTTCATAGATCGAATAGCGGAATTCATGTCCTTTTGCCGGACTCGTTAACAGTGCATTGAAGCTATCCGGAGTGGATTCCCGATAGCCGAGCGCGGCCAGTCGCTTCGTAAACGTCACTTTTCCCGGAATTAAGCCGAGCATCGGATGTACCGATCCGTCCGGCTTTGTGATCGATTCAGTTAAATACATGAAGCCTCCGCACTCGGCAAGCACCGGCATTCCATTCTCCACTGCACGGCGGATCGAATCGGCACTCGTTCCTTCTTCGGCAAGCTGCTCCGTAAACTCCTCTGGAAAGCCTCCCCCGATGTAGAGGCCGTCAGCATCAGCAGGCAGCGGCTCTCCTTTCAACGGTGAAAAGAAGGCAATCCTGGAGCCGGCTTGTTCCAGCAGCTCTAAATTTTCCGGATAGTAAAACGAGAAGGCTTCATCCTTTGCCACTGCCGTCACGACAGAGGCTTTTTCAGGTTCTCTAAACAAAGAAGGAGAAGGAACCAGCAGCGGCGGTGCTTCCGCCAGTTCCTTGATCTGCTCCAAGTCAAACGAGGCTGTTACGGCATCTGCCAGCTGTTCAAAAAAGCCGTCTAATTCACCTCGTTCAAGGGCGGGAATGAGCCCTAAATGGCGTTCCGGCAGAGTGATATCCGGATTTTGCTTCAGCCAGCCGACGACAGGAATCCCGCATTCCTGCTGTACCGCTGTTTCAATCAGCTCGGCGTGTCCTTCACTGCCGACGTTGTTGGCAATAACGCCTTTAATGGGAACCTTCGGATCGAGCAGCTGAAACCCCTTCACAACAGCAGCAGCGCTGCGTGCCATTGCGGCGCAGTTTACGACGAGCAGGACGGGTGAATCGGTCAGCATGCTGATATCAGCTGTGCTGCCGGCGTTTGATTCAGGATCTTTGCCGTCATAAAAGCCCATCACTCCTTCGATGATGCCAATATCAGCTCCCTCCATGCCTCGCTGCATCACTTCCAGCAGCTGACTGCGCTCCAGCATCCAGCTGTCGAGATTTCGGGAAGGTCTGCCGGTTAAGGCAGTGTGGTAGGAGGGATCTATGTAATCAGGCCCGCATTTAAAGCCCTGCACGTTCATCTCCTGGCGGCGCAGCGCCGCCATCAGCCCAAGCGTGACGGTCGTTTTTCCCGCTCCGCTGTTCGTTCCGGCTATCACAAGTCGTTTATTCATTTGATCAACACCTTCTGTAAGGAAATAGCTGCTGTTGTCATTGTATCAGCCCTGACTTGTGAAATCTTCCAATGCATCTGAACGGACTTGAACTTTGCTCTGATAAAGCATATCCAACCTGCCAACCCGCGTTTTCAACCGTTCTCTAAACTCTGAACCTGAACACTTACGAAAGGATGCAATGGATCGTCAGGAAGGTTCTATCCGTATGGAAGCCGATCGTGCAGTCCTAACCAGGTACGTGAAACGCACTGCCAGCTGCAGACATCGAAGGGTCTCGGCTCAGAACGAGGCGAAGATCCAGTGCTTGCGACGGAAGAAGGGAAAGCCGAGCCCGTTCCCTCTGAAAAGCGACTGTCTGCAGATACAGGCAGATGCAACGTTATTTACCTAAAATGATTTTATCAACACGTTGGAAAGAAGCCGGCTCATGGCCGGCTTCTTGCGAGGATCAGTTTTTCACATCGGGATTGCTTGCAACTGGTTCATGGGGTTTGGACGTAAAGCGGAGACCTGCCAGCACAACAGCTGTGACGACCGAAAAGATAATGAACGCCGTCACGTTTTCACCGAGGAAGAAGGTCGTATATGCGAGAGCTCCAAAAACACCGCCGAATACCGGTCCGGCTATCGGAATGAGGGCGTAGCCCCAGTTCGAATCGCGCTTGCCGGTAATCGGGAGCACCGCATGAGCAATTCGCGGGCCAAGATCACGGGCCGGGTTAATCGCATAGCCTGTCGGTCCGCCGAGAGAAAGGCCGATCGCCGTAATCAGAAAGCCGACGATGAGCGGATTCAAGCCCTCAGTAAACTCATTGGCACCGATGCTGAGCAGTCCGAGCAGCAGCACCGCCGTTCCAATGAACTCACTGATAAAGTTGGAAAAGCGGTTCGGAATCGCAGGGTCGGTAGAAAAGACACCAAGTTTTACATCGGGATCATCGGTTTCCTTAAAGTGATCCTGGAAGTGGAAAAAGACGATCGCGGCACCGATAAAGGCACCTACGAGCTGGGCGGCAATGTAGCCGGGAACCATCGACCAGGCAAATTCGCCGACAGCGGCAAAGCCGAGCGTCACAGCCGGGTTAATGTGCGCATCTGAATATTGACCGACCGCATAGACGGCCATCGCTACCGCGAAGCCCCACCCTAAAGCAACGACGATCCAGCCGCCGCCCTGAGCCTTTGATTTCATGAGGTTGACGTTAGCGACAACCCCGGCACCGAAAATGATCAGAATCATGGTGCCGATTACTTCTGCAATGTACACGGACATAGTATCTCCTCCTGGAAATAAGTTCGCAAGGCATAGAAAAAGCCGCACACAGAAACGGGATCCTGCTAGGATCGGTCTGTGCGCGGCGCTCATCTTCTCAGCCATACGTATTAATTTATCATTATGCTACCACGTTGTGAAAACGCTGTCAACGATATAGCGGATATTCCCAAAATTCCCAGATTACCGTCAGCGGCGCTTTTCGCGGATACGAAGAGAAAGAAAAGCAGCCGTAAGGGCCAGGATGGCCATGATCCAAAAGACATAAATAGTGCCTGTATAGACTGCTTCCTCGTAAGGGGCAGAGGACTGGGCGGTCGTTACGCTGATCACCGTTGTCAGCACGATCACCCCAAAAGCCATCCCGAACTGCCGCAGCGTATTGTTAATGGCAGCCCCGTGCGGAATATCTTCCTGCTCAAGGGAGTTGACGCTGGTTGTAACGAGCGTCATTAGCGTAAGACCGCAGCCGAGCATGAAGATGCAGAAGTAAAGCATGATCAGATATGGGCTGCTGTCGATCTGCACCGTTGCCATCAGAGCGGTAGAGAGAAACAGAAAGAAGAAGCCTGCTACTGCCGGGATCCTTCCGCCGTATGTATCATACAGATTTCCGGAAACGATCGTCATAATCGACAGCAAAATGGTGCCTGGAACAAGCAGAAAGCCAGATAAAAACGCCGAGGTGCCGAGGACATCCTGAGCGAACATCGGCAATATGCTTTCTGCCGATAACAGGAGCATCATGTTGATAAAGACGAGCAGCATCGCCAGCCGGAAAACTGGAAATCGAAACAGGCGCAGATTCAGCAGCGGTGTTTCAAGCGTAAACTGCCGGCGCACGTATATTAGCGTCAGCGCTGCTCCCGCTGCCAGCGGTCCCCAGAACATCCAGCTCGTAAATCCGGTTACGCTGATCGTACTAAGCGCCAGAATCAGCAGCGAAAAGCCGAAACCGGATAAAAAGACGGAGGGAAGATCAAGCCTTGTCGGCTTCTGTTCCGTGACGTTCTTCATGCCGTACCAGGCTGCTGCAAGCACGAGCGCGGCGGGAATGAGCATCACGAAATGAAGCGGACGCCAGCCGGTAAAATCAATAATCATCCCGGACAAAGAAGGGGCAGAAGCTGGTGCGACGTTGACGACGGCGCCAAGCAGCCCCATTGCAAAGCCGCGTCGCTCATAGGGAAATACGTTCAGGAGGATCGTCTGGACGAGCGGCAGCATAATGCCGGCCCCAATTGCCTGGACGATCCGGGAGAGGATCAGTATAGAAAATGTCGGTGCCGCGGCACCGATCAAGGTGCCGATCGTCAGCACAATGAGCGAAAACAAGACGAGCTGTCTGGATGTAAAGCGGCTGATCAAATAGCCGCTCATCGGAATGAATACCATTGTTGCAAGCAGAAACGAGGTAGTGAGCCACTGCACCTGCGTCGCGTTTACATTGAATTCGGTCATTATCGTCGGATAGGCTGTAATCAGCAGAAACTGGCTGAACGTAAACAGGAAGGTCGCCGCAAGCGTAATCGCGATGACAAGCTTATGCGGTACCGGTGCTTTCGCGGCTGTCATTCCCATTCCTCCTTTCGTTCGAACTGAGTTAAAGAAACTTGGTCATAATCAGGTCGGTTTGTTTGTCCTCTCCCATATAAAACGCGTGCGCTCCGGTTTTGCGAAATCCAGATCGTTCGTAAAAGCGGACTGCCCGTACGTTCTTTTCCCAGACGCCGAGCCAAATCTGCTGCATGCCTTCACTCACCGCTTTATCGAACGCAAGCAGCAGCAGTGCTTTTCCGAAGCCGTGCTGCTGCCAGGAACTGCGCACATAAATGCGTTCGACCTCCATCGCTGTGTCAGCACCAGCTTCGGTCTGCGCAGAGCCGGTGTTCAGCTTCAGATAACCGGCAGGTGACCCGTCAGCTTCGAGTATGTAAAAGCGGCTTTCCGGATGGGCGAGCTCTTGGCGAAGCTTGGTTTCATGAAATGCGTTCGCGATGTACTGCCGCAGGTGCTCCGGCTGATTGCCCTCTGCGAAAGTCTCCCGAAACGTATCAGCCCCAAGCTGTGCGAGGAGCATGGCATCGTTTAACCCAGCTTTTCGAATAGATGTCTGCATGTCTGTCTCTCCCCCTCAGTAGGTGCGTGTTCCGCCCTTTTTCACAAACTCCCAGTCCTTTTCTATATTCTCACGCATGCGAAGCAGCAGGGAAGCAGCAGTTTCGATCTCTTCGTTCGTAAATCCTTGCAGCGCGACAGCATCTGAATGGTTGTGTTCATCCATAATATACGGATAAATGTCCTTGCCTTTGTTAGTAGGAAATAAGCACTTGATTTTCCGGTTTGTGCTGTCGGACCGTTTTTCAATCAGTCCGTTTTGCTCAAGACGTGTAATGGCACGAGCGGCTGTAGTACGGTCCACTTTAATCATTTCTGCCAGTCGGTCCGGAAAAATTCCAGGATGCTCACAAATGCGGACGAGGTAGAGATACTGTCCTTTCGTCAGCTGATACTGCTTAAATTCAATATTGCTGATGGAGTCCAGCGCACGGGCGATCATCCCAATCTCTCGAAGTATTTCCCTCATGTCGTATCACCTCTTTGCTCAAGTGTAGAGGTAAATTGTTGTATTCGCAACAAAAACATGCCATTATAAAATAAAGGTCACAGATGAAGCTTGAAAAGCACGGGTCTTTGTTTTGTAATCATAAATTAATACAAACGCGCCTCGTAATTCTGCTATAATACAACCGGTAGAAATGTCCGGCCTTTCAGCCTGTTGAACCGGAATATTCAGGAGTAAAAATGGTTCAGAACGGGAATAGGAAAAGGTAATTCAATGTGAAATGAGGGTACATGCTATGAATATCGATGAGCGTTTACGCGAATATAGAAAGCAAGCAGCGTCCCTCCGCAGACGGGAGGCTTCCAAAGAGGAAATTGAGCGCGTGCTGCGGGAGATGGAAGGTGAATTTTCAATTCCGCCGGCTCCGGACAATGACTGGAACCGGGAGCATAAAGAAATCGTCAGGGTCTACCGGGATATTGCCTCCATCCGGGTGTACCATAAATAAAAAAAGTGCCCCTGCTGAAAAAGAAAGCTCGAGCTTTTATTTCAGCGGGGAGGTCTGTCTATTAAGGCAGGTACAAAGACTCCGTGCTGATACGGAGTCTTTTTTTAGCAAATCTGCTGCTGATCTTGTGATGCCGCGTCGCCCGTTCAAGATGCGGGAGCCGCTAATACGAAGAAACGAAAAAACGATGTCCGGCAGAAGGTAAATTCCGCCGTACAGAAGGACAATGAACCAGATAGCAAACAGTGCGGCAGCAGGAAAGCTATCGTTCATTGCTGGATCAAGGAAGAGTGGAACATGCAGGGAGAAAGCGGAGTTCATCCATGCTGTCAGACTTCAGTTAAGACGGGGGATAGAGACATGATCTATGCGGCACTGCTTAGAGGAATCAATGTCGGCGGACGAAATAAAGTCGATATGCCGGCACTTAAACGAGCGTTTGAGCAGGCGGGGATGATGCAGGTGGAAACGTATCTCCATACAGGAAATGTTGTTTTTACGTATGAAACTGTCCCTGTCGATATGCTTACACAAACCTTGGAGGATGCGATTTATCATGAATTCGGTTTGAAGCTGAACGTGCTGCTGCGAACGATGAACGACATGAGCGGCGTGATGGACGCACTTCCTGAGAATTGGGAAAATGATCAGGGCATGAAAAGCGACGTGCTGTTTTTATGGGAGGACATTGATGATCCATCCCTGCTGGACAAGCTTGTCATCCAGCCGGACACGGATTCCGTCATTTACGTACCAGGGGCTGTTCTATGGTCCGTCGACAGAAAGCATGCAGCTAAAAGCGGATTGGTAAAGCTTGCGGGAACAGCTCGTTACAAACAGATGACGATACGAAATGTGAATACCGCCCGAAACATCTATAAGCTGATGAAAGCCGTGCAGGACACCTAAAAGCCGGTGCCGGAAATTCCGGACACCGGCTTTTTCAGATGCGGTCATTTGATCCGGTAACGGTGACCATCATCGTCGCTGGTGCCTGCAGCAGCAACAGCAGCTGTTCAGCCATATATTCCGGGCTGTACATAAAGTTCCCGCGGATCCATTCAGCTGTCAGGCCAAAAAGCGCCTGTGAAAAGTAAGCCGCAGCGAGTTCGGGCTGGAAAGCCGCATGATCGGATGCGGCCAGATCATCGGCAGCCGTTTCGCGAAGCACCTGGCACATTTTCTCCTGAAAGCCGGGAATTGCTCCGGAAAGAACGACTGCCCGGTAAAAATCCCTGTGCCGGTATACGTGTTCGAATAACTGAATGCTGCCGGGAGTGAGCTCGGCAGGCAGAAAGACGGTACGGTTTTGATAGGGGTAGCGGTAGCTTGCTACCAGATCATCCAGTACGTCATCAACGACTTCCTGGTACAGGGCTTCTTTCGTGTCAAAGTGCTTATAAAATGTGCCGCGGCACACATCTGCCTTTGCTGCGATGCCGCTTACCGTTACACCTGTCAGCGGGGTGTCCTGGAGCATCTGTTGAAATGCCTGTTTCAAGGCAAGGCGGGAGCGCTGAATGCGTCTGTCTGCTCTTTCAGTCATAAACATCTCGTCTCCTTTTTGTTCAGTATGATCAACATCATTAACAAAACCGGCAGCAGCTGATGATTCATAGACAGTCTGTATGAAACTGTATCTGTCTCTTTCTTCTACTATATCGTAAACTTAAAGAGAAGAAAGCGTTTTCCAACAAAATGGGGAGGTGCAGGAAAATGAAATTGGATGGAAAAGCGGTCATCGTGACAGGAGCTGCCTCAGGGATGGGAAAAGCAATCGCAGAGCTGTTTGCCGCAGAAGGAGCAGCTGTTCTTATGACAGACATTAACGAAGAAGAGCTCCAATCAGCTTCAGAAGCAATCGAGGGGCGCACAGCGGTGATGAAGGTGGATATGGCGGATGCAGCTGACGTGGAAGCGATGATCGAGGAGGCTGTCAGCCAATTCGGAACGCTGGATATTCTTGTGAACAACGCTGGAATTATGGACGGATTTGAACCGGTGGGGGATATACCGGATGATAAATGGGAGAAGCTGTTTGCGGTTAATACAACCGGGGTAATGAAGGCAATGCGCCGGGCTGTAAACGTATTTCTGGAAAAAGGCTCGGGCAACATCATCAATATTGCATCAACCGGCGGCTTCAGCGGGGCGCATGCAGGAGCCGCATACGCTGCTACGAAGCATGCGGTAATCGGTCTGACGAAAAACACCGGTTTTATGTACGCGCAAAAAGGAATCCGTTGTAATGCGATCGCGCCAGGGGCGGTGCAGACAAATATCGGCCGCAGCATGACGAACATCAACGAATTCGGCATAGAACGGTGCGGCATGACGCACGGACTTTCCCCAAGGGCCGGTGAACCTTCAGAGATTGCAGCAGCTGCACTGTTTCTCGCCTCAGACGATGCCAGCTTCGTCAACGGGGAAATTCTGACGGTTGATGGAGGCTGGACAGCTGCGTTTTAACAGCAAAATAATCTGCAGGGAGCAGCACGTATTTTGGAACCCATTCCTTTCTTCCTGCGTATATTAGAAGCAGAGAGGCTTCTATACGAAAGGAGACAGGAACATGGAACGCACCGTGAAAGCAAAGTATATCACCGGCGCCTGCGAGGCGTTTCTCGGAATCCCGATTTTAGGCGGCATGTTTATTCTGACGCTCTCCTGGGTTCCGCTGATGGTTATGTTCGTCGCGCACTTTCTCGTCCTGCTGCTCGTGCTCCAGGATAACCGCTCCAAAGTCGGACCGGTCTTCGGGCTGGTCACATCAGCAGTCGGCTGGATTCCTTTTGTCGGAATGATCATGCATATCGTGACGGCTGTTCTGCTGATCACGGAGGCGGCCCGGGAAAACAAGATGCATGCAGTCATTGACATGCCGAAGCAGCATGAGGACCGGTAATGCATCGAAAGGCTTCAGCTCGGAATATATCCGGGTTGGGGCCTTTTTTGTTTGGCTGCCGGAGACCGGTTTGAGAAAGTGTGGTTAGCATGAAGTAAAAAACGGGCAGAGACTGAGAAGATACGGAGACAGGAGGCTGGAGAATGCAACCAACCAACGGTGAACTGGCTGCAAGCGTTTGTTATCGAAAAAAGGGAAGGCGGAATTCGGTTCTGGCCTGTGACAGCAGGCTGATTCCCATTGGTACTGGCAGAAGTGCTTCGGCGTTCCGCATCCAGGATTCGAACACGGTCATGAAGGTTTATTATCCGGACAGCCTGCATATAGCGGAAGAAGAGGCAGCCATTTACCGGAAGCTTGAGCAGGTTTCCTTTTTTCCGACACTTCACGATGCGGGGACCAACTACATTGTGATGGATTATGTCGAGGGACGCACCTTTTTTCAATGTCTGACCGGTGGCGAAAAAATAAGTGCAAAAAGCATCACAGATGTGGACCAAGCGTTAAGAGAGGTGAGGCGGCTGGAGCTGAACCCTTCTGATATTCATTTGCATAATTTGATTCTCACACCGGATGGATCCGTAAAAATGATCGATCCGGCACGCTTTAATCAGGAGAAGAACTGTACGCAGTGGGACGACTTGAGAGCAGCGTACTATAAATACTATTCAAAAAAGCTGTTTCCAAAACGAATCCCGGCCGTGCTGCTGGAATCGGTCCGGGCACTCTATCAGCGGAACTTTCTCCACGTATAAGCTTAGAAGGATACCTCAGTCAGTGCTCCTGAAATACCAGCCCAGTAAAAGCGGCAGCGTGTAAAAGACGAGGAGAAAGCGGATCAGCTGCAGCATCATGACGGTTACCGGATTGCCTCCGGCTTCTGATGCCGCAAAGCCTGTTTCCAGCAGTCCGCCTGGTGTCATGCTCATGATCCCGGAAAGGGGATCGAGCGGTGTAAGAGTTGCTAAGAGCAGCCCGGCCAAAACCGAAAAGGCGATAAAGGCAGCAGCGAATACGGAAAAGGAAAACGCATGTTTCCCGATGCTACTCAGTTCCGCCCGCTTCAGTGTTGAACCTATATACATACCGAGCAGAAGCTGGGCAGAAGCAAGCACGATTTCCGGATAAGGAGCAGGATTGATCCCGAATAAGATGAGCAGCCCCATCGTTACGGGAGCAGCGGGAAGCAGCAGACTTTTATGAAGAAGGCCTGTGCTCAGCGCCAGACCCGGCAGCAGATACCACCAGTAGGAAGCGCCGGGTGCCTCCTGTCTGAGCAGGTCCGCTGAATCGGAAGCAGTGCCTTCTTGAGCAAACAGAAGAATCAGAAGCGGAAGACTGGCCAGAACGAGCAGGCGCCGGATGGAATGGAGCAGCATGATCGAGGCGGTTCTGCCACCGTGTTTTTCGCTGAGCATGAGCACTGCCGATGGAGCACCAGGGACCAGTCCGAGCATGCTCGTCTTTTGATGCAAGCCGAAACGGCTGGAGAGGACGAAGCCCAGAAACAGACTCATCACGAGCATGAACATAGAGAGCGGAAGATAAACAGGCAAAACCGGCGCCGTTTCCAGCACGGTATCAACATGAAGGTATAAAGCGAAATAGGTGCCGAGCAAAATAAAAGCTGCAGGCTTAAACAGGGCGGGAGCCTGGACCTCCCGCTTGCTGATCCATTTCCACAGAAAGGCAAAGCATGCGGCACCCAGCAGCCACGGAAGAGGAAGCTGAAGCAGATAAAAGATAGTACCTCCGGCTGCTGCAAAGCCGCTCATGCCCAGCCACTGGCGGTAAGGCACGGCACTCCCTCCTTTCAGAAATCGTTTCTGTGCATTAGAGTTCACTCTATCAGAGAAGCACAGCAAGTACCAGAATGAGTGCCAGGAAAAACGAAACGGTTTTAAAGGAACTGTTGACAGACTCCCGGAAGCGTGATAAATTCGTTTGAAAGCTAACGAATTGGAAAGGTGGTGGTGGCCATCCGAAGCATTGATGACTATAAACGGCTTCCGGCTTCCGAAAGGCAGCTGCTGGAAGCACTTTCGGGAACGCCCGACAGCAGCCTGGATGAAGAGGCGGTGCTGCTCACGACAAATTTGTATACCGCTTCCCGGCGCATGGTGCAGCTGTTGGAGCAGCGGCAGCTCACGCCTCAAGGACTGTCCTGGACAGCTTTTTCGATTTTATACGACGCATGGGTCGGGGGTGGCGAAGAAACGTGGGCTCTGGCAGAATCAGCAGGCGTTTCCAAAGCGACAGCGAGCACGGTCACCAAACGGCTCGTACAGGAAAATCTGTGTCACCTGCAGCGGGACACGGCGGACAGGCGCCGGACCCGGGTCGAACTGACGGAAGCAGGCAAGCAGCTGATGAAAGAGCTGTATCCTGTTTTTCATGAGCAGGAAAAACAGTTTGCCGCACGGCTGAACAAAGAGGAGCAGCAGCAGTTGAACCACTTGCTCAGAAAGCTCATTACAGCTAAATAGCATGCAGCAGAGACGGAATCGAAAGCGACTGTATCCCTGTTCCCAGAGAGCCGGCGGGTGGTGTGAGCCGGAAACAGATGCAGCGTTATGTACAATTCCAGAGCGACCCGGACACGTTTCGGGCGGGGCCCCCGTTACAGGCAGAGTGGAAGAAGCACGTTCTTCAACAAAGGTGGTACCGCGCATATCAGGCGTCCTTTGCTGTGAGCGTGCTTTTTTTTGGTGTTCGATCTATTTTAAAGGAGGACTTAAGCATGACAGTATTAACAGATTGGCAGAAGCAGGAAGTTGACAGACAGATGAATCTATACTGCGAAGGAGCGGCAGAAGTCATCCCGCCGGAGGACCTTCGCCAGAAAGTGGAGCAGTCGCTTTTAGAGGAGCGGCCGCTGCGAATCAAGCTGGGGCTCGATCCATCGGCCCCGGACGTACATTTCGGTCATACCGTTGTGCTGCAGAAGCTGCGTCAGTTTCAGGAAAACGGGCATCAGGTGCAGCTGTTAATCGGTGATTTTACCGGCCGAATTGGAGATCCAACTGGAAAATCGACAGCCAGAGCGCCGCTGACATCAGAGGACGTAAAGCAGAATGCACGAACGTACGTGGAGCAGTTCGGAAAAGTACTTGATATGGATCAAGTGACCGTTCACTACAACAGCAGCTGGCTCGCTGACTTATCATTCGAAGAGGTTATTCATCTGGCCGGTCAGATTACCACGGCAAGACTGCTCGAGCGGGACGATTTTGATGAACGGACAGCTCTCGGAAAACCGATTGGGTTGCACGAATTTTTCTACCCGGTGATGCAGGGGTACGATTCGGTTGTGCTGGAAAGTGATATTGAGATTGGAGGCACAGATCAGCATTACAATACGCTGATGGGACGGCACTTCCAGGAACGCTTCAAAAAAGCGAAACAGGCCGTGATTTTGATGCCGCTTTTGGAAGGGCTGGACGGAAAAGAAAAGATGTCAAAGTCTAAACACAACTACGTCGGAGTAGAAGATAACCCGGATGAGATGTTCGGAAAAACGATGTCTGTTCCAGACGAGCTCATGGGAAGGTGGTTCCGGCTTGTTTCGGGCTTCAGTTCCGATCACGTCGACCATCTTGAAGCCGAGCTGAAGTCAGGAGCGCTGCATCCGCGTGAAGGGAAGCGGCTGCTTGCAGCCAGAATGACAGAGCTTTACCACGGTAAAGATGCTGCAGAAAAAGCTGCGGACCGGTTTGACGCTTTATACCGGGACAACAAGCTGCCGGAGGAAATCCCGGAGCATCGTACGGAGGCTGGGCTTATCTCTCCGCTTGATTTGCTCGTTGAATCAGGACTGCTTCATTCAAAAAGTGAAGCGAAGCGAATGATTGCCAACCGTGGTGTGAAGATCGACGGAGCCAGACTGGAAACAGCGGATGAATCGCTCCGGGTGCGGGACGGAATGGTGATGCAGGTAGGGAAACGGAAGCACGTCCGCTTAAAGCTCTCCCAGTAATGGTGTTTATTCTCAGTTTCAAGTTGAAGCTTTGAGGTTAAACAACAGTATAGACAGAGGGGGAACTTCAGACAGGATGGAGCAGCACGATGAAGCAAAAGCTTGCAATGCTAGTAACAGCGGCGTTATTGTTTATGCCGGCAGAAGTTTCGGCAGCATCTGTCCCGGCGCCGCAGAGTGAATCTGCGATTGTCATGGATATGGAGTCCGGAGAAGTGTATTACAGCAAAAACGCTGAGCGCCGTATGTATCCGGCGAGCATCACTAAAATCGTCTCCGGTCTGCTTGCCGTTGAAAAAGGCGGCTTGGATGATACGACCACTGTCAGTGCAGACGCAGTGGATACGATCGGGACAAGCGTCTATTTGCTTGAAGGAGAAGAGATGTCGATTGAACAGCTCGTGCAAGGCATGGTCATTAATTCCGGAAACGATGCCGGGGCTGTCCTTGCTGAACATTATGCAGGAGACGAATGGTCATATGCGCAGGAGATGACCGAGCTTGTACAGGAAAAAGCCGGTGCAGAGCAAACGAGGTTTGCGAACCCGCACGGACTGCACCATCCCCTTCAATACACGACAGCAGCTGACATGGCTGCCATCGCCCGTTATGCGTCAGAAAACGATACGTTTATGGACATTGCTGCAACGGTTGAGCTTCCGTGGGAAGGAGAGGGCTGGTCGACCGTTATCCGGAACCACCACCGTATGATAGGAAACGATGAGCGGGTGACCGGGCTGAAAAACGGCTTTACGTCGCGGTCGGGATACACGCTCGTAACAACTGCTGAGCAAAACGGAGCGGCTTTAGCCGTCGTCACGTTGAACGCTGAAACCGCTCAGCAAAGCTATGATGACACGAGAGCGCTGCTTGACTACGGATTTTCGGCAGCAGGCAGACCAGAATCAGCCTTCGCCGGAATAAAGCCTTAACAGCTGCCTGGTAAAGGAGGAGAGTCGAACGTGCGGCATCTGCAAAAACGCAGATGCCGTTTTTCTGCTGAACAGGGTTGCCGGCGGTTTTTACCAGCATCATATTTTGATATACCTGCCGGGGGGACGACAGACCGGTTACCTATTGAGGAATTGGCGAGAAAACCAGGTTCATCCATCTGTGGAAGGGGTAGGGAAGAGTAACCTATGAAAGGGAGGGTATAATGGATGGCGACTACAAACGAAATTCTTGGTGAGGATGGCCAGAGCCTGCTTGAGCATGAATGCCGTACAATTCCGAAAGAGAAGCTGTATCAGCCGGGGCCGGACATGGTGCGTGACATTTACCAGGCTACAGACAGAATGCCTTCTGTGCTGCGGAGCCTGCAGACACTTTTGAACGGGGGCAGGCTGGGCGGCACCGGATTTTTATCCATTCTGCCGGTAGACCAGGGAATTGAACATTCGGCCGGAGCGTCATTTGCTAAAAACCCGATGTACTTTGACCCGAAAGAAATTGTAGAGCTGGCGCTGGAGGCGGAGTGCAGCGCGGTTGCCTCCACGCTCGGCATACTTGGATCGGTGGCACGTGATTATGCACACCGGATCCCGTTTATTGCAAAGCTGAATCATAATGAACTGCTGACTTACCCGGAAACGTACGATCAGATTTTATTCGGCTCTGTCGAAAAAGCGTTTCAAATGGGAGCTGTCGCTGTCGGAGCAACGGTTTATTTCGGCTCCAAGGAAAGCGGCCGGCAGATTCAGGAGATTACCGCTGCGTTTGAACGCGCTCATGAGCTCGGCATGGCTACCATTCTCTGGGCTTACCTCCGCAATCCAGAATTCAAGCGGGACGGTACCGACTATCATACGTCTGCCGACCTCTCGAGCCAGGCAGTACACCTGTCTGCCAACATGGGGGCAGACATCGTCAAGCAGAAGCTGCCTACGAATAACGGCGGCTATACGGCGATGAAATACGGGAAGACGGATAAGCGTGTTTATGAAGAGCTGACGAGCGAGCATCCAATTGACATGACGCGCTATATGGTGGCAAACGCCTTTATGGGCCGGGCTGGATTGATTAATTCCGGAGGAGGATCTGGTGAAAACGATTTGAAGGAAGCCGTCAAAACAGCTGTTATTAACAAACGCGCCGGCGGCATGGGACTTATTCTCGGAAGAAAAGCGTTTCAAAAGCCCCGCGATGAAGGAGTCGAGCTGATCCGGGCTGTGCAGGATGTGTACGCAGACACCTCCATCACGCTGGCATAGAAAGCTGCAAAACCAGTAAGAAACCGTCCTGCATGTGTGCGGGACGGTTTCTTCAGGCTGTTGAAAAAGTTTTTCAACTTACATGTTTATTCGTTTGGTTGTATTTCCGCTCTGCTTACCTAGCCTGACGTGGGCTGGCCTTCAGCTATTTCTCAGGGGCCATGTATGGAGGGAAGAATGGCAGGGGAGGATGGCGCGGCTGCACTCGGACACAGGCTTCTCTCAAGGAGCCTTTAAAAGCCAGTCCGGCTCCGCACGTGCGTGGATGCCGTTCGCAGAACTGAACGACACGAAATCTTCAGACTGCGTGGCTTCCACGGGCACGCCGGACATATCGGGAAAACGGCTCTGTTTGTTGGAGAACAACGTCACGGACAGGCAGACGCGACTGCTTTTTTACGTTTATCATGATTTCTAGAAAGTCCGGACACTCCCATTCAATGTTGAAACGTCTCATCGGGAAGGTTTTATCCTGTATGGAAGCTGATTAACCAGGTATATGAAACGTACTGCCAGCTGCCTACATCGAAGGAGCTCGACTCCGAGAGGATTAGAACGAGGCGAAGATCCAGCGCTTCCGACAGCAGGAGAAAGCGGTTAGCTGAGCCTGTTCCCTCCGGAAAGCGAGGGGCCGCAGATACAGGCAGAGGCAACGTGATTCACCTGAAATGATTATATGAACACTTTGAGGAAACCGTCCTGCATGTGTGCGGGACGGTTTCCTCATGATCAACGTAAGGGATCGATTCATAAATGAGGGCTGATTCTGTCCATTAATTACCCTGAACGGCTGTCGTCCTCTTCCTCTGCATAAAATACGTGCCAGTGCTTGGCAGGCACAGTGCGAATATTAAGTGAACGTGCGAAGGCCGCAGCCTGTTTTTCTGTCGAAAAGGTCTTCGGAATCCAGCATGCACCCGACTTATGAAGCACTTCTTCGACACCCCTGTATTGCCGTTTTAAGTAGTACATGACTTTCCCCTCCTGTTGCCGCTTAGCACCAATATACCCGTTAAAATAGAGTGGAAAACACCTGTTTTTATCACTTTTTTATGATCCGAAATGAGGAAGAAGAGGGTTTTCGACGACGAAGCCTACAGACATGTTGGTGTAACAGCGTCTTTTAGTCTAAAAGCGAATTAACGCCGGCAGAACGTAACACCGGGGCGTCAAAATGCCATTTGTCTATCAGATTTGCGAACGGAAACGAAGCCCGCCGGCTGCAGCCGGCGGGCTTCGTTTAATTATGATATTTTTCTTGCATAGCGGACGACAGGGAGCGTCGTAGAGCTTAAAATCCGGTCGACGAGTATATCGTGAAATAGCTCGCCTGTTCCGAAGCAGGAGGCGGCGGGGATGCCTGCTTCCTCAGCCTGGTGCTGAATTTTTTTGTACATCGTCCCGTCAAACAGGAAAAACGGCACCACGAGACAGCGGCCTTCATACGTCTCTTTCACCTTGGCAAGCACCGTTTTTAAGTCGGGCTCTGCCATCACCATATAAGCGGGTTCGACGCTCTCGCAGGCAGCGGTCTGAGCGAGGTCGTGGCAGAGGGAGGTGGTCATCGCTGCAGCCCCGGGATCGCTGCTTCCCTGGCTGACGACGATCAGCACGTCTTTTTCGGCTTCAGCTCCGTGCTCGCGTTCCCAGCTGCGGCGGCTGTCGTTCAGTGCATGCACAATAAGCGGATGACTGCCGAGGTGCTCACCGAAATGTAGCGTCATAGAAGGATAGCGTGCGGCCATTTTCTCCAGCTTTTCGGGGATATCCCGCTGGTAGTGGCCAGCCGGCGCGAGAATAAGCGGGATGACCGTAACGTCCAGAGCGCCTTTTTCATGGAGAGCGGTGATGCCTTCCTCGATCGATGGGGAGCTGAGCTCCAGATAACAAAGGGAAATAGTCATATGCGGGAGCGTCTGCTGCACACGTTCTGTCACGCTCTCACACGCGCTGATACTGTCCTGGTCGCTGCTGCCGTGTCCGATAAACAGAATGTGTTTCATGAGTAAATTCCCTCCATTGTAAGTAGTGGTGCCATGCTTTTCCGGAAGCGGCCGTTTCCTCGGCGAGTGAAATACCTTCCGAAATGCTGGCGGTGTGACCAAATAGAAACAGACGGACGCCAGCATTTAACATGACGATGTTCCAGGCATTCTGATCTTCTGGAGATGCTTTTTTGCCGAGCAGCACGCGCTGAATAAGCGCTGCCTGGCATTTCGGAGTTAAGTCCTCCAGCTTGCGCACCCGGTCTGAGCCGAGTCCGTAATCGGCAGGGTTAACATCAAAGGAAGTCGTCCGCTCTTCGGTAACGTGAAACAAAAAGCTTTTGCGGTGGACTGGAATGTCTTCTGATCCTTCCACCCCCTGCACCATGTAACTGTGCTGAAAAGCAAGGTTCCGCATCAGTCCGGAGTTCGTTTTCACCACTGTTCGGTGAAAAATACCGGTCAGCGTGGATGCAGCCTGAGGCGGGCTGAGCAGCTTTTCAATCGTATTTAAATAGGTACGGAATCCAAGTTCTTCCCGGAGCGGACGCAGCTTTGCGAGTGGCGGGCAAAGATCCTCGGTGCGGCCAAAGCCAATATTCAGCGTATCGAGCCCCTTGCCGAGCGCTTCAGGAGGCAGGAACGTTTCAATGCCGAGCTCCTGAAGCAGGTTTTCCAGCGAAGGGTTGTACTTTGGCGGAAGAGTCGGTGCACTGTGCAGGTATACAGGAATGCCTGCCGCACTCAGAATAATGGATACCGGGATGGTAGCGGCAAACTGCCGGCGGCCGTTATATGGTCCCGCAGAATCAATCATCCGGCTGCGAACGTCCTCGGATACGGGAACTTCTATCGTGTGACGCTTTAACACTGAAGCAAATCCGGCTGTTTCATCTGCACTTTCTTCCTTCAGCCGCTGGGACGTGAATAAGGCAGCGGTTTGTGCGGGTGTAGATTCACCGGAGACAATCCGCTCTGCGGCAAGCACCGACTCGTCAAAGCTAAGGTCCTGGGCTCTGCGTTTGCCGCGGGCTGTTTTTTTCAGCAGCTCCTGCATCAGGTAGCCTCCTCTTGCAGCTCGATCAGGACACGGCCGTCTTTCAAGTGCGTAGGAAATGTTTCCACGCAGCCTTCGTCCGGGTCCTGTACCTTGCCGTCTGTCACGCTGATTTTCCAGTTATGGAGTGGACAATAAACGTACTCCCCGCTGATGATCCCCTGCGAGAGGGGTCCTTTCTGATGTGGACATTCATTTTTAATCGTATAAAATTCGTCATCCCCGAGTCGAAAGACAGCGAGGGGGATTCCCTCGACGATCACTTCTTTACTGATTTTGATCGGGAACTCTTCCAAACTGCCTGCGTCAATGATCTTCGTTCGAACCGTTTCCTGCATGATCCATCCTCCTTCTATGCTCACGTTGTGACGTGCTTGACGTCGAAATAGTCCTGCTTGATCGTACCGCTGTTCACAATCTGCTCCCATGGCTCTTCCATTTGGGCAATCGTTCGCTCCATTCGTTCTGCGAGCGCTGCGCAGTTGGCATCATTGTCAACGAGCTGCTCCTGAACCCATTTAAGTCCGACTCGTTCGAGCCAGTGTGAGGTGCGTTCCAGGTATTTAGCGGTTTCCCGATAAAGCTGCATGTAGGCCGCTGTCATATGAATCACGTCTTCATCAGTCGTCACGGTACAGAGGAGGTCACCCTGACGCAGATCGACACCGCCATTACCGCCGACATACATTTCCCAGGCTCCTTGAAGACCGACGATGCCAATATCCTTGATACCTGATTCTGCACAGTTACGCGGGCAGGCTGAAACGCCCATTTTGACCTTGTGCGGAGTAGGCACTCCCTGAAACTTCTTTTCGAGGTCAATGCCCAATTGAATCGAGTCCTGAGTGCCGAAGCGGCAAAAATCCTGGCCGACACAGGTTTTGACAGTCCGTACTGCTTTTCCGTAAGCGTGCCCGGAAGGCATGCCGAGCTCTTCCCAAATCGACGGCAGGTCGGCTTTTTTAACACCGAGGAGATCGAGACGCTGTCCGCCGGTCACTTTAACCATGCGCACGTTGTACTTGTCTGCAACGTCCGCTATTTTGCGGAGCTCCTCCGGATTGGTTACGCCGCCGTACATACGCGGCACAACGGAATACGTGCCGTCATTTTGAATATTGGCGTGCACCCGTTCATTGATAAAGCGGGAATTCGCATCATCCTCCGCTTCTTCCGGATTCACCATGTTGATGTAATAGTTAATCGCGGGCCGGCAGGAGGAGCAGCCCTCTGGTTCGGACCAGCCGAGAACATTCATGACTTCCCGCACGAGTGTCAGCTTTTTATCTCTGATCTCTGCAGTTACTTCTTCGTGAGAGAGCGTGGTACAGCCGCACATCGGTTCCTTCTGATCGGCTTCACGGAAAGCATCGCCAAGCGTCAGCTCCAGCAGTTCGGAAACGAGTGGCTTACACCCGCCACAAGAGCGCCCGGCGTTTGTGTGCTGGGTAACTTCCTGCAGAGAAGAGAGCTCCTTTTCCTGAATACTTGCGACAATGTCTCCTTTGCATACGCCGTTACAGCCGCAGATCGTTTCATCCTCTGCCATACTGACGACAGCACTTTCAGCTGATGCTTCCCGCTTTTCTGAAGGAAGGATCGCTGCTTTATCCATCTCGGAAATATCAGTTTGCTTTTTAATCATATCGAGCAGCCGTGGTGAATCGGACGTATCTCCAAACAAGACAGCACCGATCACGCTGCCGCCGCGGACGACGACCTTCTTATAGACTCCTTCAAACTCATCATGCACGCGGATCGCCTTCGTATCAGCACCGTCTGTAAATTCTCCAGCAGAAAAAACGTCTACGCCTGATACTTTAAGCTGCGTGTACATAAGCGAGCCTTCATAGGCGCTTTCTGCTGTTTCAGCCAAATGATCAGCGAGTACGGAACCTTGCTCATACAAGGGAGCGACCAGTCCGTAAACCGTTCCGCGGTGCTCGACACATTCACCAACAGCGTATACGTCGGGCACGTTCGTGCACATCTGATCATCGACTAAAATGGCCCGATCCGTTTCCAGACCTGAAGCAGCGGCAAGGGTGACGTTCGGCCGGATGCCGACAGCCATGACAACGAGATCGGTATCAAGGGAAGTGCCGTCTTTGAACAGCAGTCCGGAAACGCGATCTTCTCCTCGGATTTTGACAGTCTGCTTATTCATATGGAAGCGCATGCCCTGGCCTTCCAGTTCTTCCCGCAGCATCGCAGCTGCAGGCTCGTCCAGCTGGCGCTCCATGAGAAATTCCGGCAGGTGAATGACGTCGACTTCCATGTTCAGGTTGAGCAGCCCGCGTGCTGCTTCCAGTCCGAGCAGTCCGCCGCCGATCACCGCCGCGCGTTTATGGGTTTTAGAAGTCTCAATCATCGCTTCGCAATCTTTGATGTCACGAAAGGCAATCACACCTTCTTTATCCGCCCCGTCAATTGGCAGCATGAATGGATCAGAGCCTGTGGCGAAAATAAGCTTATCGTAAGCCGCTTCAGTTCCGAAGCTTCCATAAACGACCTTCTGTTCGGTATCGACCTGAACTGCTTCTTCTCCACAGTGAAGGTTACAGCCATTTTTTTCATACCAGTCATAGTCATTCAGAATGATATCTTCCACGCTGCTGTCTCCCTGCAGGACAGAGGAGAGTAAAATCCGGTTATAGTTCGGGTATGGTTCTTTTCCGAAAATCGTGACCTCAAATCTGTCCGGATCACGTTTGATGATTTCTTCCAGTGTGCGGATACCGGCCATGCCGTTTCCGATTAAGACGAGCTTTTCCATTACATAATTCCTCCCAGCAGTAATTAGTTATACGACTTTTTCAAACGGTGCAGCGGGTTTTTCAAACCAGGACAGCGAATCGTGAAGCGCAGCGACTTCGCCGATGACGACGAGTGCAGGAGCCTGTAAGTTTGCGGCTGCGGCGTCCTTGCTTCCACTTCCGAGTGTGGAACGGATCGTACGCTGATTCTTGGTGGTTCCTTGTTCAATAAAGGCGACCGGGGTATCGGCGCAGCGGCCTGCGTTGATCAGCTTCTCGGAAAAGACCGGCAGCTGCTTCACTCCCATGTATACAACGATCGTATCGGCTGCGTGTGCGAGTGCGTGCCATTGTACGTCGCTGTTATCTGAGCAGCAGTGACCAGTGACAAACGTAACAGATGAGCTGTATTCCCGGTGAGTCAGCGGAATGCCTGCGTAAGCAGCTGCGCCTGTACCAGCGGTGATGCCTGGTACAATTTCGAATGGGACACCGGCTGCGGCACAGGTTTCTGCTTCTTCGCCGACTCTGCCGAACATCGAGGGATCCCCGCCTTTCAAGCGGACGACCGTTTTTCCTTCGCGTGCCTTTTCCACTAACAGAAGTTGAATTTCCTCCTGCTTCATTGCATGCAGACCGGACCATTTACCGCAGAAGATCCGTTCCGCGTGTTCGGGAGCTTCGTTTACCAGCTCGCGGCTGACCAGCCTGTCATAAACAATACAGTCGGCCTGCTCCAAAGCGCGCTTTCCTTTTACTGTAATGAGGTCGGGGTCTCCTGGACCGGCACCGACTAAATAGACTTTTCCGTTCATGGGAACGACTCCTTTGTCAATAAAATACGGCACCCGGCTCCGGGTGACTGATAGGCTTCATGATAAAATAGGTGTATTTTGAATACTACTTTATTGTGAGACTTTCTGACAGTATAATTTCAGAATATTCCATCGCTTCATATACAGGCATATACAGTCGTTTTTTCACATGGAAGGCGTTTTCATCCATCATTTCCGCATAGATATCTGCCTGTAGCTGACCTGCATTATTTTTGTAGGTAATAAACGGAAAGAAGGAAGCAAGAGGATAAAAGATAGATAATATATGCATGTTTGAAGCCAGTGAAACACGTTGGGGGACAAGGGTTTATCCGGATATTTAGATATCAGATAATTCAAAAAACATGTGATATTACCTGACACATGTGATGATATTCACAGCTTGGACTGCCACAATGCAGAGGACAAATTGATGAAGGAGTGTTGAAACGTGAAACTGTCGGATCTACGAAAAGGTGGTCATGCTCCGTCGCTGCTTTCTGCATTTTTATACTTTGATATCAGCTTTATGATTTGGGTGCTTTTAGGGGCGCTCGGGGTGTATATTACCGCTGACTTCAACTTATCGGCAGGCCAGATTGGATTTATCGTCGCTGTTCCCATCCTTGCCGGATCGATTTTTCGAATTATAATCGGCATATTGACGGATCGGTTCGGGCCAAAGAAAACGTCTATAGGCGGGATGATTATCACCATGATCCCGCTTTTCTGGGGCTGGCAGTTTGGAGTGACGGTAGCTGAACTTTATATGATCGGGATCCTGCTCGGGGTAGCGGGAGCGAGCTTCAGTGCCGCACTGCCGATGGCAAGCCGCTGGTATCCGCCTCATCTGCAGGGAGTGGCGATGGGCATCGCCGGGGCAGGTAACAGCGGGACGCTGCTTGCTACACTATTTGGTCCAGGACTTGCGGAAGTGTTCGGCTGGAACGGTGTATTCGGGCTTGCCCTGATCCCGCTGACGCTTGTGCTCCTGACCTATATCTTTCTCGCTAAAGAACCGCCGAATCAGCCGCCGCCTAAGCCGGTGAAGGACTACTTTTCCGTGTTAAAAGAAAAAGACGCCTGGTATTTCTGCGTTCTGTACAGCGTCACGTTCGGCGGTTTTGTCGGGCTGGCAAGCTTCTTAAGCTACTTTTTTGCATCTGAATATGCGGTTTCCGGCATTGTAGCCGGCTATCTCGTATCGGTCGTGATCGCCTCGGGAAGCTTTTTAAGACCAGTAGGAGGACTGATCGCCGATAAAATCGGGGGCGTCCGGCTGCTGCAGTATTTATTTATCGGTGTCGCTGTGTGCATGATGGGAACAGCGCTGCTGCCGCCGCTTGCTGTCGTGCTTCCGCTTCTCTTTCTCGGGATGGGTTGTCTTGGAATGGGCAACGGGGCCGTATTCCAGCTCGTACCGCAGCGCTTCCAGAAGGAAATTGGCATGGTGACCGGCATCGTCGGCGCCGCAGGCGGGGTAGGCGGTTTCTTCCTTCCGAACGTGCTTGGCATTCTTCGCGATTTGACCGGCACATATGGCTCAGGGTTTATCGTCTTCTCCTTTGCCGCCGTATTTGCACTTGGTTTGTTAACCTTTGCCCAGGCAGAGTGGAAACGGGAATGGAAGCTGTCCAGAAAATCCGTCAGAATTTAATCATCAATACAAAAGCCGCCGCTCTCGGAATCCGAAAGCGGCGGCTTTTAGGTGCAGCGGCAAACAGCTCGTGCACGTGCGCGCCACTCTGGAGGCAGCCGGCAGCCAGAACGCTGCTGACAGGGAGTACGAAGCAGACCGTCGTTATTGCAGCATATTCCAACGAATAAAAGCACGAAAGAGAGGCTGATGCCTTTCTTTCGTGCTTTGGTTTGTACGTTTTCAGTTGTGTGCCGGCTGCAGAGCCGGTTCGTGGCGTTTAATTGTAACCGGTGTTGATTTATAGCCTGGCATGCGGGAAACAGGATCTAGCTTGCCTGGGATGAGCATGTTCACATTCTGATGCTCGGCCCAATGAAACGGAACGAAAACCGTATCGCGCCGTATATCAGGTGTGAGCTGAGCGCGAACGGTGATCGCCCCGGCCTCGGAGGTGACGTCTACAAGATCGCCTTCAGTGATAGCGTATGCTTCGGCAGTTGCCGGGTGCAGTTCGATGAACGATTCATACAGGCGGGCCGCAAGCTTCGTGCTGCGTCTCGTCTGGACACCGGTCAAGTAATGAGCCATCACGCGGCCGGTCGTCAGTAGGAGCGGATACGTTTCAGTCGGCTTCGAGGTCGTTTGTGCAGCTTCGCTGTCAACAGCGGTTAAAAGCGCCCGTCCTTCTGGTCTCGCAAATCCTTCTGCAAACAGGCGAGGTGTACCTGGGTGATCAAGCGCCGGGCAAGGCCAGAATAAGCCTTCTTCACGGCGGATCCGTTCATACGTCATGCCGTAGTAATCTGCCGCTCCCCCGCGGCTCGCGTGACGAAGCTCATTGAATACATCCTCGGCTGAACGAAATGGAAAGTAAGCTCCGGCTCCGAGCGCCTCTGCCAGTTCACAGATAATTTTCCAGTCAGGCTTCGAGCTGCCGGGCGGTTTTTTAGAAGCCTCCCGCAGCGTGACACGGCCTTCCAGATTCGTCATGGTACCTTCGTCCTCCAGATAGGAGGCAGCCGGGAGGATTAAATCTGCATACTGCGCCGATTCAGAGATGAACAGGTCGACAGCGACAAAAAAATCGAGCGTCTGAAGCGAGTCTTTAATAAACGAAGCATTCGGGTTGGAGACGACCGGATTGGAGCAGACGAGCAGCATGCCGCGTATTTCCCGGTCCTTTACTTTTTCCAGCATTTCATACGCGGACACCCCGCGGCCGGGAAGCTCTGGTTCAGGAATCCCCCAAAATTCCGCGATATGCTTACGGTCCTCCGGATTGTCGATCATGCGGTAGCCAGGCAGCTGATCTGCTTTTTGGCCGTGCTCGCGGCCGCCCTGTCCGTTCCCCTGTCCGGTGACGGCTCCGTAGCCGCAGCCTTCACGTCCGATTTTGCCGGTGAGCAGCACGAGGTTCAGCAGGTTGCGCACAGCCATATGGCCGTCTGTCTGCTGCTCGACGCCCCGCGCGGTCAGCACCATGCCGGTGTCCGCTCCTGCAAAAATGCGAACGGCGTCCTCGATATCCTGAACGTTTACGCCTGCGTAATCAGCCGTTTCCTTTAGAGAAATGGTCTGCAGATGTTCCTGCAGCTCGTCCCAGCCTTCTGTACGTTCCTTCACAAACGCTTCGTTGATGAGACCCTGCCGTTCCAGAGAAGCGAGCAGCGCATTCGTCAGCGCAGCATCCCGGCCTGGCGTGACGGCGAGATGAAGATCAGCGATGGCGGCGGTTTCCGTTTTTCTTGGATCGATAACGATAATGAACGCCCCGTTTGCCTTCGCTTCTTCCAAATAAGGCATCATCACCGGCTGACACGAGGCAATATTGGTCCCGGACAGCAGCAGCACTTCTGCTTTAGGAATATCCGCTAATGCATTTGTGAGTCCCCGGTCGATGCCAAGCACAGCTTTGCTTGCTGTCGCTGCAGAAGACATACAAAACCGGCCGTTGTAATCGATATATTTGGTCTTTAAAGCGACTCGTGCCAGTTTGCCGAGCAGGTACGATTCTTCGTTGGTAATGGAAGCACTGCCGTAGACGCCGATACTGTCTGTCCCGTGCTGCTTCTGCAGCGTTTGGAACTGATCGCGTACCAGCTCAAGTGCTTCCTGCCATGAGACTTCCTTCCAGGAACCATCAGGCTGCTTTCGCACAGGGTGCATAAGACGATCTTCATGAACCGCATGAGCATAGGCATTCATGCCTTTCATGCAAAGGCGTCCTTTTGTGACAGGGTTATCTACTCCCTCTGTTTTGTACTGCTTTCTTGTCACGAAGGACTGCTCGATTACTTTCTTTTTACACTGCATGCTGCAAAAGGGACACTGTGTCTCATAGACGTTTTCGACTTCCGACTGCTTCTGTTTTTCGCGGTAGTAGTGCAGAAGAGAATGTTTCATACGGTACTCCTTTCCATATGCTGCTGTGCTTCTTGAAGGCGTGCATGCAGCAGGCGGCAGTTTTCTTCATCAAGCAGAACTTCACGAACCGGGACAAAGCCGATCCGGGAGGCCCAGCTGTCGATCGGCTCTTCATAAAAAGCACTCTCACGGTAATATTGCACGAGTGCGCAAATAAACGAAAACACGTCTGCATGTGCGGTGTAAAACAGCTGTTTATCTGCAGAGCCGAGATAAATATCCCACCCGGCATCTGAGCGGGTGAGCGACAGCTGAGCAGAAGCCGAAAGAGAACGGTCGCTGATTTCAACCACTATATCCGCAGGCGTCGGCACACGACCCAGCTGTTGGTCCAGCTCCCGGGAAAGGTGATTGCCAGACGCCCCGTTCGTAACCACAGGTCTGATCCGGTAATAGTCCGTGGGTTCAGCAGCAAGACCGATGCAGCGCTTAAAGGTGTCTGCCTCCTGCTGGCGGATGCCGGTAAACAGCATGCGCTGTTCGCTTGTCAGTTGGATGGAAACGTGCGGAAACTGCTCCAGTGCTTGTTCGAACTGCTTTAATTGAGCAGGAGTGACAAGGCCGCCCGGGAGTTCCGGCATAAAGGAGACAGTGTCCTGCGATGCTGGAGCCGGGTAAGGTGTTTCGATGATAAGACCGGCTTCCGGCTTAAACAGATGAAGCATGTATGGCAGCGCGCCGCGGCAGTAGCTGCAGCCGTTGCGGTTTGAAAAAGCCAGCGTTTTTCGCACAGTTTCAGGTGTAGCAGCTTCCATCGTCATCACTTCAGCAGCTACGGCATCGGTATGCAGATTTGTGCAGGAGCAGAACGCATCCGAGGGAAGATCATCTTGCAGCGTGCCGCTGTTTAACAGCGTGACAAGCTCTGCAACAAGAGGGCGGCAGCCGCCGCACGAGCTTGCAGCCCCGGTATGCGCTTTGACTGCCTGCACCGTGTCGGCTCCGCTGCGGCAGAAAGCAGCTGTAATATCGCCGCAACTGACGCTGTTGCAGTGGCAGACGGTGTCCGCCGCCTTCATGGAAGCTGCTCCCGCCCCGGATTCGGCAGCGAGAATACTGCGGGCTTCATCCGGAAGCATAAGCTTACGGCTCCGAATGAGGGTAAGCACCTCCTGCTGTCCGGCTTTATCACCGTATAAAACAGCACCTTCAAGCCGGTCCCGATTCAAGATCAGCTTTCGGTAAACGCCCATCGTGTCGTCCCGGTGAATCAGCACCTGATCAGCCGGACCAGCTTCGATCCGGCCGGCGGAGAACACATCAATCCCGGCCGCTTTCAGCTGCGTGTAAAGAATAGAATCCGCATAGGAGGAGGTTTCGCCGCATAAATTGGCAGCGAGAACCTCTGCCTGTTCATAGGCCGGTTTCACAAGGCCGTAGGTCACACCGTCAATTTCAGCGCATTCACCGACAGCATAGATGCCCGGCGCGTTCGTTTGCAGCTCCCGGTTCACGACGATGCCGCGCTGACAGGCAACTCCGCTTGCCGCCGCCGCTGCCGTATTCGGACGAATACCCACCGCCATCACCACGAGGTCAGCAGCAATCGAACGGCCATCTTTAAAGTGAACGGCTTCTACGTCGTCCGTTCCCGTAAATGATGCTGTTTCACACTGCATGTGAAAGGTGATCCCGAGCTGTTCAAGTTCCTCCTGCAGAAGGCTGGCCGCAAGCTGGTCGAGCTGCCGCTCCATTACTGATTCTGCCAGATGGACTACGTGTACATTCATTCCTTGATGAAGCAGCCCCCTCGCAGCTTCAAGACCGAGCAGGCCTCCGCCAATGACTACTGCTTCTTTCGCCGAAGCGGCGCGGCGGATCATATAGCGGCAGTCGTCTATCGTTCGGAACGGAATAACAGAGGGGAAGTCGGTTCCTGGAAGCGGGAGAATAAATGGGTCAGACCCGGTTGCAAACACTGCCTTGTCAAAGGAATCTTCCGCGCCTTCCGCAGTATAGAGCAGGCGGTTAGCCGGATCGAGCCGGACGACTTCCTCCTGCTTATGAAAGTGAATATGGTGCTTCTCATACCATGCTTCCTCATGAATGATAATATCCTGCTCCTCTGACGTTCCCTGAAGCAGAGAAGACAGCATGATGCGGTTGTAATTCGCATACGGCTCCCGGCCGTATACGTGAATCTCAAACCGGTCCGGGTCCCGTGCTAAAATGTTTTCCACCGTATGCATACCAGCCATGCCATTGCCAATAACGACTAATTTTTCTCGATTCATAATTCCCTCCATCATGACGCGCGGTTCTGCCCACGAGTATGCCAGAAACATAGCTGGAAGCGACCATCTCCGTCAGGTTATCTGACGCTGTTTTTTCAGAATATTCAATGAAAAGAGCGGGCAAAATCCGCTGGTTTAAGGAAAGAAAGCGCCTTCATAAATAACGGAAAAAAAGCTTCAGGGCCTAAGGGCTCCTGAAGCTTGCACCTTGCGATCAATAACCGAACAAATCCGGATTCGTTTTCCGATGCACCGGTTCGATTCTGCGGATGATTTCATGCAGAACGTAGGAAGCGACTGCGGGAGAGGCAGTAACGCCAGGGGAATCCAGGCCGGCAAGGTGAATGAGCCGCGGATAGGTGGCTGACGGTCGAATATAAAAGTCAGGGTCTGTAATGCTGGAGCGGATGCCTGCATATAACCGCTCCGTCAGCTCATACGGAATATCTGCAGCGAGCAAATCGATCTCCCTGCGAATCTGCTCCATGCCCTGTTCGGTCGGCAGTGCATGCTGGAAGCTTTCCTGCTTCGTATCTGTCGGGCCGAGACGGATGGTGCCGTCCGGCTGAGGGATGATCAGCACGCCTTTCGTCTTGCTCGTCGGCGGCGGATAGATGATGTGGTTGATATAGCCGGAAGCCTGCTTGCCAAGCACCATGTACTCTCCGCGCCGGGGCACGGTCTCAAACGGAACGTGCTCTTCGATCATACTGGCAATGCTGGCGGAAGCGGCACCGGCGGCATTGATCACAAACCGGCTGTGAAACACGCGGCCTGACGTCGTTTCTACTTCAAACGCGCTTCCTGTACTGCGCAGGTCGGCAACTTCCATCCCGGTATGAATTTCCGCGCCATTCCGGCGTGCATTTGCAGCCAGACGACCGGTAAGGAGGGCGGTATCGGCACTCATTGCTTCAGGCATAAACAGCCCGCCCTTCAGCTCCGGATTGAGATTTGGTTCACGCTCAAGCATTGCTTCCTTGCTCAGCAGCGTGAGCGTATGAATAGATTCTTTTTCACTCTGCTTCTTCAGGGCAGCAAGTGCCTCAATCTCTTCATCCGTGCGTGCAGTCACAATGGCGCCGTTTTGGAACACCGGCACATCAAAGCGGTCGGCCAGCGTCAGATGAATCCGGCTGCCGTGACGCCCAAGCTCTGCTTTTAATTTCCCTTTTGCCGGCGGCATCATGGCAGGCGGATGAACGAGCGCGCTGTTGTGTGTAGACTGTACACCGGAAAGCATTCGGCCTTTCTCAAGCAGGACAGTGCGTCCTTGATAGTGGGACAACTCGCGGACGAGAGCCGAACCAACGACTCCGCCGCCGATAATTAAAAAGTCGATCATCTGCCTCAGTCCTTTTCTAAAGGATCATTCGCAACGTACAGGAAGACGAGGGTATAATCCTATCTTATCGCCGGCGAAAGAGGACAAACAACTGATTTGCCTGACACGATCAGCTTGGTATCAAAAGACTCAAAGGAATGGCGCAGAGTGGAAACTATCAAGGCAGGGAGCGATGAACAGCAGCGTTGCAGTGGAGAGTCATGAGGTAGGAGGGAGGAATAACCATGCATTCACATGATCACTGAAGCAAACACGCGATGAAGACGAAAAACGGCAGCCGGAAAAGTACGGCTGCCGGATGAAGCTTGGAACGAACAGCAGCGTGCTGCCATATGTTCAGACCACGAACCTATTCGCTTCGCTCATCAAGCACGTTCTGCATGCGGTCCGGGAAGTCTGTGAACAGACCGGTCACACCCCAGTCAAGCAGGCGGTGCATATCTTCTTCTTCGTTGATCGTGTACACGTGGACGTCAAAGCCTTCGTCACGGGCAGTCTGCACAAACGATTCGTCGATGACTTCCGTGCCGTCATAGTATTCGAGATGAGGACCGATACCGACGGCGTACTCAGCAATTTCTGCAAAGTCTTCTTCCGTCATGTCATCCGGAGCAGGTGTAATATCCAGCCACTCTTCCATATCACCTGTCTCTTCATCGACTTCCCACCAGAGAAGCTGTACGAGCGGGATGGAATCGTTCAGCTCATGAACCGTCTGCAGGCTGTCCTGATGGAAGGACTGAATCATCACGTTGCCAGCCTCATCGAAGCCGAATTCTTCGATCAGCTCGACCATCGGCTCCTCCATCTCTTCATTCAAATACGTCGATTTCGTTTCCAAGTAGTAATTCTCATCTTCGCCAAACTCCTCGAAGATTTCCTCGAGTGTCAAAATCTCGACCCCTTCAAAGCTCTCATCAGCGCGATCCGGATATTCTTCATTGAACCAGGAACCGGCGTCAAGTTCTTTCAGCTCTTCTAGTGTATAGTCGCCGATTTCACCTTCACCGTCGGTCGTGCGATCGATTTCATCGTCGTGAAACGCGACCAGCACGCCGTCAGCAGTCATCTGAATATCAAGCTCAAGCCAGTCTGCGTCCATCTCGATGGCTTTTTCAAGCGCAGGCATCGTCTGTTCAGGCGCATGGCCGCTTGCGCCGCGGTGGGCGATCACATCTGCATCGCTTTCGTCTTCTTCGGAAGCCTCCTCGTTAAGATCGGCTTCTTCTACATTTTCATCTTCCTCTGCTTCCGCATCGTCGTTGACGTCTGCGTTCTCTTCAGCTGCCTCATTTGGCTCTGCGATGTTATTGCTGTTGTCTGCACCATTGTCAGACTCCGCTCCGCACCCCGCGAGAAAAATCGCTGCTGCTGCGGTAAGATAATACTTTTTCATGGTGATTCTCCTCTCTTTGCTGATATACGTGTTTGTGGGAGGGAAGTCCCGCAACGTAGTATAGCAGACTCAGAAGATCGTGCAACCGGAAGAGAATCCCAGTATGGCGGGTTACAGCAGGTCTTCCATTCCTTCCGGTGTTTCCAGATCGCCTGCTTCATTCAAATCATCGTAGCGGATATGAATGCGGAGAATTACTTCTTCATTAGTCGAGTGATTGGCAGCTTTCGCTTCGTAAAACACCTCTTCAAGCAGCGCATCCCCATTGAATAAGTACCGGACATCGTTTTCAACAGAGGCTGTATCCACCCCGTAAAAATCGAGCTCGAACAAGCTTCGGAACGCGTTATAAATTTGAGCATCCTGACCGAAGTAGCTCACTTCCACCGTGTTTGCAGAGGGGGTAACAGTGAAGTGCCGCTCATTTCGTTCGAGAATATCCCATAAGTTATCGTATTCGGTGTACGAGAGCTCATCAGGTCCGTATCCGCTGATATCCTCCATCCAGCCAGCCCCGTCATGAAAGTACACGACGTTATCCACCGTATAGCTGTGAAAGTACCGAAGCCCCATATCCTCGACTTCGACAAGGATGTGAGGCGGATCATCACGGACGATCGTGTTATACATCAACAGTGCGTCCTGATCAACAGTGGCGCCATCCTGATTGACGATAATATCCAGTGCGGTTTCAGACGTGTACGATTCAAGCGACGCAAAGGCTTCCTCTGCATCTGTCATAAAGTGGCCTGTCTTCAGCAGGCTCTTCGTTCTGGTCGAGCTCGTTCGTCTCGACGGATTCTGTCTCTTCATCTGCTTCACCAGCATCTTCCGTATTTTCATCGCTGTTTTCTTCCGGCTCGTCTTCCACTTCTTCCTGATCATCATTCACTTCCGCCGCTTCATTCTGCTGTTCTTCTGCACCGGCGTTGTTTAACTCGTCGTTATTGGCGCATCCTGCAGCTATGAGCAGACAACCACCTGTCATGAGCACCGCTTTTTTCATCATGCCGCCTCCTGTTCTTTTTAAGGTTGACGAATGACTGGACATCCAAACATTAGGAAGGGATTCAAGGACGGTTCGTTTCGGACTGCTGTCTGCGCCGCAAGGCTTCAAGCTGTCGGATTTCATCAGGGCCGGTTCGGCAGCAGCCTCCGATGAGTCCGGCGCCGCGATCGATCCAGTCTTCAGCACGTTCCTGAAAGGAAGCGACAGAAGAGTCGCCGTACCACTGATTGGTGGAAGCATCGTACTCTTCCCCGGAGTTTGGGTAGACGACAATCGGTTTGGCGGTCGTCTGCCTGATGCGCTGGATGAGCTCCTCCGCATAGACAATCGGAGTGCAGTTTATGCCGACAGCCGCAGCCGCATCGGCCTCGTCCAGCATCGCTGCGCACGTCTCAATCGGCGTACCGTCGCTTATGCGAGTGCCATCTTTACAGCTGAAGCTGAACCAGGCTCGAACGCCGGGATAATCTGCAAGCAGAGACGCAAGGGCTTCGGCTTCTAAAAGGGAAGGGAGGGTTTCACAAGCAAAGAAATCGGCGCCTGCGCGGATGAGCAAGTCGATCCGGGGACGGTGAAAGGCCATCAGCTCCTCTTTAATGAGGCCGTATCCGCCCCTGTATTCGGAGCCGTCAGCCAAATATGCACCGTATGGACCAATGGAAGCGGCGACAAACGGCTTCGGTCGGTCCGTACCGGAATAGGAGGTCCAGAACTCATCCCGGGCATCCACTGCGAGGGAGAACGTCTGCTGAATCAGCTCTTCAGCTGTTTCCTGTGAATAGCCTGCTTGAAGAAAGCCGTCAGGTACGGCCTGATAACTGGAGGTAATGGCACAATCAGCACCTGCTTCAAAGTAAAGCTGATGCACGCGCTTAATGTTGTCCGGGTCTTCTGCAAGTATTTTGGCTGACCAAAGGCTGTGGTTCAAATCACAGCCTGCTTTTTCCAGCTCTGTAGCGAGGGCACCGTCTAAAATGACGAACCCGTTTTTCTGTATAATAGATTCGATCATCCTGATTCCCTCCAGATTTCTGTCTGTTGGTAATCATTCGCCACGAAACAAGAAATTCCTGCACAGGCGGGAAGAAAAGGGAGTGCTGTTTTATGATGAAAGGAATCAGTCATCTTTGTTTTGCTGTTTCGGATCTGCAGGTGTCGCTTACGTTTTACCAAACTTTATTCCAGGCAGAGGTGCACGCGGTCGGCCGGACAACGGCTTATTTAACAGCAGCTGGCGTTTGGATTGCGCTGAATCAAGAGAAAAAGAACGGGAGCGGCGAGCGCGCTTCCTATACGCATACGGCATTTTCGGCAGATGAGGAAGATCTCGTTCTCGTCCGGGAGAGGCTGAAGCAGATGAACCGGGAGCCGGTTATCGGACGGGACCGCTCCGAGCGTGATAAAGCGTCTTTTTATGTGCAGGATCCTGACGGGCACCTGTTGGAGTTTCACACTGGCTCACTTGAAGAAAGGCTGGCGTATTACAGAGAAGAAAAGCCGCACATGTCGTTTCCTGAAACGAAGCCTGTTATCAAGGTAGCAGAAGAAACGGGGAAGCGTGAGCCGTGGATAGACGATCTGCTCATGGCGGATGAAAGCCGGGAGGAAGTAGAGGCCTACATGCACAGCGGGACGCTGTACCGCATGGAGGCGGACGGTGAAACGGCAGGAGTGCTGCTGCTCGTGCCGGCAGAAAACAAGGCGCAGGAAATACGGAACATGGCAGTTCGGCCAGTTTGGAGAGGGAAGGGAGTCGGACGGGAGGCGCTGGAGCAAATCGCCGTCCTCTGCCGCAGCAGCGGAGTCTCGCGTCTGCTCGTCGGCACGGCCAACTCCAGCATCGGCAATCTCGCGTTTTATCAGCGCGCGGGCTTCCGGCTGCTCGAAATCCGCCGTGGTTATTTTGAGAGGTATCCAGAGCCGTTTTATGAGCACGGCATTCAAGGCCGGGACATGGTTATGCTGGAAAGGCAGCTGGAAGCGGAACGATAGAAACGATCATCCTGCGGCTGGATTCAACGCAGTGGGAGACTTGTTGTATCTTTAATCCGTCTCAGAGACAAGCTCGTTTGAATACGGGTCCCGCCAAGCTCGTTCAGCCGTCTTACAAATGTTTCCAGTTCACGCCGGTTGCGGATCACGACTTTCAGCAAATAGTCGTATTCCCCCGTCAGGCAGCAGCATTCGAGTACTTCCGGCATGCGGGCCAGCTGTGTCTCCAATGCGGTCAATTCATCCGTCTGATGCAGGTTCGTGCTCATAAATACGAAGCAGAGCAGGTCATAGCCGAGCTTTTCAGCGTTCAGAATGATCGTAGAGCGCTCGATGATCTGTTCCTCTTCTAATTTCCGTACCCGGCTTAACGCTGCCGGCGGTGACAAATTAATCCGTTTAGCAAGCTCGCTGTTACTGATGCGGGCATCCTCCTGCAAAATATCGAGGATGTGTAAATCGGTCTGATCCATGTAAAACACTCCTTTCAAATCTTCAAGCATCCAGGGGGTTTTCTGATATATAACGAATAATATAAAGTATATAGCTCATTATATAAATGAATATATCGTATTTTTAGGAAATGACAAAATAATTTACAGAAAATGCTACACTAGCAGCAGATGATTCAGAGAGGGGAATGGAGGATGAAGTACGTGCTGCTGCTCGTATTAGCGAGCTTTTTCTGGGCGGGCAATTTTGTCATTGGCAAGGAACTGACCGCCTATGCATCTCCAGGATCACTGACCTTGCTCCGTTATGCGCTTGCTGTGATGGTTTTGCTGCCGCTGGTCTGGTGGAAAGAGCGTCAGCTGCTGCCGCCGAAAGCAGCTCTCCTGCCGCTGTTTCTAATGGGGGTAACGGGTGTTGTCCTGTTCAACCTGCTGCAGTTTTTAGCGCTCGCCAATACGACGGCCTCGAACGTAGGGGTGATTTCCACGTTAAACACGTTTTCGATAGCCATTTGTGCGGTTTTACTGCTGAAGGAGCGCATTACTCTTATCCAGGCAGGCGCAATGATCGTTTCCTTTGCCGGTGCGTGTCTCGTGATAACAAACGGGAGCGGAGGAGGCATGCAGGGAGTACAGAGCGGAGATCTGTGGATGCTCGCTGCCGTTGGAGTATTCGGGATTTATTCCATTTGCAGCCGCTGGGCGACCTCCTATGTGAGCCCGATGATGTCCGTTTTATACTCAGGGATCATCGGAGTGGGCATTCTGCTGCCGGTGGAAGGAGCTTCTTTCGCGATTCACGGCGCAGACAGCTATTTTGTCGGGGCGGTGCTTTATATCAGCCTGATCGCTACCATTTTATGCATGGTGTTCTGGGGAACCGGAGTGAAGCATCTGGGTGCTTCAACGGCAGGCTTGTTCATGAATTTAAATCCGGTCTTTACTGTCATCCTGGCCTTTATTCTGCTTGGTGAACAGCCGGCTTTGCTTCAGATTGGCGGCACAGCCATTGTCATTGCAGGGTGTCTGTTGTATTCATATGCTTCCATGGAAAGAAAGCCGGTCACCGTGCCGGTTTCGGCATCAAAACAGACTGCAGTCGAATAAAAAGATTGGAATCTGTTCTTAGTATCTAGTAATATGATCTGCAAGAAGTCTTGTGCAGAGGTGAACGGAATGAACGGAACAGATCTGGAAAACATCGTCTTTATCGGCAGAACGATGGAGGAATATAAGGCGTTTTTTCAGCTGGAGGAAAAGGATCTTCAAGGCAGGAGGATTCTCGACTGTCCGGCAGGAGCCTGTTCGTTTACAGCCGAGGCAGCAGCTGACGTCACGGCGGTGGACCTTGCTTATCGGTTTCCGGCTGGAGTGCTGTACGAAAAGGGATCTCAGGATATTGACCGTGCTGCAGCTTTGATCCAGGGAGCTTCGAATCAATACGTATGGAACTACATAAAAGATGCCTCTGAACTTAAACAGCGCAGGGAAAGAGCGCTGCGACTGTTCACAGAAGACTACGAGCGCCGCGCAGAGCGGTACGTCCAGGCTCGCCTGCCGGAGCTGCCGTTTGAGGACGATGCGTTTGACCTTGTCCTCTCCGCGCATTTTTTGTTCACCTACGCGGATCGTCTTGACTATTGCTTTCATGAGCAGGCTGTCCGGGAAATGCTGCGTGTGACAAGCTCGGAGCTGCGCATGTTTCCACTGCTCGATTACAAAGGACGCCGCAGCCGCTATGTGGATGATGTGAAACAGTTTGCGGAGCGGGAAGGATGGCTGGCTGAGGAAATCCCTGTATCGTATGAATTTCAAAAAGGAGCAAACGTGCTGCTGCGTATCAGAAAGAGGGAAGATACTTGTTAAGCAGTGATAGGTCACTGCTCTTCAAGTGTAAAAAAAGAAGCTTCCGGCAGAATTCCGGAAGCTTCTCAGGCTGGTGTGCCCGGCATGTCTGGCAGCTTGGTGGTGAAAGTCCACTACGGGCTTGGCAATGGGAACCGTTAGCGAATGGCAAGGGTGTCCGGGGCGACCCGGAATCTGAAGGAAGCCGGACGCAAACACACGCGGTAACGAACAGAAACAGGATACAAGGCTGAATAGGGAGGGATGAGTCTGCCAGCCAAGACGAAATCCCACATTGCCCGAATCCCGTTCAGTAAATTCTGTGCCGACGAGTGGAAAGCGGTCAGACTTACCCGGGGAGATCTGTATGGAATGCTCTAACGAGTAACGATTGCCGTGAGGCAATCCTGAACATACAGAAGTCAGTTCAAGTCATAGTACCGGGGACGATCCCTGAAAAGGGAAACGAGGGAAGGACTTGACGGTTGGTATCTCCATGTCCGCAGACGTGTGAAGTTGTGATGATCACAGACAACGGAATTGAATTTCCGGCTGCTCCCGGAAGGATAGAGTGGAACTCGAACGTACTGGGAGAGCGTGTAGCAACCTTTGCGGGGAAGCGACAAGGAAGGAAGATGCCATCGAACCGCCGTGTACGAGATCCGTACGCACGGTGGTGTGAGAGGACGGGGGTTAGCCACCCCCTTCTACTCGATTTGAAAAAGTCTTTCAACTTACATATTTATTCGTTTGATTGTATTTCTCCTCTGCTTACCGAGCCTGCCATGGGCTGGCCTTCAGCTATTTCTCAGGGCGACCCCTGAGAAAGGATCTTCAGACTGCGCTGATCCCACGGGCGTCCCCTCCGGACACATCGGGGAAACGGCTCTGATTCATGGAGAACAACGTCACGACAGGCAGGTGCGACCGCTTTTTTTACCTTTTATACTGAGTTGTAGGAAGAATTGGCATCCCTATTCAACATCGAAACGTCGTATAGGGAAGGTTCAATCTGTGTGGGAGCCGATCGTGCAGGCCTAACCACACATATGAATCGTACTGCCAACTGCCGACGTCGAAGGAACTCCGGGAGGATCAGAACGAGGCGAAGATCCAGCGCTTCCGACAGCAGGAGGAAGCGGTTAGCTGAGCCCGTTCCCTCCGGAAAGCGAGTGTCCGCAGATACAGGCAGATGCAACGTTATTCACTTAAATTGACTTTATCAACACTCTGAGAAGCTTCCGGCAAAATTCCGGAAGCTTCTTTTCGTTTGACGGCAGTGAGGAAGCTGCTGTGGGTTTTTTAACAGAAGCGGAGCGCGGGTCGACTAAAGCACGTATAAGAAAATCGAATTGGCGCCCGAGTTTGCTTCTCCTTCGCTGGAGTTTACGTTACTGGAATCCAGATCTCGCTCTCATAATCCTCCTGATACGGGTCTCCCTCTGTGCTGTATACTTCCAGCTCAGGGCTGCCAGCGTGCTCGTACCCGGTAGCGGGAAACCACTCGGCAAAAATACGTTCCCATACCGGTGGCATAGCGTGCGGCATGGCACCTCGAACAGGGAAAACGGCCCACTGATGCGGAGGGATCTCCGCAACGGTCCAACTCGAATCCGGCTGATGTTCTCCTTCTACAGCGATCATATACGTGAGCTGATCACCTTCCGTATGCATGCAAATACCGAGCACTCCCAGTTCGCCGGCCAGATGATCGAATGTATCGATCCAGCCTTCATCGTGAGCTTCGCGCCAGAAAGCAGCAATATCGCGGTGATGCTGACCGTTCTGAAGCGAGGTGACAACTTTCTTTCCAGAAACCAATTGTTTTTCGCGTTTGACAACTTTGTAATCCAATTCAACCGCTCCTTTCAATTGAAGATGAAAAGAAAGTTTTGGGTACGCCTTTAGTGGATGGGACTGAACGCGAACGCTGGACGGGGGAATGCCGTGCAGGGTTTTAAATGCTTTGGAAAACGACTCCGGTGTTTCATAGCCATAGTCCCACGACAGCTCTGTGATCGATCTGCTGCTTGCCTGCAGCTCCTAAGCTGCCAATGTCAGCCGGCGATTGCGAATATATTCCTGCAGCGTAAAGCCGGTGAGGATTTGAAACATTCGCTGATAATGAAACGAAGACAGACCGGCAGCTGCAGCAATATCCTCTGATTTGATTTTTCCGGGCAGCAGTTCCTCAATCAGATCAAGACTCTGCTGTATCGCTTTCAAGCCTTCCATGGAGACCCTCCTTTCTTTTCTAACCTTAGTGTACGGAAGCGGAACGAAAGCTGCCGGTCATGTTGTGCGCGTTTGGAACAGATAGTCTGATTACTGGGCGATTCGCTGCTCTTCGGGTTCGGATGCTGTAGTTGGAACAGCTCTCCCCGGCTTCAAAAAAAAGCTTAATACAAGAGCGATGGCTGCCATGATCAGGTTCAGATAACGTATCACAGCGTTTTCCTCGATAACAACAAATAAACTCCAATTTTGTCAAAACAATGCCGTACCCCTTTCACCCGGCTGGGCGTATGATAGAGAAAAGAGGGAGGGAGCGGACATGAAAGCAGTACGAGTTACCGCTTACGGAGGCCCGGAAAACATTCGCATAACAGAGGAGAATGAGCCGGTTCCACAAGAGAATGAACTGCTGATCCGTGTGGAAGCAGCGGTTGTAACTCCGCCGGATTGTGCGTTCCGGGCAGGCAGACCGGCGGCGGTCCGTTTGTTTACAGGGATAAGGCGGCCGAAGCGTGTACCGGGAGATACGTTTGCCGGTGTCATCGTCAAGACAGGTGACAGGGTGAAGGAGTGGCGAAGCGGCATGCACGTATTTGGGTCATCCTCAACGCAGTTTGGTGCCCATGCAGAGTACATGGTGATTCGTGCAGACTCGGCGTGCGCCTTTATCCCCGAGGGCACGAGCTATGCAGAAGCTGCTTCGCTCAGCTACGGCGGACTTACGGCGCTTCCGTTTATCCGGGATCATGCGCAGGTGTCCCCGGGAAAGGCTGTCTGGATAAACGGTGCAGCCGGAGGAGTAGGTGTGTATGCAGTACAGCTTGCGCGTCTGTTCGGAGCGGACGTGACAGCGTCTGCTGCCGGAAGAAACAGCGTTTTTTTGCAAAATCTCGGCGTCGATAACATTCATGATTACAGCTGCGGACCGGCTCCTGAAGGCATGGCATATGACATTATGTTTGATATTCCCGGAACCTATTCATTTTCTGAAGTGCGTCCGTTTTTGGCAAAGCAAGGCCGCTACATGACATCTGATTTGAAGCTGAATGTTCTATACCGTATGCTGACCAGCCGCTTCCGCACCGGGCCTAAGGCTGTCTTTGCCGCTACAGGTCTTCGAAAGCCGGCCGACGTACAGCAGGACCTCCGCTATTTAGCGGAGCTTGTACGGGAAAAACGGATCCGGCCGGTGACCGACCGGATCTTTGGACTCTTAGAAGCTGCGGAGGCTCACCGATACGTGGAAACAGAGAAAAGACGGGGACCGGTCATTCTTGATGTCCGAGGAAATGCTGCGTTGACGCCAGCTTAATTAATCATGTGATACGAGAAAAAGAGCTGTCCCGAGTGGAAAAGGGGCAGCTGTTTTTTGTTGAGGTAAGCGTTCCGGCTGCATGAGCAGAGCACACTGCGTTAGCTCATAAAGGGAGAAGGTAGACGGCACTTCCTGCAATATGCGAAAAAATCTCTTGTAAATGTAACAAAACGAAACGTTACATGTTTTATTGTTACGGAAATATTACACAAAATATTCTGAAAACGATGTCATGACATCGTTTAATTACCGCCATGAGCGCTTTGAAGGAATATCAAAAAGCGTTCTTTTTTTGCATAAAATATTACAAAGTGTAACAGGTCGTTTTAAGTTTATTGACATTTGGAGATAAAGCTACACTTTTTACCCGATATCGTGTACGATTAAACACGTTGAGAGAAAACATTAGAGAGAGAAAACATAAAAACAAAAAACTAATTAAATTTGAGAAAGTGGGAGAGAGTACTTATGAAAAAATTAGTAATGAGCCTCGCAGTAGCAGGAGCAATTTTTGCAGCACCAACTGTAACAGATGCAATGAGCATGGGAGATCGCGGCGGGGATGTCCGTGAACTTCAGCAGACGCTTGCTGACGAAGGGTACAACAATGCATCAAACGTCGATGGCGTATTTGGTCCGCTGACGCTTGCAGCAGTACAGCGTTACCAGCTTTCAAACGGCATTTCCAGCCCAGCCGGTAACTTTTACGGAGTAGCTGGTCCTGCTACACAGTCTTCCCTGGGTCTTGCAGACGGAAGCAGTGCTTCTTCTTCAAGCAGCACGTCTTCTACAAGCAACACACAGGTAGCGGGAACAAGCTCTTCAAGTGATGCAAGCGCTATGATTTCAACTGCACGCAGCCTGATCGGAAGCCCTTATGTCTGGGGAGGCATGAGCCCGTCCGGATTTGACTGCAGCGGATTCATCAACTACGTTTTCAACCAGCACGGTGAAAGCCTGCCGCGTACAGTTGCTCAAATGTGGAGCGCAGGTACACCGGTGTCCAACCCGCAGCCGGGAGACATCGTATTCTTTGAAACTCGTACAGGTCCTTCCCATTCAGGAATCTACCTCGGAAACAACGAGTTCATTCACTCCGGAGCTTCTACAGGTGTAACGATTTCCAACCTGAGCAGCAACCCTTACTGGAGCAGCGCGTACATCGGAGCACGCAGCTTCTAATAAACACGTATGATTGTTTTACCAGCACGGTGCTACCTGCGGATATCGCAGCAGGCCGTGCTTCTTTTTTTCAACGAACACTTTCGTGTAGTAGAGCAGGAAAGAATCTCAAATCAACTACTACTTCCTTCCAACAATAGATGCTGAAAAAGGTGATGGAAGATGAAAAGACAGACATGGAAAATGACAGGAGCAGTCATTGCTGCAGCAAGTCTGCTCCTGATCGGAGGCGGGCAGGTGTCAGCGTATGGAGAGGCGCCCCGGATCGAAAGTGAATCCGCTTTTCTAATGAATGCCGGAACTGGAGAAGTACTTTATGAAAAGAACGCCTCCGAACGCATGTATCCTGCAAGCATCACGAAGATCGTCTCCGGTCTGCTGGCTGTGGAAGAAGCAGACTTATCTGAAACAGCGGTTGTCAGTGAGAACGCAGTGGAAACGGATGGGACGAGCGTTTTTCTGCTTGAAGATGAGGAAATGGAGCTTCGTCAGCTCGTTGAAGGGCTTGTCATTAATTCCGGAAACGATGCCGGGACGGTCATCGCGGAGCACCTTGCCGGAAGCGAAGAGGCCTTTGCCGAAGAAATGACAGACTTCGTTCGTGAAAAAGCAGGAGCGGTGAACACGCAGTTTCAAAACCCGCACGGTCTTTATCATCCGGAGCACTTTACAACGGCTGAGGATATGGCTGCGATTGCTCAATATGCGATGAAAAACGATGAGTTCATGGAAATCGCCGGCACGAGAGAGCTTGACTGGGAAGGAGAAGGATGGGAAACAACGATTTACAACCACCATCTTCTGCTAGGAAACTATGCCGGGGTAACTGGTTTGAAAAACGGGTTTGTTTCCCAGTCAGGGTTCACACTGGTGACGACGGCGGAACGGGATGGAACGAGCATCATCGCCGTAACCCTGAAAGCGCCGACGTCGGATATCATGTATCAGGATACAGAGGCACTGCTTGACTACGGTTTCCACCAGTCTAAAAAACGTGGCATCGGGCTGCTGCCACGCGCCTCTGCCGCGGAGCTGAATCAGCAGAAGCTTCCTTTAACCATTGCGATTGACGTCAGCGGCTATGGCAGCGTTCGTTTGAAAAAATGGAATGGGGATATTTTGCTCGAAGAAATGCTGCAGGAGCCGCCTGAACAGCTTCGATAAATGAGGAAGGCCCGGATCAACTAATAAACCTGATCCGGGCCTTTGCTTGTGTTATGAAAGGGTTACGCGCTCTGTTCTTTGTAGATGGTCTCGAACGCCGGGCGCTTTTCATAAAAGCTGTAGATTGCATCGGCAATTTTATCCGGTGCGAAAAACGTTCCCTCCTTCACCATGCCAGCAATCGTAATCGTGCCAACGAACAGACCGTGCTCCTTCATTTCATCGTGCAGCGACCGGGTCAGGTTGCGCTGAGCTGCTTTGTTCAGCGATAAGGAAGCAAATGGAGCGTACGGCTCGAGGGAGAAGGCTCCACCGGTAACGAGAAAAGCAGCCTGGTCGGTGAAAAGCGGCCGCAGGTGCTGAAAAACGTGAAGCATGCCTCCGATGCTGACCTGCAGATCCTGCATCACAATCGATGTCGACAGCTGCGACGGAACTTCCGGCGTGCCGCCAACTGCATTAAACAGTACCGCTTCCACTTCCGTTTCCTGCTCCTTCAGCGTATCTGCAACCCGTTTGACTGCAGGTTCGCTTGCAGCATCCATCACCATGTGCGAGGCATCAATGCCCTTTTCCTGCAGATCACTGCTCAGCTGCTCAAGCCTTCCCCGGTTTCGTGCCGTCAGCATAACGTGAAAGCCTGCTTTCCCAAAACGCTCTGCTGTATGAAAACCGATACCGGTTCCTGCCCCGACAATCACGACTGTTTTCGTTCCCATAGCGAAGCTCCTCTCTTTATTATTTTCTTTACTGCTCTATACCCGTTTCAGCGGTCTTTAACGTGTCGGCCCAGGTGTTTAGCAGCATAATCTGCAAACGCTTCTGCGGCCGGGGACAGCTGGGAGCGGCGCATTCTGGACAGACCGATTGTGCGCGACGAGCCTGAAGGCTGAATGGGCACCTGTACGATTCGCAGTGTCCTGGCAGTCGGCTGCTTTGGAAGAATCGACACGCCAAGACCGGCTCCGACTAAACCTGCGGCAGTATCCGCTTCATCTCCCTCAAACGCAGGCGTAAGCGGCAGTCCTGCTTCACGAAACAGACGCTCTACGGACCGCCGCAGCGAATATCCTTCCTTTAAATGAATGAACGCTTCTTCCTGAATATCCGACAGGCGCAGATGAGTTTCAGAAGCCAGCGGGTGACCGTCCGGGAGCGTGATGTAGAACTCTTCCTTCCATAAAGGCTGCCAGTCGACAGAAGACGGATTTTCAGGCTGGACGGTCAGACAAAGATCGAAAATGCCCTCTTCAAGCTGAGACAGCAAGGTGTGGGACGGCCCCTGGCCAAGCGCAAACGATACGTTCGGATATCTCTCCTTATAAACAGCAAGCAGCTCCGGCATGAGCCCGGTGCTGAGCGTGTGCAGGAAGCCGACAGAAATTCGGCCCATATCCGGCGCCTGAAGCTCTTCGGCCTCCTGTTTTGCTGTGTCCAGTTCCTGTACAATCCGGCGGGCCCGGATAAAAAATTGCTTCCCAAAGCGGTTAAGATAGATCGAACGTCCGCGCCGGTCAAACAGCGGTGACCCAAGCTCGTCCTCGAGACGGGAAATGGCTCGGCTCAGCGCCGGCTGGGTGACTGACAAAAACGCTGCCGCCTTCGTCAAATGCTCACGCTCTGCGGCTGCAATAAAATAGCGAAGCTGCATATCATCCAATACCATCAGCCTCCTTATGCAAATTAGACATGAATAACATAATTATCATGCATTATACAGCATAAATATCGCGTGCTACGATGGAAGAAGAAGTAAGGAGGGGGAAGCGTGCCGCGAATTCGACGAGGAACGAGAGTATTTACAAAAACGTCTGCTGCTTTTTTTGCGGCTGGATTTAATACATTTGCGATTTTATACTGTGTGCAGCCGCTAATGCCGGAGCTTTCTGCCGCGTTTGATGTGTCACCGGCAGCTGCAAGCTGGGCTCTTTCCGGCACGACGATTGCGCTTGCTGCGGCGATGCTCGTATTTGGGACCATTTCAGAAGTGTACGGCCGAAAGCGGCTGATGGTGATCACCATGTTTGCCGCATCGATTCTCTGCTTTCTAACTGCTTTTATGCCAGGCTACACGGAAATGGTCGCGATGCGGACGCTCACCGGCGTTGCGCTTGCCGGCCTTCCTGCTGTTGCGATGGCGTATTTAGGAGAAGAGATCGAACCAGGGAGCCTCGGAGCAGCGATGGGACTCTATATTAGCGGGAACGCAGCAGGAGCCGTGTTTGGGCGCGTTTTTTCCGGCGTTACCGGGGGGATGTTCGGCTGGGAAACAGCTGTTGCAGGCACAGGCCTGATCAGCATTGCAGCAGCTGTCCTGTTCTGGAAAAGCCTGCCGGAGTCGCAGCACTTCAAAGCAAAGCAGGCGGATCCGGCGGCACTGGGGAAGGGCATGCTGTATCACTTGCAGCAGCCTGCTATGATTTGTTTGTTTCTCATGGGCTTTATGCTGCTCGGGAGCAACACGGCACTGTTTACGTTCATTGGCTATGAGCTCATGCAGGAGCCTTACAGCATGTCTCAGACGCTGGTCGGCTGGCTGTTTCTCATTATGATCGTCGGGATGTTCAGCTCTGTACTCACAGGACGCCTGCTCGACCGTTTCGGCAGGCAGCAGGTTTTAATCGGAAATTTGCTGCTTGCAGCGGGCGGAACGGCGCTGACGCTTGTGCCCGATGCAGTCGTTAAAATAATCGGCATCGGTGTGTTTACGTTTGGCTTTTTTATCAGCCATTCGGTTGCGAGCGGCTGGGTCAGTCAGCTGGCAGCGACGAATAAATCACAGGCGTCTTCGATCTATCTCTTCCTGTATTACGGAGGATCGACAGCAGCAGGACCGCTCGGCGGCTTGATTTGGTCGGGAGGAGGCTGGCCGGGACTTGCGGGACTGACGCTCGCCTTTCTTCTGACAGCTGTGCTGCTGGCTCTGCTGCTGGTTCGGCTGACCTCTGTGAAAGAGGAAGTACGTGTGCCATCCAGAGCCTGATCAGTCGATCTTGCTGCGGTTCTCTACTATAATTAAGAGCGATGAAGAGAAGAGCAGGAGGTAGTTATGAAGCTTGTCAGACCGAAAGCATTTACGATGAAGGCAGGAAAGCGTGCCGTTTTGCTGCTGCACGGTTTTACCGGCAATCCGGCAGATGTGCGCCGGCTCGGAAGGCATCTGCACAAGGCCGGATACACGTGTCACGCGCCCATCTACCGCGGACACGGTATGCAGGCCGAGACGCTGATAGATACTAACCCCGATGACTGGTGGCAGGACGTTCTCCAAGGCTATGCCTGGCTGCGGGACGAAGGGTATGAAGAAATTGCCTGTGCAGGTGTATCGCTCGGCGGATTGTTTACATTGCGGGCGGGAGCAGAGCTGGACGTGAAAGGACTCGTTTCGATGAGTGCACCGATTTTGGAAAAAAGCATGGACAGCCTCCGTCGCCGCGTTACTTCCTATGCAAACGAATATAATCGAGTTACCGGACTCGCTCAGGAAGAGGCAGAAGCAGCAGAGCAGCAGCTGAATCAGCATCCGATGCCTTTTCTGGAGCCGCTGCAGCAAATGATTACAGGGGTGAGAGAAGAGCTCGGTGACATCGCAGCGCCGCTTTACGTGATTCAGGGTGAACGGGATGAGCGGCTATACTTGGAAAGTGCGCCGATTATCGAACGAGAAGCCGGATCCGCGCAAAAGAAGCTGTCCTTTTACAAAGATTCCGGTCATTTAATTACAGTCGGGCGCGAAAAAGAAGCACTGTTTCAGGACATCGAAGCATTTCTCGATACGCTGGACTGGAAAGAGCCTTTAGGATGAGAGATTCCAAAGGCTCTCTTTTTGAGTGGAGAGGGGGGAGGTAGAGAGTTGCTTTTGCTCGTCCTTATGTTGCTTTATTCGTTATAACGGTCTGTTGAGCAGCGTGAGTTACACTCGAACGATGCCGTGTTTCTTTCAGCCGGTCTTGTGTTACGTTTGCGCTCAGTTGTGTAAGCTTTCCTCCTCGTTAAGTAGCTTTTCAAGTCTTGTTATTCTTAAGGAGTAAGAAAACTGCTGCATTGCCTAAGCTGTCAATACGAAAAAGGGTTTTTAATTCCTTATTTGGAAAAAAGAAGTTTATCATTTCCATATGAGAGGAAATGGAAGAGGGATGCCAGTTGTGCCGCGGATATAATACATAACAGGCGGGATTTGATGAAAAAAGAAGTTATTTGCATGAGCGCAGCCGTCCTGTTTGCAGCGCCGGCAGCCGTGTCAGCTAATGGGGACGCAGCAGATATTCTGGCGCAGTCCAACGACGCGATGGACAGCCTCGAGAGTTATTCCAGCACGATTGAGCTGGAACAGACGATCTCGGAAAATGGGGAAGACTTTACGACAGAGTCGATAATCGAGCAGGATATTATCGTCGAACCGTTTAAACTGCGTCAGGAAACGACTACCATCATACCGGAGCTTGGAGAAGAGGAAACGCTGCTGTCCTATTGGACGGATGAAGGCTTCTTCTAGGAGGATGGGGAAGGCGGCTGGATCCGTCTTGATGACAGCATGGATGATGCCATGATGGCCCAGGATTCGCTCGGTGATACAGAGGCATGGGCAGATGATTTCGATGTCTCTGAAGAAGACGGGTACTATGTACTGACATACACAGGGGATGCCGATGATTTCGACGATCTTGCAGAGGCGTTTGACGATATGAACGGGGATATGGAAGGCATGCCTGAAGAGATGGAAGCGATGATGGAGGTCGAGGACTTCTCCTATGAGCTTCATATCGATTCTGAAACCTATTATGTGACAGAAGCCTTGATCGACTTATCGCTGGACATGGACATCGACGGCATAACGGCGTCGATCGAACAGCTGATGACGATCTCCTTCCATAACTTCAATGGCGTAGAAGATTTCGACGTTCCTGAAGAAGCGCTTGCCGCTGAAGATCTGGAAGAAGTTTTAGAAGACGAGCTCGGCGATGAACTGCCAGCGACGGCAACCTCCTATCCACTTTGGATGGGCATCGGTATCGCACTTGCAGCAGCAGGGACCTTTTTCATTACCGGAAGAAGAGGCACCACGACATCCTAAATCAAGCAGGCCCCCGAATGGTGGATGAGAGTCCATCGTTCGGGGGTCTTTATCGTATCAGAGTAGTGTGCCGTATGGGAGCGATGGTAGTCAAAAAAGAGCCCTTGTGGTATAGAAAAGGTCATCTCACATTAGACATAGTACAGATAATAAATCGATTCATTCAAACTAATATTTGAATGAATCGATTTTTATGCTATACTTCATTCAAATGAATATTTGAATGGAATGGGGGCTTGTCATATGAAAGGAGAACAATGCAGTGTTTATATGGTGCACGAGCAAAAAGTCCAACGAGCTAAATCAGCTATACAGTCAAAACAAATCAAGGGAATGACATCTATTTTTAAGGCACTCGCAGATGAAACTCGACTGAAAATTGCTTTCGCTCTTTGGATGGAAGAAGAGCTCTGTGTTTGTGATGCAGCAGCGGTTATTGAATCCTCAACTGCTTCTGCCTCGCATCACCTTCGATTACTGCATCGACTTGGATTAACAAAGCAGCGCCGTGAAGGGAAACTTGTTTATTACTCGCTAGATGATGAGCATGTTCGTCAGCTTATCCTGATTGCTGCTGCACATCAGCAGGAAAGGAAGGGAGAGTTGTGAAAACGTACCAGATTGAGGGGCTGACCTGCGCCTCGTGTGCTGCTAGATTCGAGAAAAACGTAAAGAAAATTCCTAGTGTCACGAAAGCTGAGGTGTATTTCACCTCTTCTAAACTGCGTGTTGAAGGACCTGTATCTATAAAAGAGCTGGAGCGGGCAGGTGCATTTGAAAAGTTGACGTTGACGGAGGGGCGTCATGCACAGACAAAAAAAGCGTGGTGGTCTATCATGCGCACATGGACCACAATCGGTTCAGGCCTGCTGCTGGCAGCCGGGCTTTTTCTAATTGGCATCGGCGAACGGGATATGGCTCTCCCGCTATTTGCAGGTTCAATTCTCATCGGCGGTTCGTCGCTACTTTGGCAAGGGCTGAAAAATTTGTTTTCGCTCACGTTTGATATGAAAACCTTGATGACGATTGCTGTAACAGGAGCTGCCTTAATCGGAGAGTGGGCCGAAGCGTCCGCCGTCGTTTTTTTATTCGCGATCAGTGAATGGCTAGAGTCCTATTCGATGGATCGGGCTAGATATTCATTGAAATCGCTGATCAGTCTGGCTCCAAAAGAGGCGGTAGTAGATCGATACGGCCATCCAGAAACAATTCCTGCCGAGGAGGTCCAAGTCGGAGACAGGCTGCTCGTTTATCCGGGAACGACGATAGCTGCCGATGGAAAAATAACTGCAGGATTTTCAACCATCAATCAATCTTCCGTTACTGGAGAATCGGTGCCGGTAGAAGCGAAACCCGGAGCTTGCGCACTTGCAGGTACGCTAAATGGAGAGGGGATGCTGGAGTTAACAGTCACTGAAACGCAGGAGGATTCGAGACTTGCCAAAATCATTCATCTAGTTGAACAAGCGCAGTCAGAAAAAGCACCTGCCCAGCAGTTTATTGATCGCTTTGCTGCTATTTATACTCCTGCTGTTGTCGTTTTAGCTGCTGCTGTTGCTGTACTGCCGCCGGTTGTAGTCGGAGGGGGATGGGAAGAATGGATATACCGCGCCTTAGCGCTGCTCGTGGTGGCCTGTCCATGTGCATTAGTACTTTCTACCCCCGTAGCAGTTGTCACAGCACTTGGGACGGCCGCGAAGAACGGGGTATTAATAAAAGGAGGTCGTTATTTGGAGCAGCTTGGATCTATCCAGGCTCTGGCCTTTGATAAAACGGGGACGTTAACAACTGGAAAGCTCTGTGTGACTGACTGTATCACATTTGGAAGAAAGGACTGGATGCTTGAGGCAGCAGCTTTGGAGCAATTCTCCAAGCATCCACTGGCTGGAGCTGTGGTCGACTATGCAGAACAGCAATTTGGGAAGATTGAAGCTTCCGTGACCGAGGTACAATCCAAAACAGGAAAAGGCCTTTCAGGTAATGTGAACGGAAGGCAGCTTTTCATCGGCAGTCCAGCATTTGTAGCCGGGCTTTCTTCTGGATGGAGGGCTGACATGGAACACCTCGTTCAAACATTTAGAGAAGAAGGAAAGACTGTGCTGGTATGCGGAGATCAAACGGGTGTCCTCGGCTTGTTTGCTTTAAAGGATAGAGTCAGAGCGGAGAGCAAGGAAATACTTTCAGACCTTAAACAAGTAGGACTAAAGCAGATGATTATGCTGACAGGCGATCATCCCCGTACTGCTAAGGCGCTGGCTGCTGAGCTTGGAGGTATAGAAGTGAAGGCTGGGCTGCTTCCGGAAGAAAAGCTGCAGCATATAAAAAAGCTGCAGCATAAGTATCATAAAGTTGGGATGGCCGGAGATGGTGTTAACGATGCGCCAGCTCTGGCAGCGGCTGATATAGGTATTGCAATGGGAGGAGCTGGAACCGACGCTGCTCTGGAAACAGCAGATGCAGCATTGATGTCGGATGATCTCCGACAGCTGCCGCATATCATACATTTAAGCCGGCAGACAATGAGGATTATCCGCCAGAATATATTCTTCTCGCTATTAATCAAGACAGCAGCTGTACTGCTGATTGTTGCAGGTATGCTGCCCCTCTGGCTCGCTGTTGCAGCTGACGTAGGGGCGACCCTTCTTGTCACTTTAAATGGGGTAAGGATCGCTGCTATTTTTCATAACAAGAAGCAGAAAGAGGAGGTTGGACCCGGGGCAGGAGTAAAGGAACAAATCATTTAGCAGTCAAATGTGCGCGGAAATACTCTCAGTTCCCGTAAAAATGCAAAAGGATATTTTACCGCTTCCGCCGGTACGTCAGTTCGACGAATTCATCAAACTGGCGGGTGCCTTCCAATACCAGATCATGCTCGTAATCGCCTTCCGGAAACAGCCTGACGCCGCGGCCGATAAGTACGGGTGCGACGGCTATTTGAAAACGGTCAATCAGATCGGCTTCTAGCAGCTCTCGGATCACCTCACCGCCGCCAACGATCCAGACCGGCTTGTCTGCTGACTTTTTCAGCTCCATCACAAGATCCGCCGGTGACTGCCGGGACACTTCCGCATCCGGGACGTCCTGAACCGTTCTGGAAAGGACCCAGCACGGCTTATCAGCGTAAGGAAACCCTTCTGTCATCTCCTGCTTGATCCATTCATAGGTGCGTCGGCCCATCACTACCGTTCCAATCGTTTCGTAAAACGCCTCATATCCCGTATCGCCGCCCTGCTCCTGACGAAACAGCCACTCGAGTGAATCTTCTTCTGATGCAATATAGCCGTCCAGGCTGACAGCAATAAATACATGGACCTCTGCGTACATGAAATCGCCTCCTTTTTCCTTCTATTATACGTGTTCTCAGCAGGAAAGTTGCCAGCGAATCTCGAAACAGTTCAGCAGACAGCGGAAGCGTACAGACACGGAAAAACGATGAGGAGGTACTAACATGCATCACTTAAAACACGAAGACTGGAAGGACACAAAAATGACGCTGCATCTGCTGTCGCAGATTCTCGGGAAAGTCCGTCTGGAAATGGCAGAGCAGCAGCCGCAGTGGGCGCACGTAACGCTGCCGCTGACGCCAGGCGGCTTTACAACGGGCAGGCTGTATCACAACGAAAGCTGTTTTTCGATTGAACTCAATGTTCTGCAGCACAAAATCATCGTGACCTGCGAAGGAGAACGCGCGATCATTCCCCTGGAGGACGGGACGACCATTCAGTCCTATTACCGACAGCTTGCTGCCGCGCTGGAGCAGTTCGGCTGCCCTGTGTCCATCTTCACGAAGCCGCAGGAAATGACGTATGTCACCCCGTTTGAATCGTGTACCGATGTGTTTACGTATGATCCGGAGCTCGCTGTTGCCGGCTTTCGGCTGTTTCAGCACGCAGAGCGGGAACTGACTGCGTTTTTGGCCCCTCTTCGCACGAGAAAAGTCATGCCGGTGCTTTTCTGGGGCACGTTTGATGTGTCGGGCCTGATCGTCAGCGACCGTTACGAACCATTCCCTGAAGACAAAGTTATTGAAAAAGGCGCCTTCGATGAGCAGTTTGTTGAATTCGGGTTCTGGACAGGCGATGAGCAGGTGAACGAGCCAACCTATTTCGTGCTTCCGTATCCGTTTTTATTTCAGGAGCTGACATCCGGCACGCTGGAGCCGGAGGATGCCTGGTATGATGCTTCCTTGAGTGAAGCCTTTTACAGAGGCAGCGACGTCCAGACCTTTTTAACAAGCTCCTTTACGCTGCTGGCAGAGGAGCTTGGCTGGGAGAAAACCGATCACATTTTCCGTCCGCTATCGATGCCGCCCCAGAAAAATCGGCGCTGATGCCTGATGTCGGCGCAGCTTCCGCTGGATAGCAGGGTAGTACGGACGCAGGACGAGAACAGCAAGTCCGAAGGTAACAAGGAACAGCCCGGCCCAGGAAAGCGCCTGCAGCTGTTCACCGATAAAAAAGATGCCGAGCAGCGCCGCTGTCACCGGTTCCGCCAGTGAGAGTGTCACGGCGTTGGATGACGTGATATGCATTAAGCCGGTAACGAATAATGCGTAGGCGATGCCGGTAGCTGCGATGCCTAAATGAAGAGCCGTCAAGGATCCGGCAGCTGAAAGAATCCAGCTTGTATCGGTAAATACAAGAAGCGGTGCGAGTATCAGGCCGCTGAGGCTGAATACGACCGCGGCGGACGCAAGCGGCGGCTGTTCGTGCACGAGGCGTTCGCTCGCAATCGTATAGAGTGCAAAGGAGCAGCCGGCCCCGAGTGCAGTGAAGATGCCGGCAGGGTGAACGGTGATTGCGGACTGATTGATCATAAGCAGCGTGCATCCGCTTCCAGAAAGGACGGTGGAAATCCACCAGACGGCTGTCGGACGGCGCTTGCGCCACTTCCACTCCATGAATCCGGCAAATATCGGGGCGCTGCCAATGGCAATGACCGAGCCAACCGCAATACCGGTCAGAGATACAGCGGAGAAGAAGAACGGCTGATAGCAAGCCATGGCAACGGCTGCAGTTAACACAGAAGGCATGTGCCAGCCGGAAAGCCGGAATCCGCCTGCTGCGACTGCGATTATGATGAGAAACAATCCGCCGATCAACAGCCGAACGGCGCCGATCGAAAGAGGAGACGTGTTGTCCGGTCCTAAAAACTGAGCGGTTCCGGTCGTTCCCCACAGCAGGGCCGCGCTCAGAATGAGAAATGGTGCCAGTTTGACAAACATAAAACTCCCTCCTTTTCCTGTATACGTTCATCGTAGGAAAAAAAGGGAGTGGACGTTTACCTATTAGTCGGGTGATCTTTATCTATTGTCAGGCTTCGCCTGAACTGTCTCGGGGAAACGCCCGCGTTTGCCGTGAACCAGCGCGAAAACGAGGACAGGTTTTCAAAACCTAGCTCAACCGCAATCGTCGTTGCTGAATACGAACTCCACGTCAGCAGCCGCCTTGCTTCTTCCATTCGAAGGCCGGTGATATAGGCGTACGGGGTCGTGCCGGTACGGCGGCGGAACCATTCAATGTAATGACTCGGATGGTAGTGCTCCAGCTGCGCGAGCTTTTCGACGGGAATTTTTTCACGGAAATGCTCGTGAATGTACTGGAGAGAAGGGGACGGCGCCGTCTGCAGCTGGGCCAAAATATATTTCGTCAATTCCGTAATCGTCCGGTTGTCCTGCCGGATCTCCTCCAGCAGCAGAAAACGCAGCGCCTTCCACTTTTCATCCAGCCATTCATATGTGACTGCATCATAGCTCGGAGGCAGATAGCCGGGCGGGATGTCCAACGCCAGAAATTCGTTGTAAGAAGGAGAAAAATACGTATGCTTCCACTGCGGCGGAATATAAAAATACGATTCCTCACGCACAATTGATTCCTGGTTGTTGATGTCAATATGAAGGGACCCCTCCAGCGGAAACAGCAGCTGCCCGTATGCATGCTCGTGCGTCTGCACCCACGAAGAATATGTCCTCTTTTCACAAACGATTCGCTCCTGCATCTGCTCACCTCCCCTTGATCCGTTAATTTGTAAAAAGATTACCACGTTCTGCGAAAAGAAGCTACTGTTTCATGGTTGACCTTGACGCAGCGTTATAGCACAGACTGAAGGCAGAAGGGAGGGAGCTGACATGAGCTGGACAATTCAGCAGCTGGCCAAACTCTCAGGAGCCAGCCCGCGCGCACTGCGGTTTTATGAACAGAAAAGGCTTCTGACTCCGAAGCGGGGAGATAATGGCTACCGTCAGTATGAAGAAACCGATCTGGCGCGGCTGCAGCGTATTTTGTTTTTCCGCGAGCTGGATCTGCCTTTAGCAGAAATAAGGGGTATTCTTGATCAGACAGAAGCCGAACAGCGGCAGGCTTTAACCGATCACATGAAGCGCCTGGAGGCCGAAAAAGAGCGTCTGGAAAACGTACTCTATACGATGAGGAACGAACTGGAGGGGAATGCTATGCGCGCAGAGGAACGGTTTGAAGGATTTAAACGAAGGAAAATGGCGGAGAACGAAGCGACGTACGGCGATGAAGTACGGGAAAAATATGGGGAAGCGGCAGTTGAGCAGGCGAACGAAGCATGGAGACAGATGAGTGAAGAGGATTACAAACAAATGCAGCAAACAGAAGAGGAGCTGTTCGCGATTTTAGCCAGGGAGGCACCGGACGGAGATCCGCGTTCAGAAGCAGGGAGGCAGGCAGCTATGCTGCACCGGAAATGGCTGACGTTCAGCTGGGAGACTTATTCGCCCGAGGCGCATGCTGGTATCGTGCGCATGTACACGGCTGATGAGCGGTTTCAAGCCTATTATGATGCCTGTGCAGCAGGCGCGGCTGTTTATTTGCGTGATGCCGTTTTAGCTTGGACGAATCAGCAGAAGAACAGAACCGAATAAGCGGAAAAGCCGGTTAAATGCCGGCTTTTTTGCTGGAGAAATTGATTACGGCGGCCGGAGGATAATAAGTTGAGGGTTGAGAATGAAAAGATTAAGGGGAAGAATGATAAAATATTCGCTATGACGAACGGAGAATGATAGCAAACATAAGTTTCAGCCTGAGAATAATAAGTTTGGGAGGAAGGATGATAAAGTTTAGCCTCAGGATGAAAAGTTGGAAGCTTCGGGCAATAACTTTTCATCAGAGGCAGCAGGAGGGCCAGGCTGCAGGCTCAAAAGTAAATGCTGCAACGAAAAAACTGCCCCGCGGCGACATCGCTGGACAGCTGTAAGTATGATTTCTGTTGGGGAGTAAGCAGGAAGTCAGATACGTTTTATTCCGGACGGGTGAAGGCGATCCAACAGTGTCCGCTGGAGAGACTGCTTTTCGCGGATAACCTGATTGAGCCGTGACTCGTTCTGGCGTATCTGAAGCCGGAGATCGGACAGTTCATTTACGGCGCGCTGGGCGAGATCCCGGGAGCGATGAGCGCTGCTTGTCATCATAACAGCGGAAATCTGTACTTTGTATTCCCGGATCCGGTCCTGAAGCTTTGTTGCTTCTTTTTCCAGCGTCTGCAGCTTTTGTTCCATGTTCATCCCTCCTAGTAAGATAATGTGGCGTTTGACCACATTTTTTCATATTTTAGTTTCTTTACCCCTTCGGACGGAAAGAAAAACCAAAAAACCGGAAATAGGCACGAAGCGAGCCGGCAGCTATCGATGAAATACCTATAAAAAAACAAGGGCTATAGAATCTTTTTTCAGAATAGATAGTTTATTCAGTGTACAAACAATGTAAGCGCTATTATAATAGAGGATAGTTAGAAAAGTATTTCTTTTCTACAAAAATACGGAATAAAGGGAGGAAATGGAATGCAGTCATTTTGGAAACGTACGGCAGCTGCCGGTCTGGCGGTATCACTGCTGGCAGGAGCAGCAGCAGGTTCAGCTGCGGCACAGGGAAAAGGACAGCAGGGACCACCGAAAGGCGGAATCTTCGGAGAAGGGGAGATGGGCAACGGTAACGTACAGCCTCACGCTTGGCAGGTGCAGTCAATGGCAGACAGATTCAGTGATTCCTTTCCGATCGGAGCAGCGGTGGAACCTTGGCAGCTGAACGGCAAGCAGGGGAAGATTCTGAAGCACCACTACAACAGCATTGTTGCTGAAAATGCGATGAAGCCGATTTCCCTTCAGCCGGAGGAGGGCGTCTGGGATTGGGAAGGTGCAGACCGGATCGCTGACTTTGCCAGAAAGCATGACATGGAGCTCCGCTTCCATACGCTCGTCTGGCACAATCAGGTACCGGACTGGTTCTTCCTGGATGAAGACGGCAGCCCGATGGTGGATGAAACCGATGAGGCGAAGCGGGCAGCAAACAAAGAGCTGCTGCTGGAGCGTCTCGACACACATATTGAAACCGTAGTAGATCGCTATAAAGATGTTGTCACCGCCTGGGATGTCGTAAATGAAGCAATTGATGACGGCGGCGGTCTGCGTGAAACCGCCTGGTATCAGATTACCGGCACGGACTACATCAAAACAGCATTTGAATCAGCGCGTGAGCATGCTGGAGATGATGCGATGCTTTACTTAAATGACTACAACACAGAAGTTCCTTCCAAGCGGGACGACCTGTATGATCTGGTTACGGATCTGCTGGAGGACGATGTGCCGGTGGACGGCATCGGTCACCAGGCACATATTCAAATTGGCTGGCCTTCGATTGAAGATACCAGGGACTCCTTCGAGCTCTTTACGGAACTGGGGCTCGACAATCAGGTGACAGAGCTCGACGTCAGCCTGTACGGATGGCCGCCGGATAACGCCTATGCAACGTATGACGAGATTCCGGACAGCCTTTACGACGAGCAGGCTGAACGCTTCGGAGAAATATTCTCCCTCTATGAAGAGCTCGACGCTGACATCAGCAGCGTGACATTCTGGGGCATCGCCGATAACCACACATGGCTCGATGATCGTGCCGAGCAGTACAGCGGCACCGGCGTCGACGCTCCATTCGTATTTGATGAAAACTACCGCGTTAAACCCGCCTTCTGGCGCATGATGGACGAACGGTAAACAACCAGCTCTCTCCAGGCTGCTTCACCCCCCCCCCTTTTGAGGCAGCCGGAGGGCTGTTTTTTTGTAGATCGGACCAGTTGCAAATGAGCATCCGCTATGGTAAAAAGAAGGAAATACGTAACGCACCGCTCTGGGGGAGCTGAACGCCGGCTGAGAGAGACGAGGTCTCGACCCTTAATTACCTGATCTAGTTCGTACTAGCGGAGGGAAGACGCGGCGTATAGAGAGAGTTCATTCTTCTCTTTTCATATGCTGAAACGCGCTTCTTTCCTGTTGGGAAGAAGTTTTTTTGTGCACCGGATCAGGTTCATAAAGCTCTCGGCAGCTGGTGATAAACGAATAAGGAGAGTGGTTGACATGAGATTCAGTGAAAGATTACACGAAAAGCTGCAGCCGATTTGGCGGGAAAACCACCAGCATCCGTTCGTGACAGAGATGGGAGAAGGGACGCTCGATCCAGAGAAATTCCGCTTTTTCATGGTACAGGACTATCTGTACTTAATTGAGTATGCCAAGCTGTTCGCGATTGGGGCGTCCAAGGCAACGAACGTGGAGACGATGGGACGATTTGCAAAGCTGCTCGATGTCACGATGAATGATGAAATGGAACTGCACCGCGAATACGCCAAGAAGTTCGGCATCACCGAGCAGGAGTTGGAGGAAGCATCGCCTTCACCGACGACGCTCGCCTATACGCACTATATGCTGCACGTCGGTCAAAACGGCTCGCTTAGTGATCTTGTCGCCGCCCTGCTTCCGTGCGCGTGGAGCTATTGGGAAATAGGGCGCGAACTGGCGGTTATACCAGGCGCTGCCGATCATCCGCTCTATGGAGAATGGATCCGTATGTACAGCTCAGAGGAGTTTGCACAAACCGCACAGTGGTGTATCGATCTTTTGGACGAGTTAACAGCGGACAGCTCCGAAGCCGAACTTCAGAAGCTGGAAACGATCTTTCTGAACACGACCCGGTTTGAGTATATGTTCTGGGATATGGCGTATCATCAGACGATGTGGCCGATGAAAGCCTGACGAACGAATGGTTATCCGGCGTGAGATGGACAGTCAATGGGGCGCGCGTGTATGATGTCTTCTGAAAGGAGGAATTTGATGCACCGTGTTCTCATTGCATTTATCGTGCTGCTTTTAATGGCGGTAATGATCAACGTCATTATCCCTCACACGGCGCTGCTGTTTTACAGTCCGGGCTTTTTTAACGGCATCGTGGAAGTGACGAAGCTGCTCATTCTGCTGTACATGTTGAAAATTGCCCTCGACGTCCGGGAACAGACGAGACATTCGTAAAAGGAGTACAACATACATACTGCTAGCCGCGGGATTGATCGTAGTCAAAAGCAGATGAAAAAGACCGGCTTGTTGAACTTATTCAACCGCCGGTTTCTTTATAGTAGAGGTGCACAGAGATCAATTATTCGGATTTTAACAGTTTGGCATTAATTGCAACGATTATAGTGCTGACTGACATTAACACAGCCCCCACCGCTGGAGTTAACAATATACCTGCTTGATAAAGTATGCCGGCAGCGAGAGGCAGGGCGATGATATTATATCCGGCTGCCCACCAAAGATTCTGAATCATTTTTCGGTAAGTAGAGCGGGAGAGTCTGATCAGCGCTGCAACGTCTAAAGGGTTGCTGCGGACAAGTACCACATCTGCTGATTCAACCGCGACATCTGTGCCTGCTCCAATGGCGATACCTAAATCAGCAACGGCTAGCGCAGGAGCATCGTTCACCCCGTCGCCTGTCATCGCGGTTTTCTTACCAGCTCTTTGAACTTGTTCCACAATTTCTGCTTTCTCATGAGGGAGAACTTCTGCATAGATCTGATCTAGTCCAAGTTCCTTGCCGACCCATTGAGCGACGGTTCGATTATCGCCTGTAACCATCATGGCTTCGATTCCCATTTGATGCAAGATCCGGACTGCTTCTTTGGAATCCTCGCGCACTTGATCAGCAAGTGCGATCATCCCGTATAACACATCATCAACAATGAGAAAAATGACCGTTTTCCCTTCAGAGGATAATTGCTGAAAAGTAGCCTCATGGAAAGAGACCTTATTTTCACGCATATAACCGGGGCTGACTGCAAGAACTTGTTTATCTTGAATCCGGCCGCTCAATCCTTTTCCCGTTAATGAATCGAACTCTGCAGGAGGGGAGTAATTGATTCCTTCTTCCTCCGCAGAACGCACAATTCCCTGGGCAATTGGATGAGCAGAGGAGGATTCCAGTGAGGCTGCGTAATACAAAATAGTTTTTCTGTCCGCATGTTCTTCTATGACATCCGTAATTCCAAATTCACCTTTTGTTAACGTGCCGGTTTTATCAAATAGCACGGCATTCAGATATCTTGCTTCTTCAAAGCTGGTCCGATTGCGAATCAAAAGTCCTTTTTTAGCAGAGAGGGAGGTAGAAACCGCCGTTACAAGCGGGGCAGCAAGTCCCAATGCGTGCGGACATGCAATAACCATAACGGTTACCATTCGTTCTATCGCAAAGTTAGTCGAAAACCCGGCAGCAAGCCATCCAGACAAGGTTAGTACTCCGGCGATAACGGCGACATAAAAAAGAAATTTAGCCGCTCTGTTTGCCAGATCCTGTGTCCGGGACTTCGATTCCTGTGCTTCCTGGACTAATTTAATTACCTGGGACAAATAGCTTTCCTGGCCGGTTTTTTCAACGACCACAGTTAACGCACCTTCACTGTTAATCGAGCCTCCGATTAAAGAATCCCCAGCCTCTTTGTAAACAGGAACCGATTCACCAGTGACTGCTGATTCATCCACGTCAGATCTGCCTTGTGCAACGGTTCCATCTACCGGAACTTTTTCTCCAGGTTTTACAAGGACACGCTGACCCGGAGTGAGAGTAGAAGCTTTCACTTCGACGGTTGTCCCGTCTTCTTGTAATAAATGGGCGCTGGAAGGCATGAAACGGACGAGTTCCTCTAAATCGCTGGAGGCGCCGGCAATCGATTTCATTTCAATCCAATGGCCAAGCAGCATGATTACGATTAAGGTAGAGAGTTCCCAGTACATTTCATGTCCCGGAACGCCAAATACAACGGCTGTGCTGTAAAAATAGGCGACAGAAATGGCCAGGGAAATCAGCGTCATCATTCCTGGATTCCGATCACGCATTTCACTTACTATTCCTTTTAAGAACGGCCAGCCCCCGTAGAAGTACACAAAACTAGATAGAAGAAAAAGAATATACATATCAAACGGGAAGCGCCAGTTTTGCCCTAAAAACTCCTGAATCATTGGAGAAAGGGCAAGGATTGGTACCATAACTGCAGCTGAGACATAAAATCGATGTTTAAAATCGTTCAGATGATTTGCGTGATTTGCTGGCTGGTGGTTATGCTCGTGTTCCTGATGATGCTCCATCTGGATCCCTCCCTCTTTTCGTTCCATAATAAGATGAAAATGTGAGGAAAGTGTGTATATTCAGAAAGTTTAGTGTTGATCGTTTTATGGAAAATAAAAATAAGAATAAAGTAATTCGCTGACTCATATAAGGAGTTTCGATCCTTGTTAACAGTAAAATCGGAATGAGAGCGATCGTGTTTAATCTGTAACCAGTAAAAAACCGCCTTCCTGAAAAATCCGGAAGGCGGTTCATTTTTTTATTCAGTGGCTGTCGTGCGGCGTCTCATGAGCATCATGCCGCCGGCACCTGCTGCAAGCAGCGCCATCAGCGCGATGGTTGGGTAGGAAGTAGCCGTTGCAGGCATTTCGTTTCCTTCATCGTCGTGATTGTTGTCATTATGGTTTGCGTTGTTATCCGCGTCGTTGTGGTCGTTGTTGTTGTTGTCATTGTTATGGTTTTCTTCGGCTTCTTCATTGTTGCCGTTGTTGTTCGTTTCTTCAGTTTCTTCGCCTTCGCCATTTCCATTTTCACCATTCTCGCCTGTCATAGCGGCGTCATGGTCAAGAAATGTTTGTTCGAGGCCGGCATCAAGCGTCAGGCTTTCACATGGAACGCCGTCACTGTCGCCGTCAAGGCCTTCCGGGTCATTCTCAGAGCTGTAGTCATGCGACTCCCAGAACTCCCAGACCTCTTGACCTGTTTCAAAATCCCCGCAGTTTACTGTACCTTCTTCGTGATCGGCGTGAGCCGCAGACATACCTCCAAAACCGATGAGAGCAGCGCTGGTGAACGTTACGAACCATTTCTTCATCACACATTCATCCTCCTTGTTTAGAAATATGTACCATAGTACAAGGTTCATTATGGCATAATCGACCTAAATTAGCAATAATATTCTAAAAATTCAAGTTAAGTTCCAGTACGATCCTACCGCTTGAAAGATGGTGCGAACGGGTACAGCACTGACAAACGGGAGTGGGAGGATGCGCTTATGACAGTCATTCAACATTTGCTGGAAGAACCGCTCGTTCTTCTGTTTACGATCTTATTTATCGGCTCTGTGCTCGGGAAAGCACATATAAAAGGAATCAGCCTGGGACTGAGCGCCGTTCTCTTTACGGCAATGTTTTTCGGTCACTATGGCTATCAAGTATCGGAAACCGTCCAAAACCTTGGGCTGACGTTGTTTATCGCAGCGGTCGGACTGGAGGCAGGCCCTCGCTTTTTCCGTATGATGCGAACATCCGGGATGCAGTACGGACTGATCGGGATGCTGATTATCGTAGTTGCGGCCACTGTAACGATTGCGGTAGCGGCGCTGTTTGATCTGCCGGAAGCGCTGGCTGTCGGCATGATGAGCGGAGCGCTCACGAGTACGCCGGGACTTGCTGCAGCGATCGACGCCACGGGTGATGGGGCAGCTTCGGTCGGCTACGGGATTGCGTACCCGGTAGGGGTGCTGGCGGTTGTCCTGTTCGTGCAGCTGTTTCCGAAGCTGTTTCGCATCAATTTGATGCAGGAGCTGGAGCAAAAGTCTGGCCCAAAACGGAGCAGACAGTCACCGGAAGTGATGATGATTGAGGTGACGAGTGATGCGGCGCACCGCAGAACGCTGAAGGAATTAAAAGCAGGGCGCGGTACGTCGGCCGTTGTCAGCCGGGTCATCCGCGGCACCCGGAACATTATCAGTCTGAGCGACACGGTGATTATGAAGGGAGACAGGCTCGTGACGGTTGGTCTGAAGGAAGATTTGGAGCAGGTAAGGGATGAACTCGGAAAAGAAAGCGATGATTCCTTTATCAGTGCCGACCGGGTTGAGCTGAGAAAAGTGACGGTCGGAGCGGAAGATTTAATCGGCAAAAGCCTGCGTGAGCTCGGTCTTCGCAGCCGCTACGGCGTGACCGTTACCCGCGTGGAACGGGGCGGCTTTGAATTCAATCAGCATCCGGGCTGGCGGTTGGAAGCAGGGGACGTGCTGACGGTTGTCAGCAGTGAGGACCGCGTGGAAGAAGTAGAAAAACTTTTCAGCAGGCGGAAGCTGCCGGTCACAAACGTGCACCTGCTTTCGCTCAGCTTAATTTTGTTGTTAGGCGTGCTGGCAGGCATGATCGAACTGCCGCTTCCGGGAGATCAGTCCGTGTCGTTCGGAGCAGCCGGCGGTCCGCTTCTCATTGCGCTTATCATCGGGCATTTTGGACGCCTCGGGCCGATAAGAGCCCGCTTCTTTCAGCCGTCTAATCAGGTTATCCGGGATTTAGGACTCGTTCTGTTTCTTGCAGGAGCAGGAACAACAGCAGGAGAAGGACTCGTCGCAACCGTTGCAGATCAAGGGCCCATCGTTATAGCGGCAGGCGCCCTGATCACGCTCGTTCCAATGCTGCTCGGCTTTTTCGCAGCTTGGCAGCTTTTCCGAATGAGTTCCGTGCATGCCCTCGGCACCTTGTGCGGCGGCATGACGAGCACTCCCGGTCTTGGCGTGCTGAATAAACTTGTCTCAACCGATGATGCCGCGGTCGCCTACGCGGCAGCCTATCCGTTTGCGCTCGTTTTCGTCACGCTGACGTCCCAGCTGCTGCCGTTGTTTTTATAAATTGCATATGTCTCCCGCAAATAAAGAGCGCCTCCCGCAATGGAAGGCGCTTTTCATTCTTTATTCGTCTGTGGAAAGAACCGGGTAGGAAAGGATATCCTCGTCGTCGGCTGAGACGGTAACCGTCGTAACGGTTTCGATTCGGTCCTCTTCTTCACGCTGGCTGATGGTTTCTGTTTCCACCGTCAGGTCAATCGTAATCGTGCCGGCACTGTCCAACTCTTCAAGCGGCAGCTCCTGAACTGATACAGCGTGGGACACGCCTTCTGCAGTCACGTCCAGCACGGCATCCGGGTTTGCATCTGCAAGCGCCTGAACGCCGGCTGTATCAAATGTGACAGAAGCCCCTTCTGAACCGAGACGTGTTTCTGCGGCTAGTCTGGAAACCGCAGATCCTTCAGCGGCCCGTTCAAGCGCCTGAGCAGATACATTGCCTTGAGGTTTGTTGGACTGAATCGCTGCGTCTGCTCCTTCCACCTCAACCTGAGCCGATTGTCCGCGTCCTGGATGCGTTCGCTCGGATTCCGTTGTACCTGACTGATAAATGCTGTTCGCAAGCATGCGGTAGCTATGCTCCGTATGAGCGCGGAAAGCAAGTGAATTGGCAAACAGGGTAAAGGATGTGTCATCCGTTTCAGCAGTGAAGGACATATATTGTCCCTGTGCACGGTCGTTCCCCGGCCACCATCCTGCCTGATAGAAGTCATCTGAGTCAGCGAAGGTAGCAAGCACGTCCGCTTCCTCCGGCACATCTGTAATCCAGCTACCTGTCGTCGTGTACATCAGCTCTTCTGATTCATATCCTGCGTTGACCGGGTGATCCGCAAGCTCTGCCTCAAACAAGCCTTCATGGTTGGCCTGCGTGAAGTCAAAGTTGAAGCCAGGGAGTCCTGCGTTGCTGCGGACGGAGTTCAGGGCGTTTACACCAATTCCGATAAAGGATTTCCCGGCGGCAAGTTCCGGATCGAAGCTGCCGGAATCACTTACAATGACATCTGCATTATCGGCATCCGTCAGCTCAAAGCCAAGCTGGCGGAGCGAGAAGTCAAGCTGATCGGAGCCCGTTGCCGCGACCTGCTGCTGGGAAAGCTCGATCATGCCAGCGTTGCGGCCGTTTCCGTAAGGTTCTGTGTTGAAATAATACTCATCTGCAAATTCCCGCAGATCCGCTGTTTCAACAAGGTAATCTCCTTCAGAAGCATTGCCGCGGGAGTCTGTAAACATTTCAACTGTTTTTCCGTCTGCAAGCAGTTCGTTCACGATGCGCACCGCGTCATTCGTATTGTTGTGCAGGATCTGACGAGGCGGGTTGCCGGTGATGCTTCCGTTTGGTACGGCTACTTCTTCCACTTGTTCCGTCAGGCCGTCCAGTGCCCCTTCATCACGGACTTCCGTCATATCAAAGCCGCGCAGTGCCGGGAAGTTAATCACAATCGGATCGTACATCGCATTCCAGTCCGATACGTTGTCGCCTTCATAGAGCATGGCGTTGGCAAGGCCGCGCTTTGCCTGATTCATCGGTACGACAAACGAGCCTTCCGGATACGTCACGCCATCAATCTCGGTATCCGCTGTAAGCTGTTCCACCTCAATGCTGTTACGGATCAAGTAGTCGGCCATGTTGTAAGCTTCCAGTACATTTTTCTGGGCACTTTCATCTGCCGGAATGACGTAGTAATCCGGGAAAAAGTTGTCGTTTCCATCACGTACACGTCCGATCGATTCACCGGCGGCGTTTACGAAATGTTCATCAACGGAGCGGTCATCTTCATTGTTCACTCCGCGCTCAAAGATAGAGAGCTGATCGGTATAGAGCTCATCCTTATTCTCCAGCACGTAATCGATAGCGCCAAGGCTGCTTCCGACCATCGCCCGGTAGGAATCCTGGCTCAGCGTCGGCGCTTCTACCGTATGGCTGTAGGCACCGTGCAGCATCCCGTACATCGCCGTGTAGGAAGGCGTCATATCATCCCAGCCATCCTCCCAGTCCAGCTTCGGGATGAAGTACGAGTCGAGATTGGAATTGCTGATTCCGCCGCGCCCAAGTGCATGCGCCTGCTCCAGCATGTTGTCGATTAAAAGGTCATATTCAAAGTTCGGATTGTGAGGCGGTGTCGCCGGCTCAATTAAAAATCCGTTAACATAGCCGTGAATATCAATAAAGGAAAGCGGAGTCCACTCGGAAACGAGCTCATTGACCGCTTGTGTTTCCACCTGTGTCTGATAGGCGTTGTCCCGGTTTAAGTCAAAGCCTTCCGCATTGCCACGGGTGTTATAGGCGCGGCCGTCCGGGTTGCTCGTAAACATATACAGCATAATGACGTCATCAAGCGCTTCGTCGACATTCATTGTCACTTCGAACTCTTCCGTGTCGTCCGTGTTCATAAATGTGATGTCTTCTTCGAGCGCAAAATCGCGAAACAGCTCAATCTGCGCATCGACGCCCTCTACTTCATCCGGATGAATATTATTGAACCAGACTGGAACCTGGTAATCGCCGGCTTCTCCGGATGCGATCGCGTCCTTCAGCGCAGCCGGATCGTTCAGCGCCTGCGGCAAGGTTTCGTCGAAATAGCGGTCCACCGCTGCTTCGTCTCTCGCTACAACCGCAAAGTGAATGTCACGGCCTTCTACAGATTCTCCGACCTTTTCATACTGTACGTAGCGGCCGGAATCTGACGCCTGATTCAGTACATCATCAATGGCTGGCTTCAGCTCATCATAGAACAAGAACTCATCATAGACGTTGTAACGAAGCGTCGTTTCCGCGGAAGCGCCGCTCTGTGTGTCGGTCATCGTCAGTTCATAATCGTTTATGAACTGCTGATACTGCGTGCGGATGTTACGGGGTGCCAGGTTGTCTGTGCCGTAAAGCAGCCCGAACTCAATTTCAGCACGTACGAGTCCGTCCTCATCCAGATACGGCCCTTCTGTCACCTGGATAAACGAGCTGCCGTTATAAGACGTGCCGCCCGTATGCTGACGCCATTCCTCGAGCGCCCGTCCGCCGAACGTAAATTCCACGTTTTCGAGGTCAACGTCGCTGCCCAAATCAGCGCTGACTTCCACCGTTCTCTCTTCGGTCAGTGACACGGTATCGATGTTCGTCTGCAGTTCTGTATCGGCACTGGCCTCATCCTGCTGGGCAAAAAAGATAGAGCCAAGCAATAGAACAGAAAGCAGTCCTGCTGTTTTCCTCATTATGTATTCCTCCCCATTTTCAGTTGAAAAACGTCTTTTTACCTTATCAAATATCGTTAGTCATTAGACTGAATAATCAAAAAAACGTTTTAATTCCTAGAACGAGATATATTTCGACAGGCGAAAAGTACCTGAGACCTATGTAAGAACCAGGATGAAAGTATGTATCCTGTCAGATGATCTTCTAAGACCTGTTAGCAAAACGAATCATAAAGGGAAGTTGGGTCACCATAGGAAAACGTCTGCAGGACTGTTTTTACTTCTCAAAAAGCGGGGATACTCAGAGCAGGAGGGATGCCCTTATGCGAATACCGAAATCGCTTGCTGAAGAAGTGATTGCTGCCAGCCGTGACTTTCCGCTGGAAGGCTTCGTCTATGGAAATGGACCTGTAAAGCCGGCGATGATGCTCGTCGGGGAAGCACCCGGCGAAACGGAAATTCATAACGGTGTTCCGTTCAGCGGACGAGCAGGCAAAGAGCTGATGGCCTTTCTGGAAGGCCTCGGACTTTCACGTGAAGAAGTATATATCACCAGTGCGGTCCGCAGCCGGCCGTATCGATGGGGGAAGAGGAACAACCGAGACGGAACGGTGACCGAGCGAAAGTACAATCGTCCACCGACCCAAAAAGAAATAACAGCTCATGCACCGATTCTCGATTATGAGCTCAGCCACGTTCAGGCTCCAGTGATTGTGACACTCGGCAACATTGGCCTGCGACGGCTGGCAGGAACGGACTATAAAGTAGGCGACTGCCACGGCCGGTTTATCCGAACGCCGGTACGCCGCCTTCAAGACGGTGCGTTTGTCTGGTCGGATCGCGATTACCTGCTGTTTCCGACCTTTCACCCGGCTGCCATCTTTTACAACCGCAGCCTGCAGGAGAAAATCGCCGAAGACCAAGAAAAGCTGCGTCATTTTCTGAAAACCGGAGTATCATCGTGAAGCCGCAGGAGGGCTGCCTGCGGCTTTTTTTGCGGTGTGAAGCGGATGTGCAGCACCGCTTTAAAGCCTAAGATTTAACATCCATTTATTGGATGTGTGCAGGTGCTTTCTTAGCTGCGTCATACGTCATCTTTACAAATACTTACAAACAAGCTTGTCTTTTTTCGAGTGGCGAATAATATAAAGAGGAGCCGACTTTTCGGAAAATTATGTGAAATGACGGCCGCTCACCGCCGCGGTGAAAAAAACTGCATAAGGAGTGTTTGGATGAAGCGTTTTATCTGGTTGTTTGCTGCTTTAATGATGATCACGGGGGGACTGTTTGCTTCCGCTGTATCAGCAGGGGAGCAGGACAAAGAAGACTATCTGGTCATGTTTTCCGGCAATGCTGAAAAAGGACTGCTGAACGCATTCGGCGTAGAGGATGAAGATGTTCTCCACGAATTCGAGCTGCTGCCGGTTTATCAGCTTTCCTTAACAGAAGGTCAGGCAAAAGGATTGTCTAACCATCCGCATGTAGAATATGTAGAAGAAGATGCAGAAGTGCAGGCAATGCAGACCGTTCCTTATGGCGTATCCCAAGTACAAGCTCCGGACGTACACCGTTTTGGCTATTTTGGACAGGGAGTTCGCGTGGCGATCCTCGATACTGGTATTGATGCAAACCATCAGGATTTGAACGTGTACGGCGGTCATTCCGTATTCTCAAGCTGGCCCGACAGCAATCCTTACATTGATAACGACGGCCACGGCACGCACGTAGCTGGTACAGTGGCAGCACTGAATAACAGCGTCGGTGTTCTCGGCGTAGCACCTCAGGCACGACTCTACGCGGTCAAAGTTCTTGACCAGAACGGAAGCGGCTCCAATGCCGGAATCGCGCAAGGCATTGAGTGGTCCATTTTGAACAATATGGACATTGTGAATATGTCTCTCGGCGGTCCGACAGATTCCTCTATTCTGCGCGCATACTCGGACTATGCCTACAATCAGGGACTGCTGCTCATCGCTGCGGCAGGTAACAGCGGCAATGCATCCGGCACAGGCGACTCTGTCGGTTACCCGGCTAAATATGATTCTGTCATGGCGGTCGGCGCTGTTGATGCAAACAATAACCGTGCGTCTTTCTCCAGCACAGGTCCGGCTGTTGAAATCGCAGCACCTGGCGTCAGCATTCAGAGCACGTATCCAAACAACGGCTACCGCAGCCTCAACGGAACGTCGATGGCAGCTCCGCACGTAGCCGGCGTTGCAGCCCTTCTGATGCACTACCGTCCAAACTATTCGGCTCAGCAAGTACGAAGCGTGCTGAATAACTCTGCACAGCCGCTCGGCAACTCCAACCACTTTGGAAACGGACTTGTCGGCGCCTACCGCGCATTTGTTTATTAGAATAAAAGAAAAGCTCCCGGAATGTTTAAGCATCCGGGAGCTTTTGATTTTCGACAACGCATTTATTGGTGAATCACCATGCATCGGCCCGTCTCTTTGGACACTCGCTTTCCGGAGGGAACGGGCTCAGCTAACCGCTTCCTTCTAGCGTCGGAATCGGTGGATCTTCGCCTCGTTCTGATCCTCCTGGAGTCGAGGTCCTCCGATTTGGCAGCTGGCAGTCCGGTTGAAACACTTTGTTACGGTGGGAACGAGTTTGGTCAATATGGATAAGTCCATTTTTTACGCGATATTTCTATAACGAGTAGGGGGTGCCAGTACTTCAACGTATTCATTATGAGAGCAAAAGAGCAGTCGCATATACTTATCGTGACGTCTTTCTCCATTAAGCAGCTCCGTTGCACCGAGGTATTCGGCATGGACGCCAGTGAACTCAGCGCAGTTTGAAGATTCCATGCCGTTCGATCTTGAACGGCATGACCACTGCAGGCTCGGTAAGCAGAGAGGAAATACAACCAAACGAATAAACGTGTAAGTAAATTGATTTTGTCAACAGCCTAAGCATCCGGGAGCTTATTGTTGTTTTATTGAAAGGATTACAGTCCGGTAAGAAACGGAACACATATAAGCAGCGGAAGTAGCAAGAACAGGCAGGCAAAGACCGTTCTTCCTTCATACGGGCTCTGCTTTTTCAATAACAGTATGATCGTAGTTAAAAAGAATGCTGGATAAACGATCGTAATCGTAAACAATAGCAGCAGCACAGTGCTTCTCGCGTCAAGAGGGCTTACTGCTGCAAGAGGAAATAAAAGCATCTGCACTGCCAGAAATCCTGTCAGGCTGCACCAGAACCAGCGTGGGAATGTGATGTTCATCGTCCATCTCCTTCTATCAGGGATTCTACGTCCTAGCATATAATGGAGGCAGAAATCTGGTAAACCTTTTTCTGTAAATTGAATGTTTGTTGAGTGTGGTAATTAGTTGTATTTAGATGAAAGAGAAGCTCCCGGGATCAGTATCCGGGAGCTTTTCTTTGTTCTGCTGGAGGAGAGGATGCTGAATAGGGTCTGAACGGCACGGTACATGCACGAACGTTTCATTTGACGTGCGCAACTTATCAACCGCTGCTCCAATCTTTTCATCATGCAGCCTAAACTTATCAAGCTCGCGCGTCAACTTATTATTGTTATTACCATGCGTTCGACATAACGAAAAAGTTTTCATTTCGCCTATGAAAGTTTTCATTCTGCACCCGCAACTTGTCAAACGCTGCCACCAATCAAAGAAGCCCCCGGCCGCAATCGTCTCCCACTTACACGCCGCTGGTCCGGCTTGTAAGAGCTTCCCGGACGGTTTCTGCCGCCTGCTGCATATTGCGAAGGGCAGCTTCTGTTTCCGATTCATTGCGGGTTTTTAAGCCACAGTCCGGATTCACCCAAAACTGGGAGGCCGGCAGAACGCTCAGGCAGCGCTCGATCATGTCGGTCATTTCTCGAACCGGGGGAATACGGGGGCTGTGAATGTCATAAACGCCGAGTCCGATGCCCTTGTCGTACGTGCTGTCCTCGAACGCCTGAATCAGGCCGCCGTGGCTTCTCGATGTTTCAATGGAAATGACGTCGGCGTCCATGGCACTGATCGCGTCGATCATATCGTGAAAGTCGCTGTAGCACATGTGCGTATGGATCTGAGTTTCCGGCTGCGCAACAGCGGACGCGGCACGAAACGAGTTGACAGCCCAGTCCAAGTAATGGGCGCGTTTCTCCCGTTTCAGTGGAAAGCCTTCCCGAAGAGCCGGTTCATCTATCTGGATCATACCAATGCCTGCTTCTTCAAGGGCTTCAACTTCTTGCTGCAACGCTTCCGCAAGCTGATAGGCCGTCACCGATTTAGGCACATCGCTCCGTTCAAATGACCACTTTAAAATAGTTACGGGCCCGGTGAGCATGCCTTTTACCGGGCGATCCGTCAGAGATTGAGCATAAGCGGTTTCAGAGACGGTCATCGAACCTGGAGCAGATACCGCGCCGTAAATGAGCGGCGGCTTGACGCAGCGGGAGCCGTACGACTGGACCCAGCCATTTTGTGTGACGGCCATACCGTCCAGCTTTTCCCCGAAAAATTCTACCATGTCGTTGCGTTCAAATTCACCGTGCACGAGGACATCGAGCCCGATATCTTCCTGAAGCTTAATCCAGCGCTGCATTTTTTCTTCCACCATTGCACGGTAGCGTTTAGCGGATAGTTCCCCGCGCCGATAGGCGGTTCTTGCTTTTCGCATATCGGTCGTCTGAGGCAGGCTGCCGATAGTCGTTGTCGGCAGGAGCGGCAGCTGCCACCTGGCCTGCTGCAGTTCAGCGCGGCGTGAGAAAACAGGCTCTCTCATAGCGAGCTTCTCGCTGCTGCTGTCTCCTGCTGCCGGATAGCTTTTTCGGAACCTGGAAAGAGACGCCTGATGACCGTCCAGCGTGTTCTCCGGAGAGCCCGTGCAGACCTGCTTCAGCAGCTGGAGCTCCTGCAGCTTTTCGTCAGCGAAAGCCATGCCCTGCTTCAAGTCCTCGACGAAGCGTTCCTCCTGCTTAAGGGAAACCGGTACGTGCAGGAGGCTGCAGCTTGTCTGCAGGATTAATGGGTTTTCCGGACAGAGCACTTCAACGCGTCGAACGAGCTTCTGTGCTTCGTGGAGGTCGCTTTTCCAGACGTTACGGCCATCAATTACGCCGATGGCGAGCGCCGCATTCTGGTGAGGTGGATGCTGCCGCAGCTGCTGGAGCGTATCGCCGTCGTCATACATCAGATCGAGTCCGAAGGCGTGAAACGGAAGAGTGGCGAATAAATCCCAGTGCGTCAGCGATTCAAAATACGTCTGCAGCTGCAGCGGTGCCTTCGGGACTAAGTCAAGCAGCTGCTGTAGCCACTTAGCGGCCTGTCCGGCTTCTTCACGGGTCAGGGATGTGACGAGTGCAGGCTCATCAAGCTGAATGAGCGGAGCGCCGGCCTCGTGCAGTTCGCCAATCACTTTTGCATACAGCGAAAGCAGGACGGACATGCAGCTGTCGCGGTGCTCAGCCTCCAGTCCTTTCGCAAGCGTCATAAACGTATAGGGTCCGACGAGCACCGGCTTTGTCTTTATACCCGCGGCTTCCGCTTCCCGATACTGTTCAAGGGGGTAGTTGCTCGTAACGTCAGGCACCCAGCTGTCCTCCAGCTCAGGCACGATATAGTGATAGTTCGTATCAAACCATTTCGTCATTTCCATCGCAGGCGCCTCGCGCGTCCCGCGTGCGGCTGCGAAATACTGATCGAGCTCATTTCCGGACAAGGAAGCGAAACGCTCCGGTACCAGATTAAACATGAACGCCATATCGAGCATATGGTCGTAATACGAAAAGTCACCGACCGGCACCAGATCCAGTCCGCTTGCTTCCAAGCGGGTGAGCCTTTCCAGCCGGATGGCTTTCATTTTTTCCTGCAGCTCAGCTGCGGTTATTTCTTCTTTCCAGTATGCTTCAAGTGCGCGCTTCCATTCCCGGTTTTCACCGATGCGCGGATAGCCTTGTACAGATGTTTTCATGCTTCATTCCTCCTTCAAATGTATGACGCCGAGACAAACAAAAAGCCGTGCCGAAAAGGGGGAAACCCTTCCGGCACGGCAGCAGGACAAAACAGGTGTCTTTCCAGCACGAACGAAGCTTTGGCCGCACGTGTTTTGCGGCAAAGCTGAACAAGCCTGTTTCCACCTCCCTATGACCCGTAGGGCTGATGGTAAAGAACGACAGGCAGGTCTCCTGACTCAAGGATGAACACAGCCGCACCTTCCCGGAAAAAATCCAGTGGCACAGCGGCTGCTAACCTTTTACAGTGGCGGGACCGTTCCGGAGTTGCACCGGATTCCCTTTTAAGATCTGGCGAAGCAGATCACCTGTTGTTCATTACGTTATCAAGTTTGTCGTCATCATACAGGAAAAGGGAGTAAGTTGTCAAAATCATCTAAAAGAAGCGCGGCTTCATTTTTCCCATAAAAAGGATATAATAGAAGGGAGGTGAGAACACATGAGCATCCATTTTCATGATGAACGGTTAAAAGGGAGCTATAACAGCAGGGACGCCGACGCTGACTGGGTAAAAACGATGCAGGAGCTGACAGCAGGAGAAGATATCAAGCATGCCGCAGACATTGGCTGCGGCGGGGGGATCTATACGAACGAGCTGCTGAAACTTGGGGCTGATAGAGCAGTCGGCATTGATTTTTCGGAAGTAAGCCTGCGCGATGCAAAAGAACGTCATCAGCACGAGAGACGGCTCTCATTTCAGCAGGGGACCGCGGAACGAACCGGTCTCGCACGGTGCGGCCAGGATCTGGTGCTTGCCCGGGCACTGATCCATCATCTGTCGGATACAGCCGCTTTTCTGAAAGAGGCAGCACGGGTGCTGTGTGCGAAAGGGCGGCTGATCATACAGGACCGGACCGTTTCAGACTGTCTGCTTCCCGGAAGCCACGTGCACATCCGGGGTTGGCTGCTTGATTATTTTCCGCACCTTGCCGAGGTCGAAAAAAAGAGGCGTCCGAATAAAATGGACGTCCTCGAGCAGATGAAAGCTGCCGGCTTTACCGGTGTGACAGTTTTTTCTATATGGGAGAAGCGAAAACAGTTTGCAACGAGGCAGCAGCTGCTGGATGATCTTCGCCAGCGAACGGGACGGAGTATTTTACACGAACTGACAGACAGCGAGCTGGAAGCGTTTCTCGATTTTCTGCAGACGAAGCTTTCGGAAGGGGCTGTAACAGAAGCCAACCGGTGGACGATCTGGACAGGACAGGCTACTTGATCAGCCCGCGTGCCTGCATCACATCAGCAAGACGCCTGCAGGCCGTGTAATAGGCAGCACGACGGTAGGAGACGCCGGAATCCTGCTTGGTCCGGTTCGTGCGGCTGAAGGCCTGGCGCATGTAGTGCTCCAGCTGACTCAGCGCATCGGCCTTGCTCCATTCTTCCTTGCGCTCGTTCATCCGCCACTCCAGGTAGGAAACGACGACACCGCCGGCATTGGTCAGAATATCCGGGAGTACCTCAATGCCGCGTTCTTCCAGCACCCGGTCTGCATCTGCTGTTACCGGACCGTTCGCGCCTTCTGCGATCAGGTCTGCCTGGATCAGCCGGGCGGTCTCCTCATCAATAGCGCCGCCCATGGCGGCCGGGATCAGCACGTCGCACGGCACTTCAAATACGGCCGCTGACTCATGGTCTCCGCCAAGGCTGCCCGTGTCGGTTTTTTTCTTCAATACTTTCTCCACGTTTAGTCCATTCTCATCAATGATAGTGGAAGAGGAATCTGAAATCGCCGTAATGATCGCTCCTTTATCAGCGAGAATGCGGGCGCAGAACGATCCGACGTTTCCGGCTCCCTGGATGGCGACTTTCAAATTATTCAGGCTGCGGTCCTGTTCCTTGAGCCAGCAGCGAATCGTATGAACGACGCCGGCTGCCGTGGCTTCCACCCGGCCCGGGATGCCTCCGATAACCGGATCTTTCCCAGTGAAGACGGCATTATATGGATCGTGCAGATGTTTTTCGTATTCATCCAGCATCCAGCCGATTTCCTGCTGGCCGATGTTGACGTCCGGAGCGGGAATGTCCTGGTCGCGGCCGATGTAAGGGGACAGCTTACGGATGTAGGAGCGGATCACGCGCTCGCGTTCGTTATCAGACAGCTGTTTTGGATCTGCAGCAATTCCGCCTTTTGCGCCGCCGAAGGGCAGGTGCATTAAGGCATTTTTCATCGTCATCCAGGAGGCGAGCAGCGACGTTTCGTCGATGTTTGTTTCCGGGTGGAGCCGGATGCCGCCTTTACCGGGACCCAGCAGGGAGGAGTGCAGTGTACGGAAACCCTCCACCACGCGCATGTTTCCTTCATCGGATTCATAAGGAACCGAAAAGGCGAGCTGCCTCTCCGGAATGCGGAGCAGCTGCTGAAAATCGTCATGCAGCTCCAGGTGTTCAGATGCTTCGTTGATCATGGCATAGAGTTCTTGCGTGTTCATCCAATCAGCTCCTTCACAGTGTCTACTCCGGTACCTTCCCCGTCCGGAGAGAAGCTAAGCGCGGGAACGTCATCTTCGCAGGCTTCAGCTGCCGGACACGTTATTTTTTTAGAAAATTTCTGCAGATAAGGCTTGACGGTTTTGAAAAGCTGCACTATGATAAAAGAGCACCGTTAATTGATAATCATTCTCACTTTCTCGCTTCCGAAAAAAAGTATTCCCCCCTCTCTTTTTTTTTCGACACCATTGAGAATGGTTATCATTTATCGGCGGTGCCGCTTAAGATGTTAACGGGGGTGCCCGTCTGATACAATAAAGGGAAAGACTGGCAATAGAAAGAGGGATACACATGACTGATTTATCTACGATTACGCCGCTGCAAAAAGCGATACGGGAGCGGCGTTCTATTAAAACCGGATACACCGATGAACCGGTAGAAAAAACGCTGGTGATGGATCTGCTTCGGGATGCCGTATGGGCCCCGAACCACGGGCTGCGGGAGCCGTGGCGCTTCGTGTATGTGAGTGCAGAAGAAAAGGAAGCATTTGTTGAAGGGCTGCTCGGGCACTATGCAAAACGGGAGCATGAAAACCGCCGCAAGTTGTTTATGGAGCCTGCTGCCTATTTAATTGTAATAATGAAAGAAGATCCGCGCCAGAAACAGCAGGATGAAAACATGGGCGCGATTGGCTCGATGATTCAAAATTTTCAGCTGCTTGCTGCAGAACGGCAGCTCGGAACCGTGTGGAAAACGAATCCGCACATTTACGAGCCGGACGTCCGTGGCATGCTTGGCGTAAAGGCTGGTGAACGGATCGCCGGCTTTCTGCACCTTGGCTATTATGAGGAAAAAAACAAGCCGAAACGGAAAGAACCAACTCCGCCGGAAGAGCTTACGACCGATTTCTCGTCGCTTTAAAAGGCATCTGTAAAGGGAGGTGGCTGCCATGCTGACAGCCGAAGAAATGCAGGCGATGCGCGCCATGATGGAAAAAATGATGATGGAGCGGCGGATTATGCGCTGCTTTAAGGACCGGGCTGTCGAGCCGTCCGCAGTGTCGGTCAGCTGGAAGAAAGCTTCCGTGGAAATGAGTCCGGAAGCACGTGCCGAGACGCGTCTGCTTCTGTTTCACGGACCTCAGAAGTGTCCGCTTGTCAAAGAAATCATACGCGGCATGTATGAGCGTGAAGACCGCTGGCACAACCGGATGCTGGAGCTGTACGAGCAGGTGCCGATGCATGTGCTTGTGCTGACGAAACCTCGCTACCGGGACGAGGCGCTTCGTGCGCTTGGTCGCATGCAGCTCTACAGTGCGAATCAGGGAATCGGCATGATTTTAAAAGAACGGGAATACACATTTTCAAAGCAGTGGCTCGACCGGGCCGGGCGTCTTTCCGGGGAAATTCCGGCAGCCGTCCTGCACGCCGGCTGGCTGCCGGATCATTTAATTGAGAGGAGCGCGATGTAACATGATCAGCACAACACTTGTGGACGCTTTGAACGAACAGATGAACTACGAATTTTACTCCGCTCACGTTTATACCGCTACTGCGGCTTACTGCTCTGGTGAAAGCCTGGACGGTTTTGCGCAGTTTTACCTGGCACAGGCAGAAGAGGAACGGTTCCATGCGATGAAGTTTTACCAGTTTATTAACGACATCGGCGGCCGAGCAGAGCTCACCGGCATGCCCGATCCGGACAATACGTTTGCTTCTGTGGAAGAAACGTTCACCAAATCACTTGAGCATGAAAAAGAAGTGACGAAGCGCATTTACAAGCTAGCTGATCTGGCGCTGGATGAGCGCGAACATGCGACGATGACGTTTCTGAACTGGTTTATTGAAGAACAGGTGGAAGAAGAGGCGGCGTTTGATACGCTCATCCACCGGCTGAAGCGCATGGATCAAGACAGCCAGGCGTTTGAGCTGCTCGATCAGGAGCTCGGAAAACGAACCTTCAAACCAGAGGAATAAAGCAAGAGAAGCAGCTTCGGCCGTAACGGCCGGAGCTGCCAGGCTGTTGACAAAGTCAATCAGCTTACATGATTATTCTATTGATTGTATTTCCCCTCTGTTTACCGGCGGAAGCTTGCCGTGGGCTTGTCTTCAGCTATTTCTCAGGGTGACCCCTGAGAAAGGATCTTCAGACTGCGCTGATTCCACAGGCGTCCCTGCCGGACACATCGGGGAAACGGCTCTGCTTGTTGGAGAACAACGTCACAACAGACAGACGCGACTGCTTTTTTTACGTTTATCATGAATTCGATGAAGGACTGGCGTCCCTATTTAACATCGAAACGTCTGATCTGGGGGGCTATCCATATGGAACCGGATCGTGCAGGCATAACCAGGCACGTGAAACGAACTGCCAGCTGCCGACATCGTAGGATCTCGACTCCGGGAGGATCAGAACGAGGCGAAGATCCAGCGCTTCCGACAGCAGGAGGAAGCGGTTAGCTGAGCCCGTTCCCTCCGGAAAGCGAGTGTCCGCAGGGACAGGCAGATGCAACGATATTCACTTAAAATAACTTTATCCACACTCTGGCAGCTCCGGCCTGATATGGCCGGAGCTGCTTTTTTCTGTTCTGCTGTACGGGACATTAGCGGCGTGAATGAGGATCTGTTGCTTTTGGTGATGCCTGTGTTTCGTTTCAGTGTTGTTCCAGCGGCGTTAAACCTGCTGTGCAGCTTGAATCCGGAGAACAGCTTGCAGCAGGGAGTTTGTACATTTATTCTCATAAGAAAAAAACGGGCAGGGGCCCGTTTTCAGGAAAGTGTGCATACGATTATCCATTTGCAGAAGAATGAAGGATGTGCTGGTCCTGCGGACAGGCAAGCTGGTAGCTCATGCACATCGGCGTTCCGGTTACGGGATCTTTTCCGATCACAGCCTCAATTGAAAAGACGTCGCGCAGCACGTGCGGCTGCATGATTTCCTGAGCGCTCCCGTGTGAGCGGACATCGCCGTCTTTCATCGCGATTAAGTAATCTGAAAAGCGGGCAGCCTGATTCAGGTCATGCAGCACCATGACGATCGTGCGGTTTTCAAGCCGGTTCAGGCGCTGAAGCAGTTCAAGCACCTCCAGCTGATGGGCCATGTCCAGATACGTTGTCGGTTCATCAAGAAAAATGAGCTCTGTATTCTGAGCGAGTGCCATTGCAATCCAGACCCGCTGCCGCTGCCCGCCGGACAATCCGTCAACCGGCTTGTCTGCGAAAGCACTTGTGCCGGTCATCTCCATCGCTTCGTCAATCATGCGTCGGTCTTCCCGGCTCAGGCGTCCGAAGCCGCGCTGATATGGAAAGCGGCCGTAGGAAACGAGTTCATAAACGGTGAGGCCAGCCGCGCTGTTCTGCGTCTGCGGCAGGATCGCCATTTTCCGAGCGAGCTCTTTCGTCGGGATTTTCGACACCGCGGCTCCGTCCAGATAAACAGAGCCAGATGACGCCGCAAGCAGCCGCGTACACGTTTTCAGAAACGTCGATTTTCCACAGCCGTTCGGTCCGATGATCGTCGTCACCTTGCCGGCTGGAATCGCCACCGTCAAATCCTGGATGATCGGCTTGTCGCCGTAGCCGACCCGTATATGTTCTGCATGCATGGAAGGCATGAATTTGTCAGTCCTTTCCGCTTTTCATTTATTTGAGAATGATTATCAGTTTCACAATAGCTTTATCATAGTATGCACGTTTGAAAAAGTCAATTGCCCATCCGAAAAATAAATCTGAAAAAAGCTGGAGCAGGTAGCACGAGCGGATTTAGCAGCTGTCTGTCCCTGTAAAACATCGAACGCCCGTCTTGTCAGGCTTCAAACAATCGTGCTATGGTAATGGGAACATATATTCTCATGTGCGAGGGTGAGCTGCGATGAAAGCACTCATGGACGATTATGAAAAAATTTTATTTTTCCGCTATGTCGACAGCGTCTGGGCAAAACGGGCGCTGGAGCACGACCGGGAGTACGTGCGGACATCTAAATTGAAGTTTGCCGACGTCTACGAAGACTGGTTTTTTAAGCTGGAAAGCCGCAACGGAGCCTTCCTGAACGAATTGCGGAAAGAGCTGCGCGGAGCAGATATGAAAATTTGGGAGAGCGCGAAACCGACGAAAAAAGAAGTGCGCTATAAAAGCCGGTGCCGGGGCTACGAATTCAGCCACTGCATTATGGCTCCGATTTTGAAGCGCCGCGTCGAAGCACATCTGCGCCGGCTTGCCTTCGATCCGGAGCAGGACTTTAAAACGCTGCTGCACGCAGAGGCACCGTGGAAAAGTCAGCCTATGTAAGTCAAAGCCGGGGCGTCATGCTCCCGTTTTGAAAATGACGGTATCGAATGAGATAGGAGCACAGGTATACTTGGCTTTCGGCGCAGGCCGGAAGCTTTTTTCGGGAATTCAAAAAAGGGCGTGTCCTGGTTCAGAGCTACTGTAGAGGGGAAGATCGACTGAATTATCGTGCAGCTATCCAAAAAGCGACAATTGTACAGATAAACGAAGCGGCTATTTTGGAAAAGATCAGTAAAATAGAATTTTTATCGGTAAAATAATAAGTAAAATAAAGCGGATATTTTCGTAAAAAACAATTATTTTACCGATGTTTTACCGAAATTGCACTTTTGGAAGCGAATACATGGTGCTAATCTACATATATCGCAAATGAAATTTTAGTGAAAGAGGAGGTGTTTTTTACTTGGCGACAATAAAAGAAGTAGCAAAAGAAGCACATGTTTCGATTGCCACCGTTTCTCGTATATTAAATAATGATCAATCGATTGTAGTACTGGATGAAACAAGGCAGCGGGTACTGGAGGTAGCGAAAAAGCTGGACTACAAACCTCTCCGACAGCGTAGTCGAAAGCAGTACGTTAAGAAAACAATCCGGACTTGGAAAATCGGCATTCTTACCTGGAATAACACAGAGGATGACAAAGAGGATCCGTATTTTAAAGAGATTATCGACGGGATTGAAGAGCAGGCCTACGAGCTGGACATGCGCATTGTCCAGACGGTGAGACTGCGGAGAAGAACGGGTGAGGAGAAGTTGCATGAGCTGGATGGAATTATTGTCATCGGAAAATCGGTGGCAGATGATATCGCTTCCTTGTATCCCGGTAAAAATATTGTGTTTGTTGATCAGAATCCCGACAAAGCCAGATTTGATTCTGTGACGTCTGACCTTGCGCAAGCCTCAGAAAATGTGTTGAATCACCTTCTTTCACTCGGTCACCGGCGAATCGGGTTTATTGGCGGAAGAGAATTCACCCAGCGCACAGATGGGAGCGAGAAGCAGGCAGTGGACCAAAGGCTTGCGCATTATATCCGCTACATGAAAGACAGGCAGCTTTATGAAGAAGGTCTGGTTTATTTAGGAAACGATGAAATAGGCGACTGGAATTCATACGCGGGCTACCAGTTGATGCGTGAAGCACTCCGGCAGGAAAATCTTCCAGAAGCATTTTTTATTGCCAGTGATCCAATGGCGCTGGGAGCGATCCGGGCGCTTCATGAGAAAGGGTTGAAAGTTCCGCAGCATACCGCGATTGTCAGTGTAGACGATATTGAGTACGCAAGCTATGTCACACCGCCGCTTACAACAACGAAGCTGCATAGTACACAAATGGGAAGAACGGCAGCGCACCTGCTTCGAAATCGGATCGAGGGGCGGGACGTTCCGCTGCAAGTTATTGTTCCGACAGAAATGGTGATTCGTGATTCGTGCGGTTGGCGCAAAAAACATACCGAAGGGGAGGATGTATCATGAAAAAAGCAGTGTGGGTAAGCAGTTTGGCAGGGGTCATGACGATGCTGGCAGCCTGCGGAGGCAATGCCGACGGAAGCGGCGATACAGTCGAGCTAGAGTTTTTCCAATTTAAAGGTGAGGCTGTCGGGGAGTTTGACCAGCTGATTGCCAAGTTTGAAGAAGAGAATCCAGGTATCACGATTGAACAAAATAACGTACCGGATGCCGATACAGTGCTGCTTTCACGCCTTACGCAAAATGATATTCCCGATGTGTTAACGATTAATGGAGGTGCAACGTTCGGAGACATTGGCGACTCAGGAATGTTTAAGGATATGACCGGTGATGCGAATACAGAGGGAATATTGGATGAATACGAAGATATGCTGAAGCGACTTACAGGTACTGATGAGCTTTATGCTCTGCCGCATACGGTTAATGCAAATGGAGTCATTTATAATAAGGAAAAGTTTGAGGAGCTAGGGCTTGAGGTTCCGGAAACGTGGGACGAATTTATTGCACTGGCAGAAGAGATTGAGTCTGCGGGAGAAACGCCGTTTTATTCTACTTACGGGGAATCCTGGACCATTTTACCTCCGCTGAACGCGCTGGCTTCCAATATACACGGAGAAGCATTTTTTGAAAGGCTGGAAACAGGAGAAACGTCCTTCAGCGAAGAGTACGGAGAAGTTGCAGAAAAGCTGGAAGAACTGCTTCAATACACGGATAACGATGTATTTGGCCATGATTACAACATAGGCAACACCGCATTTGCCAACGGGGAATCTGTTATGTACATGCAGGGGGTCTGGGCTATCGGTGAAATTCTTGAAGCCAATCCGGATATGGAGCTCGGAGTCTTCGGGCTGCCGGCTGCTAACGAGGAAGGAAGCAATGATGTTGTATCCGGGGTAGATGTGGCACTGATGATTGGAGAAGATACTGAACATCCTGAGGAAGCTCAGCAGTTTGTTGATTTTCTGCTCGATCCGGAAAATATTGAGATTTATTTAGATGGCCAGCGTATGTTCTCCGCTGTGGAGGGAGCAGAACAGCAGGACGCAGCTCTTCAGGAACTGCAAAGCTACTTTGACAACGAGCAGATTACCTCGTTTGCTGACCATTATTATCCGCAAGGCTTTGAAATAGATGTGATGTTCCAGGATTACTTGCTGGATGGCACGCTGGAGGACCTCCTGTCAGAATTGGATGCAGAATATGAACGACTATCAGACAACTAAGCGAAGAGGAGGAGGATCTTCCCTCTCTTCTTCCGGCAGATTGACGATGCGCAAGCCATCCGCCTATGCTGTCATGATCCTTCCGGCGCTGATTTTATTTTTCAGCTTTCATACGCTGCCGGTCCTCCAGGGGATCTTTTACAGCTTTACCGATTATCGCGGCTTTGGTGACTGGAATTTTGTCGGCTTTCAAAATTACATCAGCATCTTTAACGACAGCAGAGCATACAATGCGTATTTCTTTACGTTTCAGTTTGCCATCGTTTCTACCGTTCTTGTCAACATTATCAGCTTGATTATCGCGCTTGGATTAAATGCAAAGATAAAGTTTCATAAGACGCTGCGAGCGGTTTACTTCATGCCGAACATTCTCAGCATCCTGATCGTCGGGTTCATTTTTAATTTTATCTTTGCTGTATATATTCCGGGAATTGCAGACAGTCTGGGGATCACTGCTCTTACAACAAGCATTCTCGGGAGCCGTGACTATGCCTGGATTGCCATTGTCATTGTAGCAGTGTGGCAGGCTGCTGCATTTAATACTATTCTCTACCTGGCCGGACTTTCCACGATTTCGCAGGATTTGTACGAAGCGTCCAGTCTGGACGGTGCAAACAAATGGCAGGAGTTCTGGAAAATCACCTTTCCGCTTATTGCCCCTTTTTTTACGATCAACATGGTGTTAGCGATGAAAAACTTTCTGATGGTATTTGACCATATTGTCGCGATGACAGGCGGCGGACCGGGAAGAGCGACGCAGTCGATCTCTCTGCTTATCTATCAAGATGGTTTTGCCGGCGGTCAGTTTGCCCTGCAATCGGCTAACGCGGTTATTTATTTCATTATTATTGTGACAGTGTCCATCTTTCAAATTCGTATTCTGCAGAAGCGGGAGGTGCAGATGTAATGGAATCAAAGCGCTATAACTGGCCTGTCACCATTCTGTTAATTTTCGGCACGATCTTTATCCTGTTTCCTTTATACATTACGATTGTCAATGCATTTAAGACACCGCAGGAAACAGCCCAGTCTATTTTGGCTCTCCCGTCGTCTTTTAACGTGGATAACTTCTTGCGAGCTATTGAAATGACAAACTTTTTCAATGCGCTTGGGAACAGTCTGTATGTTACCTTACTCACTGTAGTTCTTACGGTACTGTCGAACTCGCTGGTCGCTTATGCCATCGCCCGAAACATGCATAAGAAAACGTACAGAGTTCTGTTTTATTATTTTGTGAGCGCGATGTTTGTGCCATTTCCAATTATCATGCTGCCGATCGTCAATCAAATGAGCGCAATTGGGCTCATGAATTTAAACGGTCTTGTACTTCTTTATATCGTTTATGGTTTGGCATTTAATGTTTTCCTGTATACTGGCTATATTAAAACGATCCCGAAAGAGCTGGAAGAGGCCGCTATCGTGGATGGCTGTTCCCGCTGGGGAGTATTCTGGCGTATTATTTTCCCGATTTTGGCTCCGATCAACGCTACTGTCGCAATATTAACAGCCTTATGGGCTTGGAACGACTTTCTACTTCCACTCGTTATTCTTGGGGACCGGGCAGATCATACGCTGCCGCTTGTACAGTATGTATTTCAATCTCAATTCGGAACAAACTATAACCTTGCCTTTTCTTCCTACCTTATGGCATTACTGCCAATGCTGCTGCTGTACATTTTCTTGCAGCGATGGATCATCAGCGGGGTTACACAAGGAGCGATTAAATCATAATGACATTCACTGCACATGATCAACAATCAGCGATTCTCGTTGATGAGGCTGCTCTTCGCTTTCACTTAAAAACGCCTTCTACAAGCTACGTGATGGGGGTTGTCAACGGCGGCTGGCTGGCACACTTGTACTGGGGAAAGGCGGTACGCCGCTGGAATGAAAGTGCACCGGTACGCTATGCGGACCGCGGCTTTTCAGGAAATACGGATAAGAATGACCGCACGTTTTCACTGGATACGGCACCGCTTGAGTATCCGTCCTACGGGAGCACAGATTTCCGCGATCCGGCCTTTCACTTCCGCTGGGAAGACGGGGCGTCGGTCTCGGAGTTCCGCTACAAAGGCTATGAGGTAAAGCAGGGACGCCGCACGCTGGAGGGGCTGCCGCACGTGTATACCGAGCAGGAGGCAGAAGCGGAAACGCTCACGATTCAGCTGTATGATGAGCTAAAGCAGGTGAGTCTTTACCTCGATTACGTCGTTTTTCCCGATTATGACGCGCTGACACGATCGGTGCGGGTTGTTAACGAAGGCGACGAAGCGTTTACCGTGGAAAAGCTGACGTCGGCCAACGTCGATTTCCGTTCGGGGGACTGGGAGCTGCTCTCCCTTTACGGAGCTCATAACCGGGAGCGTGACGTGGAGAGAGGCCCGATCCGGCACGGCAGCACCGTGCTGGAAAGCCGCCGCGGGGCCAGCAGCCATCAGCTCAATCCGTTTTTTGCGCTCGTCTCTCCGGACGCGACGGAGACGAACGGGGACGTTTACGGCTTCAGCTTCGTTTACAGCGGCAGCTGGCGCGGGGCAGTAGAGGTTGATCAGTTTTCCACCAGCCGTGTTCAGCTCGGGCTTGGAACGCTCGATTTCTCCTGGGAGGTCACACCGGGAAGCTCTTTTCAAACCCCGGAAGTCGTCATGGTCTACTCGAGTGCCGGCCTTGGACCAATGTCGCGCACGTACCACCGTCTTTACAACGAGCGGCTGATCCGCGGCAGCTGGAAAGGAAAAGAGCGGCCGATTCTGATCAACAACTGGGAAGCGACGTACTTTGATTTCGACGAACAGAAGCTCCTGGCGATCGCAGATGAGGCGGCGGATGCCGGAATTGAGCTGTTTGTACTTGATGACGGCTGGTTCGGCAGGCGAAATGATGATACGACGTCGCTCGGGGACTGGTATCCGGATACGAAAAAGCTGCCGAACGGCTTAAAAGGAGCTGCAGAAAAGATCACGTCGAAAGGACTTCGTTTCGGACTGTGGATGGAGCCGGAGATGGTGTCAACTGACAGCGAGCTGTACCGCAGCCACCCGGACTGGTGCCTGCACGTGCCCGGACGGCGCCGCTCCGAATCTCGCAACCAGCTTGTGCTGGACTACGGCAACCCGGACGTCCGCAGCTATATTGTGGAACGATTGACGACAGTGCTGGAGGAGAGTCCGGTCAGTTACGTCAAATGGGACATGAACCGCAACATGACCGAGGCTTCCTCCAGGCTGCTTCCGGCTCACCGGCAAAAGGAAACCGCGCACCGCTATATGCTCGGGGTGTACGAGGTGATGGAGACGATCACGACCCGGTTTCCGGAGATTCTGTTTGAAAGCTGTGCGGGCGGCGGCGGACGCTTTGATCCGGGAATGCTCTACTACATGCCGCAGGCGTGGACGAGTGACAATACGGACGCAGTGAGCCGCACGCGCATTCATTACGGAACAAGTCTCGTCTATCCGCCATCTGCGATGGGTTCTCACGTTTCTGCCGTGCCGAATCATCAGGTCGGGCGCATCACGCCGCTTCAGACGCGCGGGCATATGGCGATGGACATGAACCTCGGCTATGAGCTCGATCCGACGACATTCACCGCCGAGGAAAAAGCGGAAGTGAGCCGTCAGACGGCCCGCTATAAGGAGCTGCGCCCGCTGATGCAGTTCGGGGAGCTCTACCGGCTTGAGAGTCCGTATGAAGGAGAAAGCTACGCTGTGCTCCGGACCAATGCGGATAAATCGGAAGCGGTATTTCTTTACATGCACCGGCTCGCAGACGCCAATGCGCCTTTCATCCGTGTCCGCCTGGACGGGCTGGACCCGGATGCCGACTACCGTGTCGTTGATCTGGATCAGACGTTCGGCGGGGATGAGCTCATGTATACCGGGCTTGATATCCCGATGATCACAAGCGACTTTCAGAGCTTTCTCTGGAAGTTGGAAAAAATCACATAAGCTGCAGCAGACCGCATCCATACAAATGGGTGCGGTTTTTTATCGCCGCCGGGAAAGAAAGGAGTTTTACTCTCTGGCGGCGAAGCTTATGACGAGAAACGGGGGAGGTGCCGGAAATGATTGCATTTTTAGTGACGCTGCGGCGTATGGTAAAGGCTACTGTGCTAGGGCTGAAGGAACCGGAGTTTCAGGTGCTGCTGTCGCTTACAGTGGCGATGTTGATTTCCGGCACGATGTTTTACAGCAATGTAGAAGGCCTGTCGATACTCGATGCACTTTATTTCAGTGTGATCACGCTCGCGACCGTCGGCTATGGAGACTTCACCCCGCAGACCGACTTTGGAAAGATCTTTACGATTCTGTACATCCTGACAGGAGTCGGTCTGATCGTCGCCTTTGCGACGAAAATTTTATACTACATGGAGCTGCCGCGCCTGCAGCGGAAGGAAGCCAGGCGGGCGGAGCGCGAAGAGAAGGAGGAAGACGATGAGTGACGTATGGAAGAAACTGCAGGTAAAGGAACGGAAAAGCTGGCTCGTCATTAACGCACCGGAGGCGTTTCGCGAAGTGCTGAAAGAGACCCCGGCAGATACGCTGGATGACATGCCGGAAAAGCAAGCCTATGAGGTGATCTTGAGCTTTGTGAAAACGGAAGAAGAGATTGCCGAAGCAGCCTTGCTTGCAGAAGAAAGGCTGGCAGAGGGCGGCATCTTCTGGGTGATGTATCCGAAGAAATCCTCCAAAAAATACAGCACAGAGATCAGCCGCGATCAAGGCTGGAGCAGTATGGAGAAAAAGGAGTTTAAAGCAGTCCGGCAAATTGCTATCGACGAGGATTGGTCTGCGCTCCGCTTCCGGCCGGCGAGCGAATGGAAATGAGCTTGAACGGCGGAGGATCAGGGTAAAGAAGCAGCAGAAGGAGATGGTACTGTGACAGTTTCGAGACCAGCAGGATTTTTGTCGAGACTCGGAGCCAATATCGTTGACGGCTTGCTGATTACCGTGGTCTGGGTCATAATCAGCTATATCGTCTATCAGGAATTCACGGCGGGTGATCTGATCCAGAACATTTTACAGGCGGTTTATGCAGTGGTGGTACCGGCATTATGGTACGGCTATTCCGTCGGGAAATATGCGTTTGGCATCCGAATTGCGAGAATAGATGGGAAAAAGGTCGGGATTGGTACGATGCTGATGCGCGTCTTCGGAGCCGGGATTGTGTACGCTTTGACGCTCGGCATTGCGCTGCTTGCGAGTGTGATTATGGTACTCGTGCGTAAAGACCGGCGCGCGGTACACGATTTTATCGCGGGAACGTACGTGACGCATGAACCGCCGGAGATGAAGAAAAGCGCGGAATAGCCGATAAAAGCAAGAGAGGTTCCAGAGAGGATGAAAAACGCATGCTGGTGCACGCAGATCCACACTACTTATTTCAATTTTTCAGCAGGCTGTACCGAATGGTGTTTCTAATGAAAGTGGAGGGAGCTGATTATGTCTATGAAGCGGTGACGCCGGATGGCATCACGCTTGGCTCCCTTCCGGACAATTATCGGGGACAGACGATCAGAGGCATCTATCCGCCTGAAGTAGCCGGGCCGCTGCAGGATCAGTATGACCGGGCGCGGGAACAGAAGGAGCCGGTGTTTTATTCCGACAAAATGAATAAGGTAACAGATGTGGCTTCGTATGCTACCTCCATTCTGATGCCGATTGAGGATGAGTCGGGTAACGTCTGTTTTGTACTGAGCATGACAAGTGATTTGTCCGAGCGGTCTCATACGGAGCTGTTGTCCTCCATGGAGAACATTGATTACTTGACGAAGCTTCCGAACTTAATCCGGGTAAAGGGAGAGCTGCATCAGCGGATGGAACGTCTGGAGCGCGGAGAAGTCGTCGTCCTGTACATAAACTTGGACCGCTTCCGGCTGTTAAATGAGCTGCTCGGTATCGAAGAAGGCAACGAGATGCTCCAGAAGCTTGCTGCCGGCATCGGCCGGGTTCTGCCGGAAGGAACGGTGTTTGGGCGGGTTGATGGAGATGAGTTTATCGCTGTTCTTGCGCCGTCCAATCAGGAAGCGGCCGAAGCGGCAGCAAATGATGTGCTGCAGGTGATTGAGTCCCATACATATGAAGTGGACGGGATCGAAATCTCGCTTTCCGCATGCATCGGCGCTGCTTCCATGTCTGAAAATGCGAGCATGATGATTGCCAATGCCTGTACCGCGATGATGGATGCGAAACAGGCCGGACCTGGGGAGATCCGTTTCTACGGAGGAAATGCGGCAACAGAAAAACTGCTGGACGAGCTGTATGTGGAAGTGGAGCTGATTCGCGCAGTACGAAACGGGGATCTCGAAGTCTACTACCAGCCGAAGCTGCAGCCGGCTGCAGGCAAGATGCAGTTTGAAGCGCTGGCCCGCTGGCATTCCCCCAAGCTTGGCACCGTGCCGCCCTCGATCTTTATACCCGTGGCGGAAAAAAGCTCGCTTATTGAAGAAGTAACGAGCTTTGTTCTGGAGCGCGTCTGCCGTGATATGCATACGTATCCGGAGCTGTTTGCTGAAGGCCGTACGGCTGTCAATATCTCTACGAAGCTGTTTAACCGTCCAGCGATGCTTCGCTCTGTCATTGACGTGATCGAACGATGCGGGCAGCCTCCCGAACGGTTCGAGCTGGAGATGACCGAACAGACGCTGGTCGACGATGCGGAGCACGGCCGTAAAATTGTCCGTTATCTTCGCGAGCTCGGATTTCGTGTGGTGATCGATGACTTCGGCGTCAGCTATTCCTCGCTCAACTATTTAAAGGAGCTTGATCTCGACGGCATAAAAATCGATCAGTCATTCGTTCAGGAAATCGACGAGCAGATGGACCGGCGCGGCTATGACATCGTGATGTTTATCCTGTCTCTGGCTGAGCGGCTTCATCTGGATGTGACAGCCGAAGGCGTGGAAACCGAGATTCAGCTGCGCACGCTGGAGCGCCTGGGATGCGGTGAAATGCAGGGCTACTACTTATCACGCCCCGTCCCGGCAGCAGAGCTTGCTGTGGCAGTCCATCAAAGCCGCGAACGTCTGCACAAGCCCCCGGAACCGGTTCCGGGAACAGCGGAAGCAGAAACGGCCCGGCTGGAGGCCTATCGGGCTCTGAAAGTCAGCACGAGCAGCTTTGAGGAAAAGTATGACCGGATTGTGCGCGCCGTCCAGCGCGCGTTCCACATGCCGATCAGCTTTATCTCCCTCATCGATGAAAACAAGCAGTACGTCAAAGCGATTGAAGGCATGCCTCACGAGGATCCGGCAGTTCAGCATGGGACGCCCAAAGAAGAAACGCTCTGCGCCTTCGTCGTTGATTACAAAAAGCCGCTTGTGATTCCGGATACGAAAGAGGATGAAGCGTACTGCCTGCACCCGAATGTCGTCAACTATGGCGTACGGTTTTATGCCGGGGTTCCGCTGCTTACAGAAGGAGGTCAGGCTGTCGGCACACTCTGTGTCGTCGATGCCAGGCCGCACACGTTTACCGACAAGGATCTGCAGCTCCTTGAGGATTACAGCTGCTGGGTCATGGCGGAGATGGAAAAGACGCCGCAATGAAACCAAGCAAGGCCCGTCAGGCAGCTGGCGGGCTGTTTGCCGATCGGCGGCATGGAAAAAGCCGGAAGCGGGAATAGGCAGAGCAGAACAGCGTAAGGGAGGAATGCAGTATGTATGCAGTGACACGGGAAGAAATGCGCCGTATCGACCAGTATGCGATTGATACGATCAGAATTCCCGGGCTTGTGCTGATGGAAAACGCCGGCAGAAGCGCCGCCGGCCTGCTGATCAAGCAGGATGAAACACCAAAACGGTGGCTGATTATAGCCGGAAAAGGCAACAACGGCGGGGACGGAGTCGTGATGGCGAGGCATCTAGCCGAAGCGGGACATGAAGCGGATGTCGTCTATCCGGAAGGAGAAGGCGGCTTGACCGGGGACGGACAGACGCAGCGCACGATAGCGGACGCGTACCCAATCCGTTTTCTCGATGAAGAGGAGCCGGTAAACTGGCCGGCATATGACGGCATCATTGACGCCATGCTCGGCACGGGGGCCTCCGGAGACCCAAGAGAACCGTATGCTTCCTGGATTGAAGCAGCGAACGGCTCGGGTCTCCCGATTACAGCGCTTGATATTCCGAGCGGTCTGGATGCGGATACCGGGAGCGTTGGCACCCCTTGTATCGAAGCCGCGCAGACAGCTGCCCTTGCATACACGAAGCGGGGGCTGGAGCAGTATCCGGGAAAAGGCTGCGCCGGAAAGGTAAGCGTCTGTTCGATTGGGCTCCCGGAAGACGAGGCTGCGCGCCATGACGTGCGCACGTTCATCGGAACAAAAGCGGCAATTGAAGCCCTGTATGGCCGAAACAGTCTTTACCCGGCGCGGGATGCGGAGGCGAACAAAGGCAGCTACGGGCATGCATTGATTGCAGCTGGTACACGTCGGATGAACGGAGCCGGCCTGCTGACGGCAGCCGCGTGCCTGCGGATGGGCGCCGGACTGACGACATGGGCGATGCCGGATGCCCTGCTGCCGATTGCAGCTGGGAAGCAGCCCGAGCTCATGTATGCGCCGCTTGCAGACGACGGGACAGGAGACTGGACGAGGGTCACAGCAGGCGACGTCATTAGTCAGGCAGAAGGAAAAGCGGTGCTGGCCATCGGTCCAGGACTCGGGCGCTGGGACGGGGATACCGCATGGCTTGAGCAGATCTGGAAGGAAGCAGACTGTCCGCTCGTCGTCGATGCCGATGCGCTGAACATGCTCGCAGAGGGAAGAGGAGAACAGTTTCCGAAGCGGAACCGTCCTGTGATTCTCACGCCGCATCCGGGTGAAATGGCGCGGCTCACCGGGCAGTCGATCAAGAGCGTGCAGGCAGATCGGGTGGAAGCTGCAAAGCGCCTGGCCCGAGATCGCCACGCTACGATCGTATTAAAAGGAGCGGCGACGGTAACGGCGACGCCGGACGGCACGGCCGTGATCAATACGACCGGCAACCCGGGCATGGCGACCGGTGGAACCGGTGATGTGCTCGCCGGCATGACAGCGTCACTTGTCGCGCAGGGCTACGAACCGGAAGCAGCAGCGGTATGCGCCGTCTGGCTTCACGGAGAAGCAGGCGACCGCGCGGCTCACGATCATTCCCATCCCCGTTCGCTGACAGCCGGGGACATCATACAGGCATTGTAAGGAGGGAAAAGCCATGTGCGGCAGATTTACGTTTTTGATTGATGAAGACGAGCTGATGCGTCTGTATGGACTGGAGTACGTCCCCGAGCTTGAACAGAGCTACAATACGGCCCCGTCCCAGCAAATTACGGCGATCGTACACGATGGGGAAAAGAACCGGGCAGGCAAGCTTCGCTGGGGGCTGGTTCCGTCCTTTGCCAAGGATGAAAAAATCGGATGGAAGATGATCAACGCCCGCTCGGAAACGGTACATGAGAAACCATCCTTTAAAAAGCTGTTTTACAAGCGGCGCTGCATCATTCCGGCAGACAGCTTTTACGAATGGAAGCGGGAGAACAATGAAAAGCTCCCGTACCGGATCCGCCTGTCCGAAGAGCCGGTGATGTCGCTTGCCGGTCTTTGGGACAGGTGGGAAGCTCCGGACGGGAGCATCGTGCAGTCGTGCACCATTTTAACAACAGAAGCAAACAGCCTGATGGAAGACATTCACGACCGGATGCCGGTCATTCTGGATGAAGCCGCCCGAAGCATTTGGCTCGACCGCTCGGTTCAGGACACGGAGAAGCTGCGCGGGCTGTTAACGCCGTATCCGGCAGAGAAAATGGAAGCCTACCGGGTGCCGCAGATCGTGAATTCCCCTAAACATAACGGTCCGGAATGCATCGAGCCCGCCGGTTAATCGCTCAGGCAGCACGCTTTCGGAAAGCTGCACTACCCGCTCCGGCGAGGAGCAGGAAGAGAAGCATCGAAACGATATAGGAAGAAGCTGTGTTTGGAAGCCGGTCCCCTTCAGCGGGTTCGGCTTCTTTTTCTTTGACGTGAGAAGGAGGGGCCTCCTCAAGAGCCGGTGCTGCCGGCGCTGCTTCGCGTACCTCCTGCACGTCCTGCAGTCCGTTTAGCGTGCCGCCGGCCTGGCTGCCGAGCTCTTCATGAAACAGATCGGCCTTGAGCAGCAGGTCGGCGAGAAAAACGCCGTCAAGGTTATACAGCTCAATCAGCAGATCCGCTCCGCCGGTGGACGTCATCGAAAATAAGTCAGCCAGTGAATACGACACCTTTTCCCCGTCTTTTACGAGGTAAAAGGAGGCATCCAGCTCAAACAGCTGCAGCGCGCGCTGAAATAAGTCAAACAGCTCCAGCAGGTCGGAAGCGGTAAAGTCAGCCGGATCGTCACTCATCGGAAACTGTTCCAGTGCCGCTGCGATAGCATCAAGCTCTTCCCAGAACGCATCGTCATCAAGCGGAAGCGTCCAAAAATGCTCCAGCAGCGCATCGATTTCTTCAAGCGTTAGGCCGACTGCGTCAAACAGCGCGAGAGATTCGGCGTCCCAGAAATCTTCTGATTCGTCCCACTCCTCCCAGCCCTCGTAGAAGTCCACTGCCCATTCGAGGTCTTCGATGAACTCATAATAGGAAAGGGAATCGTCGTTTGCTTCCAGCAGCTCTTTTAACTCCTCGTACGTCATGCCGCGGGCGTCGAGAAACGCCTGCAGTGAAGTATCCGTGATCGGCGTGAGAGTGGCTTCATAAAGAGCATTGTAAAGGTCATCTGTAAAACGGTACGTGCCGAGCAGGCTCTCGACGCCAAGCAGCTTCAGCGCTTCTGCTTCGGTCAGTTCAAAATCAGCCAGGACCATCTCCAGCTCGCTTTCGGTTAAAACCGGGCCAAGAAAAGCCCGGAGCTCCTCCGCATCCTCAAAGTCCTCTAGTTCAAGCCCCCATGTCGGCAAATACTCGCGCATCTCCGACTCTGTCATCGAGACGTCCTGCAACAGCTTGTCAAAAGCAGGGCCGGATGGAGCAGCAAAAACAGCAGCAGGCAGCAGCAGTAAGCAAAACAGAAAAGCTATTCCTAGTTTCATCGTTCGTTCCTCCTGGTTATGTAATAAGAAGATCATATGCTTCTTTCTGGAAAAAAGGAAGCTTTTTCTTTTTATTTTTTTGTGTTCCGGCAGCAGGGTTTTCAGACGGAGCTGCAGAAACAGGTAAGTCAGGAAAAAAGAGGGGGAGACCGATGAAATTTAAGCTCGAACCACAGGCAGGCTACGATCCGAAAATCGGGGAGCTCGTCACGTTTATGGAAACGATGCGGGGCATGACACTTGCCGATCTGGAGGGGATTACACAGGAGGAGCTCGACCGGCGCCCGCCGGGAGGAAATGCAATCGGAGCTCTGCTGGAGCACCTGGCCGCAATTGAATACGTGCATCAAATCATCACGTTTGAAGAGCGAGATCCAAAGCCGGAGGATCTGAACGACTGGCAGACCGGTCTGATGCTTGGCGATGCGCAGGAGAAGCTTCGCGGCAAATCGCTGCAGGACTATCTGCAGCAGCTCGAGGATATGCGATCCGTGACGTTTCGGGAGCTGCAGCGTAAACGTGACAGCTGGCTGTATACAGAAGGCGAATGGGAGGTCGGCATTCCGTTTAATTATTATTACCTTTGGATGCACGTCGTGGAGGACGAAATCAGTCACCGCGGCCAGATTCGCATGATGCGAAGAGAACTGGCTCAGCGGTAGAGCCGGGGAGGCGGGCCGATGGCAGAGAGGCTGGAACAAACGCATAAAGCAACGCTTGCCGGCATGAGCCTGCTGCTGACGGGGGCCTTGTATATACCGCTCCTTATAGGCTATTTAAGCGGAGCCGTTGGCGCGTTCTTTTTGAACGGCGGGCTTCTGGCCGGCACAGTCGTCTGGCTGCTCGTCCTCATCGCCTTCAGGCATCGTACGCCCGTCGTGTTTCTCGCTGGGTTCGCGATTGGCTGGACCGCGCTCCTGCTCGTGTATGAGATGCCGCTCGTGCAATACGAAAGCCACACGTACATGGTGACGACCTACCGGGAGCCGGAGGACGTGACCGGCAGCTCCAACATTTACGTTATGGCGGTCGGTACAACAGACGTGTTTATTCTGGATGAAGAGGCTGCCGTGGAAAGCGTCGAAGCATCGGGAAGCGACGTGTTTGACACGTATGAAACGACGAACCGTACCCGCTACGGTAGTAAAAACCGGAACCTGATGGAGTTGTTCGGACCCGGGCCGGGGAGCCAGTTTGCCGACATGCAGGAAGCCGTTCAAACGTTTCCGGAGTCAGACGTGACCGAGATTAACGCCTTTTTTGAACGAGATTCCTACGTCGGCAACAGCGCCGGACTCGCCTTAGTGCTGACCGGTATGAGCGAGCAGGGAGTCCTGCAAGTGGAGGAACCGGTCAGCGTCACCGGCGCGATTGAACCAGACGGCACCGTCACCCCCGTCAGTATGATCGAAGAAAAGCTGCTCATCGCCGAGCGCGAGCAGGTCCCGCTCTTCATCGTACCCTCAGAAAACAAAGCAGAAGCACAGCAGGCAAAAGTAAAGTACGGCGCAAGCGTTGCAGTCGAAGGCGCCGCGACACTGGAAGAGGCGGTGAACGTTATCAATGGAGACGGAAAAAACGGACAGACGAACGGATCACCGTAGGGGCGGCTTGACGCTGAGGCCGCTTTTGCAGAGGGATTTTTCTGCCTGGTACAAAAGCTACAGCAGCCGGCATCCGTCGCAGCACCGGCATGATGAAGGACAGCTGGATATGTCCGTCTGCACAGAGGAATGGTTTGCGGGCATTCTCGCTCGGCACCGACAGCTCGCGGAAGAGGACCGCACCTACGTGTACGGTGTCTTTCATGAGAACGGCCGGCATCTGGGGGCGGTCGACTTTTCAACATTGGACCGCGACTACCAGTGGGGCCGGATCGGCTACCAGATTCACAACCAGTACTGGGGCAGAGGCTTCGGCTTCCAAGCCCTGCAGCATGCGCTGCACATCGGCTTCACAGAGCTTGACTATCACCGGATCGAAGCGCATATTAATTTGGATAACGACGCCTCGATCCGCACGGCGGAGAAAGCCGGGATGCAGTACGAATGCACGCGTGAACGCTTCATTTACGAGTTTGGGGAATGGACCGACAACCTGGTTTATTATTTGAACCGGGTTTACTGACAAGGAGGAGGCGGAAGCGATGGTAAAGGTACAAGGGGAGCGCTGGTTCCCGTCCGAAAAGACGTTTTCAGAGGAGATGACAGAGCTTTGGGGTGACTGGTACTGTGATTCGGAGGTTGGCAAGCTGCGGTCTGTGCTGATGCACCGGCCGGGCCCGGAAATCGACGGCATCACCGATGAAATCGCAGCAGATGTCCGCTTTCGCGGGGCGATCAACGCGGAAAAAGCCCGTGCGGAGCATGATGCGATGGCGGATGTTTACCGGGATCACGGTGTGGAAGTGCACTACGTCTGCCATCAGCGGACCGATCGGCCGAATGCCATGTTTATGCGTGATTTAATGCTGATGACACCGGAGGGAGCGATTGTTTCCCGGCCTGCTGTTCCATCGCGCCGCGGAGAAGAAAAGGCTGTAGCACGAACACTGGCGGATCTCGGTGTGCCGATCATCAAAACGATCAACAGCAGCGGTTTTTTTGAAGGGGCGTGTGCGATGTGGATCGACCGGGAAACGGTCGTGCTCGGCAGCGGAAGCCGTGCGAATAAAGAGGGGATCCGGCAGGTGGAAACGGAGCTTAAGAACATGGGCGTAGAGATGATTTTGCATACCCAGATTCCGTACGGCTCGATTCATCTGGACGGGTACATGAATATGGTCGATCGTCACAAGCTGGCCGTCTTTCCGTGGCACCTCGCCTACGATACCGCCCAGGAGCTGCAGGAGCTCGGGATCGAACTGATTGAAGTCACAGACATCGACGAAATCAAGCAGGGGATGGCATTAAACGTCGTGGCACTGGAGCCGGGTCATATCCTCATGCCCGCGGGCTGTCCGAATACGAGACAGGTGTATGAGAACGCCGGCATCACCGTTACAGAAGTGGAGCTTGGAGAGCTGATGAAGGGCTGGGGCGCCGTCCACTGTACGACCGCCTTTCTGAAAAGGGATCCGCTATGATCGATCAGCGGCAGACGGTCCGGGAGCGGTTGTGTCGGGCACTTGAAGTCGATTTGATGCAGGTGGAAGCTGTCCGCGGTGTTTTTTACGGAGGCTCGGTTGCCACCGGGGAAACCGATACGTGGTCTGATATTGACGTGCGAATCGTAGTGGACGATGCGTCTTTTTCAGCATTTATTGCCGAAAAACAAGTACGTCCGGAGCGGTGGGGAAATGTCTTGTTTTATGAAGATCCGGGAACGCAGTTGCCCTATACGATTATTCATTACCGCTCCTTCGTGAAAATCGACTGCTTTTATTACCGGCAGTCCGAGCTGAAGCCAGATCCGTTTTTCCGGTTAATCTGGATTGTGTATGATCCGGACGAAACACTTGCAGCGCTCAAACAGCAGTCGGCCGGGACGACGCGGAAGCCCTCCGCAGAAGAGGTAGAGCGTTGGCGTGGAAAAGTGTTTGCGTATCTGCATGAAATCCGCCGCCGCACTGAACGGGACGAGCAGCATTACGCCCGGCAGTGTGCAGACATGCTGAGCTGGTCACTGGCAGCCGGATGGCTCATGGCCCGCGGTGACATGCCGGATGGATTCGGCAGTTGGAGCAAACTCGAAGGACCTAGATCACGTCTTATGGAGGCGGAACAAAAGCAGCTGCAGGCCCTCAGCCGAGTGACAGAACCGATCGACCGGGCGAGATTGTTTATTCCAATGTTTCTAAACGCGCACAGCCGGGTCTGCGCTTCTCTGGATATGCCGGAAAAGCGGAACTGGGTCGAGGAAATCTGCAGGATGATCGACCGGCCATTTGAATCGTAAACGCACAGCAGAGTCGTCCGGTTCAATGCGGCTGGCGTGGGATAAGCATGCAAAAGCGGCACGATGTGAGGTAATTGTTACTTAGCTTCATTCAATACGCAAGAAACATCACGGTGACTAAATGTGATTCATGCAACGTAACGGAGCGTTAGAACGATTAAAGGAACACGAGGCCACGTAATGACACCGCAGACTCGTGCAAACTAACAGTCGTGCTGGACCGGTCGCAACAAAACAGAAAGAGCTGCACAGGAAAAAGAGACGGAGGTTAATCCGTCTCTTTCAGCGTATTCTGACGTTTTTTGACTGGGGGTTCGCTGCGTTCCTTGTCAATTTTGACGATCAGAAGCCGGCCGACTGTCACGGCCACTAACGTGAGTATGAACAAGTCGAACAACGTCTGCACAACGCCGCCGAACGGATAGTCACGGACGAAGAGGTGCAGGGTCGCTGCAATACCGACCAGAATTACCATTAATTTTGCGCTCATAGCTGGTCACCGCCTTTCGCACGAGCGTGTAATCAGTCTATTCCCGATTTACAGAACGGCAACCTTGTATAATGATTTTTGAGTAAATGGTCATGTTTTGTACAGGTCATCGGATACCTGCTCCGGCTCATGCAGGAAGATATCTTCCAGCGAAGGCTGTTCCACGCTGACGCCGTAAATCGGGACATGCAGCTGAACGAGCTGCTGGACGAGCAAAGGAATGGCATCCTCGGACGCTGTTTCCACGCGCAGAAGTCCGTCTTCCCACGAGCCGTCCCGTTTTTTATCGGCCAGCCCGCGGCTGATGCGTGCTTTATCATCGTCCGCGAGCGTAGTGCCTGTATCAATTGTCACCATGAAGGTTGCCTGGAACTGCTGCTGCAGCTCCTTCAACGAGCCTTCGAGCGCAATCGTACCTTCCTTCATGATGGCAATGCGCGAACAGATTTTTTCTACTTCCGGCAGGTTATGGGACGTCATAAAAATCGTTTTTCCTTCACGGTTGAGCTCCTGTACAAGCTTTTGCATATGAATCACGGACTCAGCGTCAAGCCCGGACGTCGGTTCATCGAGAATGAGGAGCTCCGGATCATGAATCAGCGCCTGAGCAACGCCGAGCTTCTTTTTCATCCCGAAGGAATAGGTTCCGACCTTCCAACGGGCTGCCTCCTCCAGTCCAACCTGCGCCAGCACCTCGAATGATCGTTTTTTCGACGCGGGCTTTCCGCTCAAACGGCTGAAAAACTGCAGGTGCTTCAATCCGGTGAGCTGATCGTAAAAGGAGGAATAATCCGGGAGGACCCCGATGCGGTCTTTTACTGCATCAACTCCGAAATTTTCTTCAAACAAGTAGACGTCTCCACTGTCCGGCTTCATGATATCAGTGATGAGATTGATAAAGGTCGATTTCCCGGCACCATTCCGACCGAGGAAGCCGAAGAGTTCTCCTTGATAGACGTCGAGCGAAATGCCGTTCACAACGCGTTCACGGCCAAATGATTTAACCAGGTTCTCTGTGCGAATGATCCGCATCATACGTCCCTCCTCTGAAACAGCCGGTCTGCTGCTGAATAAAATAATAGACCGATTACGAATGGTACAGCCATATAGAACAAGTCGAACTGAAAGTAGTAGTAAGGCGTCACGAATTTCACCCACGTGATGTACCATTCTTCACTGAGCATGGACCAGAACGATAGCGCCGGGAGGGCAAAGGCTGCAATCACGCCGAAAAACATCGTATAGGCTGAACGCGGAATGAGGATGGAAAGAAGCACCGCTGCGCTCACGCCGTAAAAGATAAAAATGAGAAACTCCAGATAGTCGATCAAATAAAACGTGCCGGCTGTATAGCTGATCAGAATCGTATTCAACAGAAGCAGCAGCGCCCAGAATAAAAAGGTACCGAGCGTCTTTCCATAAATGATCGCCGAGCGCGATGCTTTCGTCACAAGAAAGCGGATCGTGCGTGCTTCGAGCTCTTTATTGACGACGTTGTGCGAGAGTGTAAAAACGAATAAATACCCGAATACATAGAGCGCCGCGCGCATCCCTGCCACGTACGCCTCCTCCTGGGACAAGTTGCCCATCCCATCCGGAATCAGCTCAGCAGCCTGTGCGGTATAGTAGGACACCACAAACAGCACCGCCGCAATCAGCAGCGGCCGGAAACCGGACATCAGCTCTCTAAACTCTCGGAAACAAATCGTCCACATGCAAACCTCTCCTGTCTAAAGCTGGTATTGCCTATGATAGCAGACTGGGGAAGGCATGTCTTTTTTGAACGAGGAAAGCGTTGCGGTTATAATGAATTTTTAAAAGAAAAGTCATAGGCATATAGAATTATGATGCGGTATAATAAAAGAAACACCATGAGCAGTCACCTTTGATATCAATAAAAGGGGTGGTAGCATGCGTTTCTTTCGTTCCAAATGGGGTAAACGATCGGCAGCCGCATTGCTTTTGATTGCAGTCTGGGTTGGAGGCAGCGTGTTTGGAGCGATGACAGCTGAAGAAGAGTTTGGCACGCAGATGATCGCCTACACAGACATCACTGATTTCATACAGGAAATGGAAGGCGAAGCTGCTGCTGCAGAGGATCAGACGCTGTCGCTTCAGGAACAGCTGCAGGAGCATGAAGCGCTGCTTGAGGAGCTGGGAGAGGAAACGACGGTTTCAGAGGAAAAGCTGGAAGCCATGCAGGAGGACATTGACCGGGCTGAAGCGCTGCTGGAACGGGAAGAAGAGCTGCGGGAAGATATCGCGGGTCTGGAAGAAGACTATGAAGCACAGAAAGCCGATCAGGAAGAAACGATAGCTGCAGAGCTGGCTGAACTTGAACAGGAGCTGGAAGCGAAATCGGACGAACTAGAGAATCTGCTTGCAGATATGGAATCAAAGGAAGAAGAGCTTGATGCGATCGGCAGCTCCATCACAGCCAAACAGGCAGAGCCGGTCAGTTACCCGGCGGGCACAGCGATCGTCGGGATTGATATGGAGCCCGGCAGATACATGGCTGAACCTATCGGGAGTGGAAGTAACTTTGCAGTCTACAGCGGTTCCGGATCACTTGAATATAACCTGATTTTAAGTACACGGCCGGACCATGGTGTGGAGGAAGTAGCTATTTTTCTATTTGAAGACTACATGATTGATGCACGAACGCCATATACCCTGACGCCGATCGATGAATAACACAAATCACATTACGGCCGCTGCTGCGGTCGTTTTTGTTTATTAATCAGGCAAAACTTCTCACACCATTCTTTATCTAATAAATTCCTGCGAAGAATAAAGGATTCTCCTCTTTTCTGTCGTATAAATTCCAGTGGAGGTGAGGCGGATGTATGGAACGCTGTCATCGCGGGTGTACGTGCTGGATAAGCCGGCCGGTCATTCGTTTGGAGATGTGGAATATTATAAAGAACGGCTTCAGGATGTGAAGGGACCGGTGCTGGAACCGGCCTGTGGAAGCGGGCGGATGATGATTCCTCTTCTGGAAGCAGGCATAGACGTAGAAGGATTCGATCCGTCAGCTCCAATGCTGGACCTGTGCCGGAAAGAGGCGGAGGCGAGAGGACTTGATCCGGTGCTGTTTGAGGGCACGATGGAATCTGCGGAGCTCTCGTGTAAGTACGAAGCGGCAATCATTCCGGCCGGTACGCTGCAGCTGCTGCATGAGCCGGGGATGATCCAGCGTGCGTTTCAGCAGCTTTCCGGGTGTCTGCTGCCAGGTGGAAAGCTGATTGCGGATTTCTATCTCTTCACAGGAGCAGAGCCGGGACTCCGCTTTCGGGAATGGGAAGATGGAGAAGACCGCATTACGCTTGAGTCTGTGACGGTCGAAGTTGATTATCTGAACCAGAAAACGATTGACCGCAACCGCTACGAACGCTGGCGGAAAGGGAAGCTCGTCGAAACGGAGCTTGAACTGTTTCCGCTGCGCTGGCTCGGAATTGAAGAAGCAGCGCTGATGCTGCGCGAAGCTGGCTTTTCAGAGATTACCTTTTCAGGAGGGTATGAATATGGCAAAGCGCCAGTCGATGCTGCAGAGGTTATTACCGTCGAAGCGGTAAAGGCATAAGTTCACCTGGTTAAAACAAAGCGGGCCGGTTATTGCAGACGATGACCGGCCTTATTGTGTACATAGTATCCATTCGACGTCCGCGAGTTACAGTTGTGGCACTAATGATCACCTCAGAAAAAAGGCTGTCTTCTAAGACACAGCCTTTTATGATTGCACTGGCAGAATTCGTTTTTTCGGAAAAACGAGCGGCAGCAGAAGCAGCGACAGCAGTCCGCCGGCTGCTGCGAGAAACGGAAAGCTTGTTCCGGCGACGACCATGCCGGAAAGGGCACCGCCGGAGGCGCCGGAGAGGGCGACGAAAATATCGGCCCGGCCTTGTACAGCAGCTCTTTCTTTTGGCGGAGCAGAGTCAACTATCACCGTCGTACCGCTGATCAGCCCGATGTTCCAGCCGATCCCAAGTAGAATCAGCGCGGTCGTTATCAAAAAGAAGGAAGGGCCTGCCAAAGCAGCCATGACGCCGGAGATGAGCAGAATGACGCCGGCAGCTGCGGTCATCACCCTTCGTCCGAGCCGGTCGATCAGGCGGCCGGTAACGAGGGAAGGCAGGTACATCGCCCCGATATGCAGCCCGATCACGAGTCCGACGGCCTGCAGATGATGGCCGTGTCCTTCCATGTGAATCGGCGTCATCGTCATAATCGCCACCATAATAAAATGGGAGAGCACCATGATAAAGACACCCGCAAAGAGGCCGGTTCTAACAGCAGGGGCGGAGACGGTTTCCTCCACGGCCGGAGTGGACAGCTTGCGGGCAAGCTCCATCGGTTCCGGACGCAGAAACACGGTTAAAATAAGTCCCGCGCCAGCATATGCAAACGCAGCAAAGAGAAAGGGGCCGCTCAGCGGAGGCAGGCCGATGAAGGCTGCTGCGTTCCCTGTCACATCGACAAGAAACGGACCGGCGACAGCACCGAATGTCGTCGCAACGAGAACAAGGCTGATCGCAGTCGCACGCTGATTTTCCGCAGCAAGATCGGTCCCGGCAAAGCGCGCCTGCAGGTTCGTCGCCATTCCCGCACCGTAAATAAACAACGCCGGCAGAAGCAAAAGAAAATGACCGGAAGCGGCAGCGGCTACGACAGCGAGAGAGCCGATGGCTCCGGTGTAAAAGCCGGCAGACAGCCCTTTCCGCCGTCCATATTTCTGACTTGCTTTCCCGACGAGCCAGGCAGCGAGCGCCGATCCCAGCGTAAACACTGCAATCGGCAGTCCGCCGGCGGTAGCGGTTCCGGTCATGTCGCGGGCGAGCAGGGAACCGACGGTGATTCCGGCTGCGAGCCCGCCGCCAGCGAGTACCTGTGCCAGAGCAGTGACAAGAAGCGTACGCCGGAACCAGTATTCTCTTGATTTTCCGTTATACATCGCTTCTTCCTCCTAACGCTGGTGCTTCAGCAGAAATGATTTCACACTCTCATCCAGCTCCTCTACAATTTCCAGAATCGTAATGCCTGCTAGATAGGACTTCAGCTGTTGTTCCCCGATTTCCATCTTCTGCTGAATGACGCACGCCTCTTCTTTTTCGACCCCGGCAAGCTGGCACGTTAAAATCGCCTGCCTTCCTTCGACGGCTTCAATGATGTCGAGAAACGTGATCGAATCGGCGGAACGGGCAAGCCGGTAGCCTCCGTTGACACCGGGGCTGGAGGAGACAAGGTCTTCTTTGGCAAGCTTCGTCAATATTTTGGACAAGTACGTGGTTGAGACGCTTTGCAGCTCTGCAAGCGGCCGGACGCCGACGAGCGAATCGGGAGAAATGCTCGCTAAATAGACCATTGTGTGAAGGGCATAGTTCGTAGCCTGCGCGTATTTCATCTGCAGCGCTCCTTTTTAACGTAATTAAAGAGTCTTAATATCTATAATTAGTATAGCATAGCAAAAAGGCGCGGAATAAAGAAGAAGATCTTTGCTCCGCGCCTTTCGGTGAATCAGTCAGTCAGGCGGTACCAGCGTCGTGCATTGTGATGGAAAATACGTTCGCTATTGGAGAAAGCATGCTGCACGCGTTCAATATCCTTATCGGAAAAAGGAACGGGCGCTCTTGTTGAAGGAAGGTCAGTACCGAACATAAGCGCTTCGGGGTTTTCCTCGTTAATCTGCACCATTGCCTCGATCGGGTTTCCCTGATAGCGTCCGAAGCCGGTCGCTTTCACTGCAGCTCCATTTGAAACGAGGTCGAGCAGAGCGGGCAGTCCGTCTGGGTGCAGACCAAGGTGATCGATGGATATCCGCTCCGGGCGGGTGATGGACGGACGGATATCGGCGAGTGTACGGGCATCGGCGTACAGCTCGACATGCCAGCCGGCGGTCTCGTAAACGAGATCAGCGAGCCTCTCGAGATCGTTCAGCTCCGCAGAGCCGCCGCGGTACAAGTTTAGCCGCAGGGCGCGGATGCCTTGCTGATGCAGCGCCGTTACTTCCTCTGCTGTCACCGTTGCAGGCAGCTGGGTGACGCCGACATAGCCGCTGCCAAGCTGCCTGAGCGCATCGGTTACATACGTTTGGTCGAAGCCTTGAAACGATCCGGAAACGACAGCTCCGCCGCCATTATGCCATGCGCGCTGTTTTTCGTAGTCAGAAACGGTAAATACCGGCGGTTCATAGCCGTTGTTCATCTGCAGCGGATAAGCTGGATCGATGATATGCAAATGAGCATCAAACAGATTGATCATGGACGCTGCCTCCTCCTGTCCGGCTACTTTTTCAAATTAAATCCGTCAAACGGAAGTGTCAGCGGTCCGGTCATGTAATCGTCGTTGCGCTCGGCGGAAAGGTATTCGACGTTCAACGTTTTTTTATCAGGGTGAAGCGCCGCTCCTTCGACAATATAACCGATGGCAATCACAAAATCGCCGCTGTCGATCAGCTCGCGCACCTCCATATCAAAATAGGCCACGGCATCCTTTAAAATCGGCGTACCGTTTTTCGTGTAGAAAAACTGGTCCTCGCCAAGTGCCTCGATCGACTGGCTGCCTGAGAAAAACGTATCGTGGAGCTGCTCCTGATCGGCTGCAGCCATGCTGAGTCCCCACCGTTTAGAGGTTTTAAGCAGCTTTGTCCCTTCGAACTCTTTCGGAAAGCACGTGATCATCTGCGGTGGCTCATGTGAGCACTGAGTGCTCCAGCAGCCGAAATGAAAGTGGCCCCGGTCCCCGTCCCGGACAGAGACGAAAAAGACACCCCGTGAGCGCAGATCGTAAATGGAGCTGTAGCGGTCTTTCGCTTGTTTGGAATCCATTTTTTCCTCCTCCTTTCGTCGTCCGTTTACTCATACCCGCTCAGCCGGAAAGCTAACAGCAGGCAGGAAAATGCACGGCCAGCAGGGAAGTAAAGAGAAGCATAGAAAGGGAGGATGCCGATGAAACTGTATATCGTGAGGCACGGACAGACAGAATGGAACGTGGAAAAGCGGATGCAGGGATGGGGCGATTCGCCGCTCACCCAGACGGGAATCCGCGATGCCGGGCTGCTTCGGGAGAGGATCAAAGAGGTTCCCTTTGATGAAGCATGGGCCAGTCCGCTCAAGCGGGCAGAGCAGACAGCTGACATTCTTGTGCCTGATCAGCAGATTCACGTGCACGAGGGCTTAAAGGAGATGCGCCTCGGTTCGATGGAAGGAAAGCGTCAGGAAGACCTGCACCCTTCCGAAAAAAAGACGTGGCAGACGTTTTGGGAGGATCCGGAGCGCTTTCAGCCGAACGGCGGCGAAACGTACGGCGAAGTGGAGAAGCGCGTGAATGGCTTTTTGGAGGACATCAGCCGGACCTCGAGCGGGAACGTTCTGCTCGTTACGCACACCGTTGTGATCAAGCTTTTGATTAACCGATTTGAAGATCGTCCGCTCCGTCGTATTTGGGAACCGCCATATGTGCATGAAACGTGTTTGACGATCGTAGACTGGGACGGAACGAACGGAAAGATCGAGGTAAGCTGCAGCATCGACCACACGAAAGCCGGCAGAGGCTGGTAACAAAAGCAGGGGGAATCAACGATGCAGGACCGAGGCTACATAGAGAAAAAACCATTTTTTCAGCGCCGTTACGTGCGTGTCGGAATTATCATGCTGCTCACGATGTGCAGTTTGCTGCTGGCAGGACTGCTGTTTATCTGGTGGTTTTCAGCCCAGAGCCATCCGCAGCTCGACGGGGAGACGATCGAGGCGCCTCTCACGGCAGAAGTGGAAGTGATCCGGGACAGCCGCGGCGTCGCAAAGATTCAGGCGGACGAGCTGGAAGATTTGTTTTATACGCAAGGATACGTGATGGCTCAGGACAGGCTGTTTCAAATGGACATGACCCGCAGGCTAGCCGGCGGGCGCCTGGCAGAGGTGATCGGCGAGGATGCACTGGAAAGCGATAAGTATTTCCGTTCCTATGGGATGCACCGCGCAGTCGATGGGATCATCGAGCAGTTTGATGAGGAAACGGCCCGGATGGTGGATGCCTTTGCGGCCGGGGTCACAGGTTACATTGATGATGCGTTTGAGGCGGGTGAACAGCCGCTGGAATTTCGCATTCTCGGCTACCGGCCGGATGAATGGACAGCAGAAGATACGGCCATTGCCGTTAAGTACATGGGCTACACGCTTACAGGGAATTTCCGGGATGAGCTGACTCACTATGAACTCGTGCGCCGCTTCGGGGCAGAAGCGGAAGCGATGTTTCCCGACTATGCCGAAGTAGACGAATTTCCGGTGATAGGAGACGGTCTGCCGGAAGCTTCAGAAAGCACGGCTGTCGCAGCCTATGAGGAGCTGACGAAGGAGCAGGCGGGGATCGTGGAGCCGGACCTGGAGGAGCTGTCGGAGCTGCTGCCGGAGCCGTGGAACGGGAGCAACAACTGGGTCATCGGCGGGGAATGGACAGAGTCAGGTGCTCCAATGATCGGGGACGATCCGCACCTGGATCTTGCTGTGCCGAGCGTCTGGTATCAGACACACCTGGAGCTCACCGGCGATTTTCATTCGATTGGCGTGACGGTCCCCGGTATCCCAGGCGTCGTGCTCGGTCATAACGGAGAGGTTGCCTGGGGTGTCACGTCACTGAGCGCGGACTACGAGGATGTGTTTCTGGAGCAGGTGAATCCGGAAAATCCGAATGAATACTTATACGACGGTGAATGGGAAGAAGCAGAGCGTCATTATGAGGAAATACACATTGACGATGAACCGGAGCCGTATGTTCACTACGTGGACGAAACGAGAAATGGCCCGGTCATGAACCGTGTGATCGACGAAGGACCGTATCAGGCATATTCTTTGCGCTGGAGCGGGCTGGAGCCCGGTGAAGAACTCGACGGCATTCTCCGTGTCAATCGGGCGGAAACCGCTGAAGAATTCGCAGCTGGACTGGAAGGGTTTGTCACTCCGGGGCTTGGCTGGGTTTTTGCAGATACAGACGGCAGTTTCGGCTGGCAGGGACAGGCGCTTCTGCCTGTGCGCCAGAACGGTGACGGCATGTTTCCGGTTCCGGGGTGGGATCCGGACTTTCAGTGGGATGGGTTTCTGGAGCCGGATGAACTTCCGGGCGAGATGAACCCGGAGCAGGGCTATGTGATGACGGCAAACCACATGCCGGTTGATGAGGACTTTGACTATGAAATCGGACGCAGCTACTTTCCCTACCGCGGTCTCCGGCTGGAGGAGATGATTGCTGAACAGCAGGCATCCGGCGATCCATTTACGCTGGAAACGATGCGGGAGATGCAGACCGATGTCGTCAATACGCAGGCAGAAATGCTCGTTCCGCTCATGACAGAAGCGGTCCGTGACTGGGATGCAGAACTGCACGGCGGAACGGATCTGGAAGGGGAGATACTGGGCGAGCTGTCCGATCTAGAGGAAGAGGCACTGGAGCAGCTCGAACAGTGGGATTATCTCGAAGATGTCGACAGCAGCGGAGCGCTCATCTGGCACCTTTGGTACGAAGGGCTGCCGCAGACCTTGTTTGAGCGCTATCTGCAGGTAGAGGTGACGAATCACGTATCGAGACACCGGGTCATAGCCGATGCTGCGGAAACGGATGTCGTTTTTGCGTATCTCGATGAGCGGTATCAAGTCCCGTTTGCCAAAGCCGCTCGGGAAACATTTTTTGAAGCCGTCCAGCAGGCGGAGGAGCTGCAGGGCGGCAGTGCCTCAACCTGGCGTTGGGGAGACTGGCACCAGGTGGAAATTGCGCATCCACTCGGAGCGGTCTGGCCGTTAAATCATCTGCTGAACGTAAACGGCGGGGAGATGGGCGGAAGCGGATTTACGCCGGGAGCGTCGAGCTTTGATGAGGAAACCGGGATCGCCAATCACGGTGCGGGCTGGCGTTTTATCGGAGATTTAGCCTCCACAGACCGGTTTTACGACGTGAACATTCCAGGACAGTCCGGTCAGTGGCGCTCGCCGCACTATGAAGATCAGATGACCATCTGGACGGAAGGAGAATTTGAAGAGATGATTTACAATAAAGAAGAGGCAGAAGACATGAACCGGGTGCGGTTCGTGCCGGAGGGCGCATCATGACGGACTGGAAAGACATGATCACCTCAGAGGCTGCGCTGCGGGAAAAGCTGGGAGCCCCGAGTGAACTTGCCGTTAAAAAAGAAATTCAGCTGATTGACCATCATGCGGCTTCGTTTATCGCGCGCTCCCCATTTCTGGTCATGGCCACGGCGGACGCGTCAGGGAAGTGCCAGGCTTCACCGCGCGGCGATCAGCCCGGCTTTGTCCGCGTGCTGGACGATCAGCGGCTCGTCATTCCGGAGCGGCCGGGTAATAAACGATTCGACTCTCTCCTTAATCTGATCGAAAATCCGCACGTCGGACTGGAATTTTTCATCCCGGGGATGGGTGAAACGCTCCGCGTCAATGGGACAGCCGTATTAACAGAAGAGGAAGACCTGCTAGCAAGCATGGCGGTGAAGGAAAAGAAGCCGTGGCTTGCGATCGGGGTGACAGTGGAGAGCTGTTTCGTCCATTGTGCCAAGGCGTTGAGGCGTTCTGAGCTTTGGAAGCCGGACACGTGGCCGAAGGTCGAAAGCCTGCCGCGTGCTGCAGAAATGATGAAGGCACACGCCGCTTCCGAGCAGTCGGAAGCAGAGCTTGAAGAACGTCTTCAGACCGGATACCGGGAGCGGCTGTACTAAGCCGCGTTTTTAATCAGACAATTGCGGGTAGACAAACCGTGCACGCAAAAATGACGAAAAGGTGGTTCGACCATGTCTGATATGAACGGAAAAACGATTGTTATCACCGGCGCAAGCAGCGGAATCGGAGAAGCAACAGCTGCAAAGTTTGCAGACGAAGGAGCGAACGTCGTGCTTGCTGCGCGTCGAAAAGAACGGCTTGAAGAGCTTCAGCACAGCCTGCAGGACAAGCCAGGTAAAGTAGAGATCAAGCAGACGGATGTGACGTCAAAGGATGAAGTCCACGAGCTGATCCAATTTACGGTCGACACGTTCGGCGGCGTCGATGTGCTTTTCAACAACGCCGGCTTGATGCCGCTCAGCTTCATGGAAAAAGGCAAGGTCGATGAGTGGGAAAAGATGGTCGACGTTAACATCAAGGGCGTCTTGTATGGTATTCACGCTGTGCTGCCGCATATGCAGGAGCAGAACAGCGGACACATTATTACAACGTCCTCGATTGCGGGCCATGAAATCATGCCTTCCGGAGCCGTTTACTGCGGCACGAAGTTTGCAGCACGCGTGATCATGGAAGGTCTCGGCAAAGAGCTCGCCGGCACTGATATCCGTACGACATCCATTTCACCGGGTGTCGTGGATACGGAGCTGACAGAAACGATCACAGACGAAGACGTGCTGGAAATGTTCGAAAAGAATTTCGGCAAAGGCAAAATGACGCCGCTTGACAGCAAGGACATCGCTGAAGCTGTCTATTACACGGTTCAGCAGCCTAAAAACGTCGATGTGAACGAAATTATTGTCCGCCCGAACAATCAGGGCTGATAACAGTAAACGAGAAAGAAGCGGCCGCGCGCCGCTTCTTTTTTGTGCAGGCACAGTAAGACCGGCACCGTTCCTCGGTCGTTGCACAGAAACAGCTTCACGCCTTTGCACGGCTTTCCGGATCGAATGATCAGCAAAAAAGCCGCCCCCTGAGGACGGCTTACGTATCGCTTATTCAGCTGTCTGACGTACGCTTGCGATATACGGAAGGTTGCGGAACTGCTGGGCGTAATCAATGCCGTAGCCGACGATAAATTCATCGGGAATCACGAAGCCGACGTAATCGATCGGCAGTTCCACGCGGCGGCGCTCCGGTTTGTCGAGCAGCGTGCAGACAGCCATCTTTTTGGGACGGTGCATGCGCAGGTGATCGACGAGAAAATCAAGCGTCAAGCCGCTGTCGACGATGTCTTCCACGACGACGACGTTTTCACCGGTGATATTGCTGTCGAGATCCTTTAAAAGCTTGACCTTGCCGGTCGTTTCTGTCTGATTGCCGTAGCTGGAAACCGAGATGAAGTCGACCTGAACATTGACCGTTGACTTAAACGCCCGCATCAGATCAGCTGCAAAGACGAACGAGCCTTTCAATACTGCAATCAACGTGACGGGCTCATCGTGAAAATCCTTCTGAATCTCATCCGCAAGCTCCTGAACACGTCGTTGAATCGTTTCCTCGGAAAGCATCGTATCATGGATTTCGTATGCCATAACGTCTCCCTCTTTTCACATAAATATCGAGAAGAATATCCCTACGTATCATAACGCCGCAAGCTGAAAATGTAAAACGCCTGCAGGAAAATAGAGGAATCCTTGAATCAGAATCGAATAAAAGAGCGGAGGAGGGATTTACGTGAACAGCATTCATCTCATTACGCTTGGGTGCAGCAGCCTGAAGCGCTCGCTTGCCTTTTACCGGGACGGGCTCGGCATGCAAACGAGCGGCAGCCCGGAGGACGGGATTATCTTTTTTCAAAACGCAGGCACCCGGCTTGCTTTGTTTCCAAAAGACCAGCTTGCTGAAGATATTGGCGCAGCACCTTCTGAAGGGTTTACCGGCATGACGCTTGCCTACAACACAAAATCGGAACAGGAAGTGCGGGACGTGCTGCAAGCTGCTCACAACGCTGGCGGAACGATCGTTAAAGAGGCGCAGCGCGTCTTTTGGGGAGGGTACAGCGGCTATTTCCGCGACCCGGACGGCTACTATTGGGAAGCCGCCTATTCAGAAGACTGTGAATTTAACGATCACGACATGCTCATTATAAACGAATAAGGGGAGAAGCAGATATGAATATTCGGGACCAGGTTGTTCTGATCACCGGTGCAGGGCGCGGACTCGGTGCCGCATGCGCCAAGGCATTTGCAGCCGAGGGAGCGCGGGTAATCATTAATTATTATCAAAGCCAGGAAAAAGCAGAGGCGCTGGCCCGTGAAATTGGGGAACCGGCAGTGGCACTTCAGGCCGATGTCAGAAAGAAAGAAGAACTAGCGCGTCTCGTTCAGGAAGGAGAGCGTCATTTTGGAGCGCCGGTGTCCACCGCCGTTCATAATGCGCTCGTCGATTTCCGCTTTGACCCGGAGGCGCAGGAGGATCTGGAGCACGTCTCTTGGGAATCGTTTGAAACACAGATGGAGGGAAGTGTGAAGGGGGCGTTAAACGTCGTGCAAGCCGTGCTTCCGTCGATGAAGAAACAGGAATTCGGCCGCCTCATCATGATCGGCACGAACCTCGTTCAACATCCGGTCGTTCCGTACCATGAATATACGTCCGGAAAGGCGGCGCTGCTCGGCTTTACCCGCAATGCAGCGAAGGAGCTCGGTCCGTCCGGCATCACCGTCAATATGGTATCAGGCGGCCTGCTGGAAAAGACGGATGCGAGCAGCGTAACGACACCGGAGGTATTCGATATCATTCGGCAGACGACGCCGCTTCAGCGGGTAACGACACCAGAGGAAATGGCGGATGCCGTGCTGTTTTTCAGCTCGCCGTGGTCGCGGGCAGTGACCGGCCAGAACTTGGTCGTTGACGGCGGACTTGTTATGCATTAATCAGTCGGGGCGCCGCGGTTAACGCTTCGGATAGCCGCGGCGCTCCGCGTACGGTACACATTGAAAGCAGACATGGATCGGTCTGCCTGATTCATCTTCATAGCGCTGTGCTTCGCTGGAAGCTTTGCCGCAGAACTCGCAGCGTCGTCCTCCAAACAGGGAGCGGAGTTTTCGAAACATGCGTATCGCCTCCTTCGTAAAGACAGTGTACATAACGAGAGGCCTGGATGTCTTCTAACATGCACAGCTTCAAGGAGAAAGAGTATGGACTTATTTGCAGGCAAACGAGTAAAGCAGTTAAAAGGATTTTCGCAACATCCGTGCTACTTGGCAGAGGACGGGACAGGAAGGTCGGTCATAAAACGGTTTCCGCTTGCAGAGCAGGCAAAGCGTCGGGAACAGCTCCGTGTGATGGAGCGGCTGTTTATGAAGGGGCTGCCTGTGCAGGAAGTAATGTGTGTGCAGGAAGAGGCCCCGTATCTCTGGGTGCAGCTGAGCTGGATCGAAGGAGAAGATCTGCGAAGCTGCAAAGCGTCGAAGACAGAAGCAGACATGTACAGGCTGGGCCGAGAAGCAGGCGCTATGCTGCGGAAGCTTCATGACGTAAAAGCGCCTGCAGAAAAAATCGGCTGGGCCGATCGTGCGTGGGAAAAGCACCTCCGCTACGAAGCGGTGTGTAAAGAGAAAAAGCTGACGTTTTCGGGAATACATAAGGTTTCAGAATGGGTGAAGCGGCACCGGCATTGGATGAATCGTGTGCCGGAGCGGCTGCAGCACGATGATTTTCATCTTGGAAATCTTCTTGTATCCGGCGGCCGGCTGACAGGTGTAATTGATTTTGACAATATGGATTGGGGCGACCCTTATCACGATTTTGTCAAAACAGCGCTCTTTCAGCTCGATGACAGCAGAGCCTTTGCCTGCGGACAGATTCACAGGTACTTTCACGATCAGGTACCGTCTGCTTTTTGGGAACGGTACAGCTTATATACTGCGATGGTGCTGTTCTCGTCGCTTGCCTGGGGTCAGATGTTTGCTCCGAAAGAAGAGGAGATGACGAGACGACGAATCGACCGGGCTTTACGCGATCATCATCACTTTAAGCAATTAAAGCCGGCATGGTATGAGGAGGAAGATGTGTGGAGCACGTAACTACTTTCACAAGGGACTACGAGAAAAGAGGAACGATGAGCCGGGATGAGGTGCACCGCGAAGGAGAATGGCACGAAACGTTTCAGTGCTGGGTCACGTTTGATGACGAGGAAGACCGCTATGTGGTGCTTCAGCGTCGAAGCAGCGTAAAGCGTGACTTCCCCGCGCTCTATGATATTACAGCTGCCGGTCACCTGACGGCGGGTGAACAGGCGGCAGACGGTGTCAGAGAAATGGAGGAGGAAATCGGTCTGCAGGTGACGATGGCGGACCTGCGTCCGCTCGGGCGACTGCAAGACGAGATTGAAATCGGTGCTTTTTTAGATCGGGAGCACTGCCACGTGTTCCAGCTGCATACCGATCGCGATGTCGTCAACCGGCTTCAGTTTCGCGATGGCGAAGCCGACGGGGCCTGCAGCGTGAAGCTGGAGGAGTTTCAGGAGCTTATTGCGGGTGTGCGTTCTGCCTGCAGCGGGATTTCGGACACAGGCAGGCGACTCGTACTGGCCAAGGAGGACCTTGTGCCGCACAGCAGCCAATACTGGGAGCAAGTAATGCCGGCGTTAAAAGAGGTTAACGAGGAGGAGTAGAGATGGAGGATATATTACGAACGGTGCCGGAGCAGTTTGAAACAGAGCGGCTGATTATCCGTATGCCGATGCCGGGCGACGGCCAAGCCGTCTGGGAAGCGAAGCAGGCGACTCGTTCGTCACTAGCAGAATGGCTGCCGTTTATCCCGCTGGATGACACGGTGGAAGAAACAGAAGCCGAGCTGCGCAGGGCAGCACTCCGCTACTTGGAACGAAGCGATTTCCGGCTGTTTTTGTTCCGTAAAACAGATGGCGCCTACGTCGGCTCAAGCGGACTGCACAGGGTGGACTGGACCGTCCCGAAAGTGGAAATCGGCTACTGGGTGGATGCGCGCTACAGCGGACAGGGGTACATAACAGAGGCGGTTGCCGGGGTCGCGCGCTTCGCTGAATGTGAAATGGGCGCGCGCCGGATTGAAATTCGCTGCGACACGAAAAATGAAAAAAGCAGGGCGGTGGCGGAGCGGCTCGGTTTTACGCTGGAAGGAATTTTGCGTCAGGATACGCGCTATGAACGCGGAGGTCTGCGCGATACGTGTATTTTTGCAAAGGTGGTGACGGAATGATGAACGTCGAACGGCTGGAGGAATGGGATGCGGCAGCTTATTTTCAGCTTCGCCTGCAGGCGCTTCAGATGCACCCCGAGGCATTTGCGACAAGCCTGGATGAGGAAGCGAAGCACGGGGTAGAGAAATTTAAGAAACGATTTCAGGAAAGCAAAGCCTGGACCTACGGCGCCTTCGACGGAGAAAGACTGTGCGGCGTGATTACACTGTTCCCGCAGCAGCTGAAGAAGGTGCAGCATCGGGCAGAGATAACCGCCTTTTTCGTCCATCCGTCTATGCGAAGGCACGGCATCGGACGCAGGCTGCTGGAGGCGGTCTGGGAAGCGGCCGAGGTTGACGCCTACATTGAGCAGCTGAACCTGTACGTCACTGCTCAGAATCACGCTGCTATTTCGCTGTATGAGGAATTTGGTTTTTCGGTGACCGGCAGAGAAGTGGAAGCACTTTTTGTAGACGGCGTGTATTATGATGAGCTGCGCATGACGGCGAAGCTGGAGGAATCGCTGTGAACCCGCTGGATCATCTGGAGCTGTACGTCAGCCGGCTGGATGAATCCGAGGCTTACTGGGGTTGGCTGCTGCAGGAGCTTGGATTTACCCCGTTTCAGCATTGGGAAGAAGGGAGAAGCTGGCGCCATGGCGACTTTTATCTCGTCATCGTGCAGACGGAGGAGCGATTTCAGGACGTTCCGTATCATCGCTGCCGCACCGGGTTGAATCATCTCGCCTTCCGGGTGCCGACGAAAGCCGACGTTGACCGGCTGACGCAGGAGGTCAAAAAAAGAGGGATGCCGATCCTGTACGAGGACCGGCATCCGTTTGCAGGCGGACCGGATCACTATGCGCTTTACACGGAGGACCCAGACCGGATGAAAGTGGAAATTACAGCGGAAGAAGCTTAGTGAGGCAGCTCTAACGCCCGTTTCCGCCAGCGCTCAAAAACGACTCCGAATACCAGCAGGAACGCTAGAAAAACAGCGCCGTAAACGAGGCTGAACAGGAGCTCGCCGGTGCCTATTAAAAAGAAAAGACCGAAATGAACGGGAACCGCGGCAAGCAAAGCGGCATACACCCAGCGCATTTGTTTCACAACGGAGAGCAGGTAGGCGTTTGGCCGTCTGCGGAAATAGAACATGAATAGAAGCAGGCCGATGACAAGGGCCGTCAGCCAGAACGCATAGCGGCCCGGATCGTTCCAGGATCCATACATAATCGGCCACTGCAGGAAAAAGAGCGGGACGAGCATCCCCTGGGAAAGCAGCGGAGCAAGGCCGAGGTTTCGGGGCTGAAACTGCTCGTCGTACCGTTCCTGCTCGGATTCATTCCATTCCGCAGCAAGCTCAGAAGGAGGCGGAAACTGACGCACGGCCAGCTTCTCCGCCTGAACGCTGTCCTCGCCGTGCTCGATAAGCCCGGACTTTACTTCCTCTAACTCCTCACGCACCTGCCGAAGAACCGGTTTTTTCTGCCGGTCCGTAAACATATAGAGCTTTCCGGAAAACGCCCGCAGATAGTCTTCAATCATCTTTCTTCCTCCCGTTTCTAACGCGATCTCTTCTGCAGTCTGCAGCTAATCAAGCCCGCCTTCTGTTTAATAAATTCCCTCAAAAAGTACGGTATATGGTAATCATATTCCAATTTTAGGGCGGGTGTCAACTCGTCTTCTTCCTTCAGCGTACGTGAGAAGCTGAGGAGCAAGGAAAATGTTCAACTTTTTCCGCGAAAGCGTTAACCTCGTCTGGCAAATGTTCAACTTTCGCCCGCAAAGCATTAACCTTGCTGCGAAAGTGTTCACGAGCATCAACTTAGAACTGTTATAACGAAGAAAGCGTTAACTGGCGGAGGAAAACATTCAACTTTCACGGGCAACCGTTCAACTTTTCGAAGGCGAGAGTTAAGGTCAGCTTTCCGAGGGAAGAAAGTTGTTACGGATGTGCGCAAACTTATTATTTGGAGCATCAAACATTTCAATCTCGGTTCTGAACTTATGATTTCCAGGCTGAAACTTGACTTTGTTATCAACTGGCGTTCTTGATAACGAAAATCTTATCACGATCGTGCCGGAAGTTTTCATTCTGGATGTTCAAGTTATCATTTCACCGCTGCGTACTCATATCCGGCGCCTGCAAAAAAGACCGGCACGAAAACGTCGAAAGCTGAACTTGAAGCAGGCGTAACCCCTGCAAAAAACGCTGCCTCTCCGTATAAGCCCGATCCTTCCCCCGCCATAGTCGTTCCCGCACAAAAAAAGGGCCGTCCCGGGCAGGGGGACGGCCTCTCAAGAAAGGGGGAGAGGGGTGTTACTTACTTACTGATTGATGGCGTCGACAGACTGAATCAGACCATTTCCGTAGTCACGCTGGGCGCCGAGCGGTTCTGCTGTGTCGTTCAGCAGCTGGCGTAGCTGGACGTTGGAAAGGTGCGGTTTCGCCTGCCAAACCTGGGCAGCGACACCCGCAACGTGCGGTGCTGCCATAGACGTACCGTTCAGGGCATCGTAGCCGTTTCCAGGCACGGTGCTGAGCACGTTTACACCTGGAGCTGAAATTTCAACGGCTGGTCCGGCGCTGGAGAAGGAAGCTGTGTTGTTGTTCTCATCCACAGCGGCGACAGCCATCGCGGACTCATACTGAGCCGGGAATCCGACTGTATCAAAGAAGCCCATCCCTTTACCGTCGTTACCGGCTGCTGCGACGACAAGAATGCCTTCGTCATAAGCGAGATCGGTAAAGTTTTCAAGCACAGAGGAGCCGGAAGAACCGCCAAGACTCATGTTGATGATGTCCATGTCGTTTTCAATCGACCACTCAATGCCGCGTGCGATGCCGTCGAGGGAACCGCTGCCTTCGTTGCTGAGTACTTTGACCGCGTACAGATCTGCATCCGGCGCGACGCCGAGAACGCCGAGATCGTTTTCAACAGCTGCAACGGTTCCGGCTACGTGCGTTCCGTGGCCGTTTCCGTCAGAAAATGGATTGGAGTTAGCGGAATCACTGAAGACGGAAAAGCCGCCCTGGACGTTAGCTGCCAGATCCTCGTGGCTAATGTCGATCCCTGTATCCAGAATCGCTACATCCATGCCGTCTCCGCGGAAACCGAGCTCCTGCGCCTGCACACCCTGTACGCTTTCAATGCCGTAAGGGATATCCTGCAGCGTTGTTACTTCTGCGTTCTCATCAAGCGCCGCGACGTGCGGGTGATCCTCGAGCGCTTCTGCCTGGCTGTCTGTCAGTTCAACGAGGTTAACCGGGAGGTAATCATATTCGTAAAGCACATCCTCGTCTTCTACGCCGAAAGCATTCATTAAGCCCGCTTCCGCCGGTCCGTCGAACTGGATCAGGTACTCCTCTTTATCGCCTTCCGTTTCCACTTCAGCCGTTTCAGCACCAGCCGTGAACGGAATTAAAAGCAATGCAGCAGTAAGTCCTCCAAAAGCAGCTTTCTTCATCCAATCATCCTTTCATCAAATAGTAGGAATTTTAGTCTTCATAAGGCAGGTCCATCGGCTCGACTGAATCTTCGTAAGGCAGATCAGCCGCTGTGAGAGAGCCTGAGACGGCACCTCCGGCAAACGTGACAATGAGTGCTGCCATGAGCAGGTATTTCATGATTCGTTCACCTCCTTTAAAAAGTACGGTATAGTGAAAAGACCAAGTCCAGAAACAGGTGATGCATAATGAACAGTCAGATGCTCGGGTCTACCATCGCTGCGATCCGCAAAGAAAAAGGAATGTCACAAAAGCAGCTTGCCGACGGAATTTGTACCCAGGGTGCCATTTCCCAAATCGAGAAGGGCGATATGATCCCGAAAATTGATACACTTTACTACCTGGCCCTTCGTCTTGATACACCGCTGACGCTCTTTATCGATGTCTTCATCGAACCTGACTTCGAAGCGCGCGATCAGGTCGTCAGTCAAATTGAAGCGGCTGCCCGTGAACGGAAGCACGAAGAGATTTACGAGCTTATTGAGAAGCTGCGTGCAGAGAGTGCAATTGAAGATGCTTCTCTCGACTGCTATCTCACCTGGTTTCACACCGTCTCCAGCTACTACACTGGGCGGATTGATACGCGGGAAGCGATCCACCGGCTGCGCTATTTGCTTGAAGAAGGAGACGATACGGAAATTCGCCGCCACCATCTTCACCTGCGTATCATGAACACCCTCGCGTACCTTCATGCGTTTGAAGGACGTCCGCTGCAGACGATTTACTATCAGGATCGGATTTTAACCACTCGAGTCCGGACAAAATCGGCAGCTAACGAGCTGGACTATGATGCTTTTCTGATCCGCGTCATGTACAACAAAGCGAAAACGCTGTATGACATGGGTGAGATCGATCAGGCACAGCAGGTGATCAGCCGTGCCATAGAACGTTCGATTGAGCAGGAAAACATGTCGATGCTCGGTCAGCTTTATTACTACCGGGGCCAGTGTCTCGAGCGCACAGCACCGGGAGAGAAGACCGAAATCGAAGAAGCCTACCAGCGGGCGCTGCTGTTTTTTGAAATCTTAAATAAGCGCCAGTATACAAAGCTGTTATGGGAGCAGAAGGCGCAGTACCTTGTGTAAGCTGCTTCTGCCTCTGCGCTAAATTCAGAATACTTGCAACAGTAGGAATTATCAATGCTGTTCGGGCGACGAAATATTAGTGTACTAATATCCAGATCATGGGGAGGAGGGACTTTCATTGATCAGATGCTTCTAAAACAACCGGCACAGCAGAAAACAACCTTTATTAACCGTTTTGGGACTTTTATCGATAGCAGAAAGAGCAACGTCTGTCTTGCATGCAGGTATATGAAGCGCTTTCTTTAAATTGAAAAACATGGTAAACTGCTTGTATAGTCAAAAACGGCTTTTCTTTTTTATTTCGGGATGCAAACGATTGCACAATCAAACAGCGCTGTAAAAGCCGTTTTATCCGTGAAGGGAGATGCATATATGATGAAGCCTTATGTAAAGCAGGATCCATGGTCCATAATTGAAGAGGGATTTGATCCGCAGAAGCAGGAAATATCCGAGAGCTTGTTCAGTATCGGCAACGGCCATACCGGTCAGCGCGCAAATTCCGAGGAAACTTACAGCGGCTCTTCCTTGCAGGGCAGCTACATGGCAGGCGTCTACTATCCGGACAAAACGCGCGTCGGCTGGTGGAAAAACGGCTATCCGGAATACTTTGCAAAAGTATTGAATGCGACGAACTGGATCGGCTTGAAGCTGATCATTGACGGAACAGAGCTTGATCTGGCAAAAGTTGAGGTGACCGATTTCCGCCGAGAACTGAACATGAAGGAAGGCTTCCTGAAGCGGACGTTTACAGCAAAACTCAGTCCGGAAAAACGCGTTCATATTAAGGCTGTCCGCTTTGTGAGCATGGCGCGCAAGGAAATTGGCGCGTTGTCCTATGAGCTGACACCGGAAGGATTCAGCGGGCAGCTGGAGCTGGAATCGTATCTCGACGGCGACATTAAAAATACTGATGCCAACTACGATGAGAAGTTCTGGGATCCGGTGAACCAGTCTGTGAACGGCATGCGCGCCTCTGTTACCGTGAAGACAAAGAAGCTTGATTTTCACTACTGCACGGTGAAGGAAACAGAAATCCACCAGAACGGCAGCTACACCCCGATCGAATCGACACCTGTCCTCCGCGATAAATACGCGGGTGTCCGGGCAGATATCGCGTTGAAAGACGGGGAAGCAACGACGATTTACAAGTATACCGCACACGTGACGAACCGCGATCATGCGAAGGAAGCGCTGCAGGCGAAAGCGGAGCAGGCGCTGGAGGCTGCGCTTCAGGCCGGCTTTAAGCAGCTTCAGAAAGAGCAGGCAGAGGCGTGGGAAACCAAATGGCTCGACAGCGATATTGTGATAGAAGGAGACACGGCAGCGCAGCAGGGCATCCGGTTTAATATCTTCCAGCTGAATCAGACGTATACCGGCGAAGATGCAAGGCTCAATATTGGACCAAAGGGCTTTACCGGCGAAAAGTACGGTGGCAGCACCTACTGGGATACAGAAGCCTACTGCTTGCCGTTTTACTTGGCGACGGCTGATTCCCGCATCGCCCGCAATCTGCTCGTCTATCGCTGGAATCAGCTCGGAAAAGCGAAAGAAAACGCAGCGAAGCTTGGTTTTACAAAGGGTGCCCTTTATCCGATGGTCACGATGAACGGGGAAGAGTCCCATAATGAATGGGAAATTACGTTTGAAGAGATCCACCGCAATGGGGCGATCGCTTATGCGGTTTATCAATATACGGACTATACGGGGGACACCTCTTATATAGAAGAAGCGGGAATCGAGGTTCTCGTGGAGATTTCCCGATTCTGGGAGGATCGCGTGCTGTACAACAAACGGCGCGGGGCATACATGATGCTTGGGGTTACCGGTCCGAACGAGTATGAAAACAACGTGAATAACAACTGGTATACGAACCGGATTGCCGCCTGGACCCTTTCCTACACGCTTGACACGCTTACTGCGTGGAAAGAGAAACAGCCGGAGCTGTTCACAACATGGCAGAAGCAGCTGGGTATAACCGATGACGAATTGACTAAGTGGGGCGACATCCGCTCCAATATGTATGAACCGTATGATGAGGAAACGGGCGTGTTTTTGCAGCAGGACGGGTTTCTCGATAAAGAGCTGATGGCTGTCAGCGAGCTGGAGGAAAAGCATCTTCCGCTTAATCAGAACTGGTCGTGGGACCGGATTCTTCGCTCCTGTTTTATTAAGCAAGCTGACGTTCTGCAGGGGCTGCACTTTTTAAATCACGAGTATGATGACGAAACGAAGCGCCGCAATTTTGATTTTTATGAGCCGATGACGGTGCATGAATCATCGCTTTCCCCGTGTGTGCACGCGGTGCTCGCCTGTGAACTCGGCTACGAGGCAAAAGCGTACGACATGTATCTGCGGACGGCGCGGCTCGATCTCGATAATTACAACAACGATACGGAAGACGGCTGTCATATTACAAGCATGGCCGGCACGTGGATGGCAGTGGTACAAGGCTTCGGTGGTATGAGAGTCCGTAATGGAGAGCTGCACCTGAATCCTGTTCTGCCGGAAAACTGGGACGGCTATTCATTTAAAATCGTCTTTGGAGGCGCCCGCCTGTTGATTCGGGTAGCGAAAAGCGGGATCACAGTCATCAATGAAACAAATCAGAGCGTGGAGCTGTCGGTCAACGGCAGCCGGATCACCGCTTCTGCCAATCAGGAAGTGAAGGCGGGCTGACGGCGGTGCGGACGAATGCTGAGATGCTCAAGCTGATACTGGAAATGGCTGAAACGATGGAGACGGTGCGGGCGGTGACGCTCCACGGCTCCAGAGTTTCCGGAGCCCCGGAAGACGAGTGGATGGACTATGACGTCGCCTATTACGTCACAGAGGTGGAAGATTTGCAGCGGGATAGAGCCTGGCTTGCGCCTTTTGGAGAACGATTGATCATGCAGCGGCCCGAGCTTTCCACACTGGCTGAACCGCACGGACTCGGCTGGTTCCCGATTCTCATGCAGTTCGCCGACGGCAGACGCATTGATCTGACGCTCGTTCCGGTCAAGCTGGCAGAGAACTACCTGCAGCAGGGTGAGCCGGGCAGGATGCTTCTCGATAAAGACAACTTGCTTCAGCATGTTGCCCTCCAGCAGGAACCTGGTTTTACAGTGGCTCTGCCGACAGCAGCTGAATATGCCGACTGCTGCAATGAATTCTGGTGGGTGTCTCCCTATGTCGTCAAAGGGCTGGCAAGAGGGCAGCTGCTCTATGCGTTGGAACACGTATCGATACTCCGAAAAGAATATCGGCGGATGATCAGCTGGAAGGCAGCTGCAGAAGCGAACGAACCAGTCTATGCTGGAAAGCACGGAGACAGCCTGTCAGCGATTGTACCGGGAGCAGAGTGGCAGATGCTTCAACGAACGTATATACGAGCAGATCGAGCGGAAATTGCCGGGCTTCTTCCCGAGATCTGGCAGGCTTTTTCCTCGGCAGCCAGTGAAACAGCAAGCTTGCTCGGATTTTCATTTCATGCGGAAGAACGGTTTCAAACCTGGCTCCATAACCGACTGATGGATAATCAATACAAATGAAAAGCGGTGCCGAGGAGCTGATTCAGCCCTCCGGCACCGCTTTTCTGACTGAAAGCCTCGAGCATTCACGTCCGGCCGCGGAGCAGCAAATAAACAAAATAAGGCGCACCGATTAAGGCGACGACGACACCGGCAGGAATCCCGTCCGTTACCGGCACTGTGCGGCCGATCGTATCCGCCAAAACGAGCAGAAAAGCGCCGATAATCATGGCGAGCGGAATCGTCCGCCGGTAATCGGCCCCGGAAAAGGAACGGGCAATATGCGGCGCCATTAAGCCGACAAACGCGATACCGCCGGTAACGGAAACAGCAGCGGCTGCAAGCGCCACGGCACAAAGGATAAGCAGAATCTGCGTCCGCTTCAGAGCAACGCCAAGACCTGCCGCTGCCTGTTCACCAAGGCCGATCACGTTAAGCGATCTGCTGCCGAAAAGCACAAGCGGAACGAGCAGCAACAGCCACGGAGCAAGTGCCGCAACGAACGGCCAGTCGGTTCCCCAGACGCCGCCGGCAAGCCAGCGGGCAATGAAGTCCACCTTCATGCGATCGGTGCCAGAAATGAGCACGATCATGAAGCCGGACAGTGCTAAGGAAAATCCGACGCCGATTAGCACGAAGGAAGTCGGCTCCAGGCCGGCACCTTTTTGATAGGCAGCTGCATAAATACAAACGGCTGTGACCAGTGCTCCTGCAAAGGCCACGAGCGGAAGAACATAGATAAAGCTGCCCGCATTGATCGGGAAGAACAGAAAAAAGACAGCTACTGCTGTTCCTGCTCCGGCATTGATGCCGATGATGCCGGGGTCTGCCAGATCATTTCTCGTCAATCCCTGCAGCACTGCACCGGAAACGGCAAGCGCTGCACCTGCCAGAAGCGTGACCAAAATCCGCGGGAGACGGATGTCAAAAAGCAAAAACGACTCGGTTTCGGTTCCGAATCCGAAGAGCACCGGAATCATTCTCGAAAGCGGAAGCGATGCCTGACCGAGAGCAGCGGAGCCGGCGGCGGTGAAAAGGAGTAATAGAATGCTGACGATGAGCGCGCGACGATAACGAGGTGTCATGTTCGGCCTCCTTTTCTGATCAGCCATAAAAAGAAGGGAAGACCGACGATTGCCGTCAGCGCGGCAACCGGTGTTTCGTACGGTGCATTCATCGTTCTGCCGAGCGTATCGGCAATCAGTAAAAAAGCAGCACCGACGAGCATCGAAAGCGGCAGAATCAGCCGGTAATCGGTGCCGGCGACTTGCCGGACGATGTGCGGAATCATGAGACCGATAAACGCCATATTTCCCACAAGCGCCACCGCTGAACCGGCCAGTACAATCACAATAAGAAAGAAAGCCGCTTTGATCAGTTCTGTGCGCTGGCCGAGGCCGACAGCTGTCTCTTCATTTAAGCTGAGCACAGTCAGCTGCCTCGATAGCAAAAGAGCCACAGCCAGCCCGGTTACAATGAGCGGCGCGACTACTTGAACTTGAGTCCAGTTCGTGCCAATTAATCCGCCGGCAGTCCACATGGAAACCTCCTGTGAAATACGAAAGAGCAGACCAAGCCCCTCCGCCGCGGCAGCAAAAAAGGCAGTGACGGCAGCTCCAGCGAGGACGATTCGAAATGGCGAAACCGGACCCCGGGCGGCACGGCTGATACCGAAGACGATCGCTGCTGCTATAGCAGCACCGATCATCCCGGCAATCATCGTGCCAAAATAGGTGGTTGTAAAAAAAGCGATGGATACAGCGAGTGCCAGATTCGCTCCTGCTGTCAGCCCGAGCAGTCCCGGGTCGGCAAGCGGATTACGCGTCATTCCCTGTAGGATTGCGCCGGAAGCAGCAAGCGCCGCTCCGGTCAGCGCCGCTGCCGTTTCTCGCGGCAGCCGCATGCTCCGGATAATATCACGATTCTCTCCGCCCTCAGCTGTAAAAAGAGCCCGAAGCACATCTGTTGGGCCAATCTCTGCAGCACCGAGAAACAAGGACATAAAAAAACAGACTGCCAGCAGAAGAAACCCGGCCGGCAGCAGAACAGCAGGAGGAAGGGCACGTTTCATAGCAGGCATGCCGTTCGTCCTTCCCATGGCTTAGTTGAGAAACTCTTCTTCAAATACGTCCAGCTGGTAGTCGAGTGTCAGCGGATCGTTAAAGTAGAACGACATAGCGTCCACTTCGATGACGTTCCCGTTCTCGACAGCAGGAATGTTTTGATAGGTTTCCGTTTCTGTAAACGAGTTGTCAGTATCTGCTACTTTACTGAAGATCATATAGTCACCAGCGAATTCTGGCAGCACCTCAGCAGACAGCGCGTAGTACCCTTCTTCAAGCGCTTCTTCCTCTACGCGCTCCGGCATGGCCATCTCCATTTCCTGATAGAGGATTTCGGTACCGCGGCCCCAGTTATCACCGAAAACATACAGCTGTTTATCGAAGTTTTCGAAAACGGAAATCGTCGCGTCTTCTCCTATTTCAGCTTTGATCTCATCACCCAGTGCGGAAGCTTCCTCCTTAAAGTTTTCGACCCAGGAAGCTGCTTCTTCTTCTTTGTTTAGCAGCTTGCCGATTTCGATATGCTGCTCCAGGTAATCCACCTTTCCGTACTCATATGTGACAACCGGCGCGATTTCTTCCAGCTGGCTGATGTTGTTGATGTTATCAAGACCAATGATTAAATCCGGATCCAGTTCAATCAGCTGCTCGATATTTTCATCGGAAATGGCTTCTGCACCTTCCAATTCTTCTGCGAACTGCGGGTTATCCATACTCCAGGAGTCAACGCCGACAAGCGGCACATCCAGTGCCATAACGTTACCGGCAAATGTTGAAAGCACAGCGACTCGCTGTGGATTTTCAGGCACTTCGACAGGACCGTTTTGAGATTCGTATGTAAACGTCCCTCCGTTGTTCTCATTCGATGCTCCTGCATCGTCTCCAGAACCACAGGCAGTCAGTGCAAGCGTCGAAACAGACAGCAGCAACAATGCTTTTTTCATCCATCATACTTCCCTTCACGATTTATATTGAAAATGATTCTCAATTTCAGTACAATGATTATCATAGTGCGAATGAGAATCGTTGTCAATAAAAGTTTTTACATATTGAATGCAGGAGGCGCAGCTATGAAAGATGTAACGATTATCGGCGGAGGCCCGGCAGGGCTGTATGCCGCTTTTTACAGCGGTCTGAGGGGCATGAGCGTACAGTTACTTGAAGCACAGTCGCAGCTGGGCGGTAAAGTGCGGCTCTATCCGGAAAAAATCATTTGGGATGCAGGCGGAATGCCTCCTGTAACCGGGGAGGAGTTTTGTGCCGGGTTGATTCGGCAGGGTAGAACGTTTGATCCAGAGGTTCATCTTGAAACGGTTGTAGCGAATATCAAACAGACCGAGAATGGCTTCGAGGTCTTGACCGAAGGGGGAAGAACCTTTTCATCTTCATCGGTGATTGTCGCTGCAGGCGGAGGCATCATTACTCCGCAGCGTCTGGAAGTGGAAGGGGCGGAACGATTTGATATGACGAACCTGCATTACACGGCACAGGGGCTGGAAACGTTCCGGAACAAAACGGTTCTCATTTCCGGAGGCGGGAATACAGCAGTTGACTGGGCGAACGAACTGGAAGGAATTGCGGCAAACGTCATGTTAAGCTGCCGCAGTGCGCTGAAAGGACATGAAGCAGTCGTCGAAAAAGTCATGTGCTCCACGGTCGACTGTATGCTGCAAACGTCGATTCAGCGGCTGATTGCCGATGAGAGCGGTACGAGAATCAAACAGGTGGAGCTGCAGTGCGGCCTGGATGCAGGCAGAATTGTTGATGTGGATCACGTCCTTGTGAACCACGGCTATGAGCGGGAGCTGGCCTTTTTGAACGGCACGAGTCTTGCGCTCGAGATGGAAGACCAGCGGATCACCGCCGCCGCGAACGGTGCGACGAGCGTACCCGGCCTGTTTGCCGCTGGCGACGTAGCGGTTCATCCAGGTAAAATCAACTTGCTTGCCGGGGCTTTCCATGACGCAGCCAACGCGGTGAATGCAGCGAAAACGTTTATCGATCCGGAAGCGGCAGCCTCCGGCATGGTCTCGTCTCATCACAGTGGTTTTGCAAAACGGAATGAGGCGTTAAAAAAAGCAGGGCAGGTGTAGCTGAAAGCAGGCTGGGAAGGCAGGGGCACGCTGGAAGCTATCCGTTGAAAGAAAACGCGGCTCGACGGAAATCGACTGAACGTCGCTCGAAAGGAACGTTATGCCGCTGAAATAAATGCAGCGTCAGGCTGACTAGGCGAAAAAAGGCTGTATCAGGAGGAATAAATATGCTTGCAGATGGACGTTGTTAACAGTTCAAAACGGGCCGGACAATACTGCCGGCTCGTTTTTTGCGTGATAAAGCAGCGGATGACCGATCAGGAGCGGCCGAGAAAGCGGATGAATCTGGCTGCTGGATGAATCGCGAGACTTTGAAGCAGCAGGGATAAAAAGACGACGCTGAAGGCAACCGCCGCAATAAGCTCTGCCTGATCAGCCGCAGACTCCTGGATCGTAAGGATTAAATAAACGGATACCGCTCCCTTGACACCGGAAATACTGACGAGAAATCGTTCGGAAAACGTTGGCTTATGAATCGACGGCGTCGCACGCATGATCAGCTCGACAACGATCCAGCGAAGCACGACCATAAAAAGAAAGAAAAGAATGATGACGTGCCAGTAGCTGTTCCAGAGAGACGGACCGGCAGCGATACCGATCAGCAGGAACAACAGCGATAAAATGGAGAGCTCAATGATTTCCCAGAAGCCATCAAGTGATTCCCGCAAATGGCTTTCACGGCTGCTTGCTTTGATCCGGTGCGAAAGAAAGAGTCCGGCAGTAACGACTGCGAGAACTCCGGACGCGTGCACCGCCTCTGCAGCAATAAACGAAGCGTAAGCGATTATAATGCTGAGCATAATCTGATAGCTGCGCTCGTGCGTGTAGTGAAGCGCGAGACTGAACAGCCAGCCAAAGGCAGCTCCGATCGCCGTGCCGCCGAGCGAGGTAACGAGAAGCTGACTAGTCCCCTCCAGAAATGTAGGCGGGCTTTGCACATACCAGCTGAAAACGAGCGAGAACACAACGATACTCGTTCCATCATTGATCATCGACTCGCCCTCGACGACGCTTGTTACGAGCTCATCGTCTAAATCTGAAGAGAGAATTTCAATCACAGAAACCGGATCCGTCGGAATAAGAACAGCTGCAATGAGCAGCGCTGCGATAAATGAGATCGTCATGAACGGAAGCGACACGGCAAAAAAAGCAGCAGCCGTAAGAAAGACCGCGGCTACAATTCCGGCGGTGCTCAGCAGCAGAATAAAACGGCGGTAGCGGAAAAACTGCTGAACGGGAAACCGATAGGCCCCGACAAATAAAAGGGCGGGAAGCAAAATGTGATAAATGAATGAGGCGGTGATTGGCACCTCGGAATAAAACGGAAGAAAGGAAAGCAGGAGCCCAATCAAGACGAGTACAGGCGGAGCCGGAAACGCCTGCTTGTTTCGGTCAAGTGTATAGACGAGATAGCCAATCATCAGCAAGCTTACAAACAGCGCGACATCCTCCAGCATCATTCTACCTCCCCTCTCAGTTTCATTCCTATACCCTATTCTGCACCTCTCCCACCGTCAGAAATGCTGGTGAAATTTCGTATAAAGGGGTGAGATTTAGCCTTACTCGTTGTACACTGATAAAAGAAGTCGCGAAGGAGATTGTTATGGTGAACCAACCCCGAATCCGGCCAGACATACTGGGCGGTGCTGTTTTGCTGTTTATACTTATATTATTTTTATTTCAGGATGTACTGACGCTCGAAACCGCGCCCTCTGCGTGGATCAATGTCAACACGATCTTTCTCGGTATTGTCATTGAAGCAGCGCCGTTTCTTTTGATCGGTGTACTGCTTTCCTCCATGATCCACCTGTACGTTACCCCCGAACAGATCGCACGCTGGATGCCCGGTAAGGGAATTAAAACCCTTGTTCCCGCAGCGCTTGTCGGCACTATTCTCCCGCTGTGTGAATGCGCGATCGTCCCTGTCGTCAGGCGGCTGATTAAAAAAGGGGTCCCCTTTCAGGCAGGGATGGTCTTTCTCGTTGCCGCCCCTATACTGAATCCAGTCGTCCTGGCATCGACCTTTTTTGCGTTCCGCAATCAGCTGGAGATCGTCTATGTCCGCTTCGGTCTTGCATTCGTGCAGTCCCTTGTCATTGGATTGATTTTATATCTTGTATTTAAAAATAAAGGCCCGGTGATCCGCACCAGGCCGGGGGAAGTGCATGTGCATCATCACCACGAGCATGGTCGTGGAATGGCAGCGCGGCTGAAGGAAATCTGCTCTCACGCAGCCGAAGAATTTTTTATGATGGGAAAGTATCTGCTGATCGGTGCTTTTATTGCCGCGCTCTTCCAGACGTTTCTCGACAGATCGGTGCTGCTCAGCGTCGGATCTGATGAAATAGCCTCTGTAGCGGTGATGATGGCATTTGCCTACATTTTATCGCTCTGTTCGGAAGCAGATGCGTTTGTAGCATCATCATTTGGAAATCAGTTTACACCGGCATCGATTTCAGCCTTCCTGCTCTACGGCCCGATGCTTGATCTGAAAAATACGATCATGCTGTTTGCTTTTTTCCGCACGAAATTTGTCATTGTGTTTATCATTACCGTTACTGCCGCTGTTTTTGCAGGCGTCCTGCTGACGTTTGCGGTCATCGGCTGATAAGGAGGGGAAATTATTGTCCTATGCCTTTTTACGAGGTGTCATTCTGATGGGATTCGGCCTGCTGATACTCGGGTTGATTCTGTCAGGCGGCATCGTCTATTACATTGCACCGATTATGATGCCGTTTATTTATTTCGGCATGGTCACGTTTTTTATTCTTGGAGCGGTGCAGCTGTTTCAGGATAAACAGGATGATCATCCGCAGCCGTGGCCGGTGTATATGCTGTTTCTCATACCGCTTACAGCGGGATTCATTCTGCCGGAACGCGGGCTGGACAGCTCCGTAGCTGAAAATCGGGGCGTGCAGTATGGGGCGGCAGCACATGGCCCGGGACTGGCTGCGGAGGAGTCTGAATCCGATACCCCGCGTGCTGACTCCTATCTTGATGATCCGGACGGGTATATGGAAGCGCTCGGCGGAACGGAAGGTGAAGAGGAAGCCGAAGAGCACGCTCCGCTAGATTATGAAGATGAAGAATGGTTTGAAGGCTATTATGAAGAATTGTTTGATACGTACGAAGGGGCAGATGAAATTGCCGTAGACGAGGATACGTTTATCGATGTTCTTACCCTGCTGGATCTGTATACCGATTCATTTGAAGGCGCAGAAGTAGAGGTGTATGGATTCGCGTTTCGCGAGCCGGATTTTGATGAGAACAGGCTCGTGGCGGCACGATTCGGTATGACCTGCTGTGTAGCGGATGCAGGTGTCTACGGCCTTATTATCGATTCTGAAGAAGCGGCTGACTTCGGCGATGACGCGTGGTTCCAGGCACGAGGAACGATTCGTGCCGGCACTTACAACGGTCAGGAAGTAGCCATCCTGGAAGATGCAGAGCTTGAGCCGATCGAGCAGCCCGACAGCCCATATGTGTATCCAGGCTACCAGTAAATTCAACTGTTTTATGAAAAGGGAGCTGCGGTCAAAAACAGAGCCAACGTTAAACATAAAAAAACAGGCACGGCCAGAGGGGTTCAGACCTTTGGCCGTGCCTGTTTGATTAGTAAATTATCCAGTCGAATCAGCTGTCTTCTTACGCCCGAAGTAGAGGATGCCGAACAGAAGCCAGAAGAGCGTCATTGCGGCAGAACCGATTAAAAACGGGATGGCTCCGAATTGGAAGATGAGCGGCATCGCCGCAGCGGTTACCAGTCCTCCACCGACGAACGGTTCGAACAGCACCTGCTTATAGCCGAACCCTTCCAGCGCCGGGGTTTCGTTATTCGGATCGGCTACTTTCATGAGAAGCAGGCCGGTAGCGGCAATACCGGTTGCCTGGCCAAAGTCACCAAGTCCCCGTTCAAACCAGTAGCTCGGGATCATCTTCGGAGCGAGGTAAAGGAACGCGAGTACGTTCCACACAACACCTACAATAGCGAGACCGAGGAAAGCAGCCAAGTTATCGCCGATGACCGCAATGGAAATGGTGGCGAGCGCACTGACGATCAAAATATCCAAGGAAAGACCGCTGACCCGGTTTATCGTTTTGCGGTCGATCAGCTGGAAGCGGTCAAACTTCTGAGAGAACGCCTGCACGATAATGCCGCCTACCATGGCGAGCGGGAAGAGCGGCACGTACTCGAATAAATAAACATCGGTTGCCTGTCCATACGTCACGTCCTCCAGCCAGACGAGAGCCTCCAGCAGCACCCAGCCGACGCCGATCGCGAGTCCAACGTAGGCGATATGAACGGAAAACGGATCAATCGATTCCGGACGTGTTGTCATATCGGCACTGGCATCACGGTTGTCAAGGTCTACAATGCCCGTCTTCCCTTTATCGGAAAAGGACTGCTTACCACCGACAAATTTCGCCTTTCCGGTTCTCGCCCCTATGTTAATTAGGATAATACCGATAATGACCCCGCTTAAAATACCGATTGTCGCAAGTCCAATCGACAAATCGTACCCTTCAGAGAATCCGAGCTCGTTAAACGTTTCTCCGAGGCCGGCTGCAGTACCGTGTCCTCCAACAAAGCTGATTTCAATCAGGGCGCCTGCAAGCGGATTCGTCCCGAATAATGGAGCTAGTACAAGCAGAACAAGGACGATTCCGATCACGTACTGACCCCATGAAACCATCTGCCCCATTGCTACCTGGGGACCGCCGACAATCCAAACTTTCTGAAGATCAGGCAGCCGGGTTCCTAAAAACAAGGAAGCGAATACAATGTTAATAAACAGCCCGGGCAGCTCTGCCCAAACATCGATCATAAAAGCAGGGAACATTCCGCCTGCAAAAACCGATTCCGGTGCAAACTGGGAAACGAGGCTGCCCAGTACTTCCGGTCCAAGAAGGAGCGCGAGCGCTCCCGCGATGATGGAAGAAGGGAGAAACAGCTGCTGCAGTTTGACTGAATAAACCCGAATCCATTTGCCGATGATAAGAAGCATTCCAATAATAATAAAGCTGAAGCCTATTTCATTAGGGCTCATGGCAGGCACTTCCTTTCCATATTATGTAGTCCTTCACTTGGCTATACCCGTGATGTGGGAAAATAGATATGGGAAAATGTGAAATATTTAGCAGGTTGTCATATGCAGCTAGATGATACCTTGATAAAAACGGGTACAGGTACGTAGGAGGTGCTGCCGCTATGCTTGTGTATAGAATTGGATGGATTGTGTCTCTGCTGGCAGCTGCAGCTGGATTCGCAGGTTCAGCGTTCCGGGAGGACGGACTGCTGCTGACATTAGGTGTAGCCATGCTGTTTTGTGCAGCGATATTGTTTTTTCTGGATCGAAAGGGGTTATAGAATCTTTTAGAGTTTTATAGTTTAGTTTGACATGAAAAGCCTGCCGAATCGGGTAGTGTGCAGGATGAATGACTAATACAGACAAAAAGGGTGAGTCAAAACATGAAAAAATCAATTGCATTGACAGGTGCGGTTACAGCGTCACTTGTACTGGCTGCTTGCGGCAACGCAGAAAATAATGGTGCGGAAAACGAGGGTGCAGACAACAATGCCCCGGAAAACAACGCAGCGGAAGAGAATAACGCAGAAGAAAATGACGAAGCGGATGATGTTAACAACGCTGATGATAACGATGAAGAAGCGGAGGACGGCGGTGACATTGAAGATCTTGCTTCCGAATACGATATTGATGTGACGGTCGGTGAAGGGGACGGCGGTGCAGAAGCTTCTATGGAAGAACTGGAAGAATACTTTGCGGCAGTCGCTGCTGCAAGGGACGCAGACATGCTGCCGAAAGACGAGTCACCGGATGAAGGAGAAGGAGAAGAATCCGGCACAGCTGAAGGACATTATCTGATCCCAGGTGCAGAAGAGTCGGATATGCGTGTGCTGCTTTCATTCTCTTATGAGCTCGAAGGCGACCTGGAAGATGAAAGCCGCTTCCCATCGTTCGGAGACGTATCTGATTCTGACATAAGCGTAGATGGATCTGATGTTCTCAGCTGGAACGCTGATTCCGTTGAAGAGGAAATTGTGTCAGCCGGCACAGGAGCTGAGTTCCAGACAGCTGGTGCATGGCACATCGAGGCAGAGGTCGATGGCCAGCACGTAGAAGCGGAGGAAGAGGACGAATTTATCCTCGAATTCAGTACAGGCACCCTCGTCGGACTCGAATAATAATAAACAAAAGAGCTGTTCCACCGGATTGTCCGGGGACAGCTCTTTTCTCTTATCCTAAACGTCTTCTTCTGCAAGCATTTTCCGCGTGAAGCGGTCTACGTTCCCGTTTAACTCATCGATAATATCGTCCATGGATGCAGCATCATCAAGGTGCATGACGACTTCCCCGTTCTCATACAAGATCAGGCATGGAAAGTGCTCAGCGTGAAAATAATCCGGAACCTCCGGATAGTCAGACGCTGAAACGATGTGTGGCTGAATGATATCGAGGTTGTTTACTTCGAGCAAAGCATTGTAGTAAGGGTGGTTGTTCTGATCATTAGAGTCTTCAATCAGTACGATGGCGTGCAGCTTATTGTCTTCCTCAATTTCCGGTATAATGTCATAAACGGACTCCGATCCGCAACCAAGCATTGCTGCGCTCAAACCGATTAATAGGATGATCAGTTTCATGATGTCTCACCTGCTTACTTCTATTTGTCTCTATCATACTGCCTGAACACCAGAAATGGGTAAACGTTACAGAATGATAACGAAACTGTCATCATTCTGAGAAGTGAACGCCGGCCTTGTAGTACGGCTGTCATACAATTAGAGATTGAGCGAGATTTTTCCCGGCATCCAGCAGGAGCTTTTTGCAAAAATGAGGTATACTTGCTAGTAGAAAGAAGGAGCGGAGGAAGCTGATGAAACAAATGGTGAAAACGAGTGCTGCCGTTACTTTTTCATTAAGTGCAGCAGTGATTTTTTTCGTTCTGTTGTTTGCGGTTTCGCTGGATGAGCGAAGCGGAGAGGAAGAAGCAGAACCGGAAGAGCAGCGTACGATCTATATTGCAGCAGAAGAAGTGCCGGAAGAATATTTGGAAGCTTATCAGGAAGCTGCAGAAGCCTACAGCATTCCGTGGGAGCTGCTCGCAGCCATTCACCGGGTGGAAACAATTTTTTCCACTATGGATCCGCTTGTGAGTCCGGTTGGCGCAGAAGGACATTTTCAATTTATGCCGTGTACCTGGACAGGGTGGGGTCATCCCAGCTGTGAAGGGCTCGGCGAAGGGGATATTCCGGAAGAAGAAAAAACCGATCCGGAAGTGATTGAAGCTTACGGTGGCTATGGCCAGGACGCAGAAGGAAATGGAGAAGCTGACCCGTTTGATCTGCACGATGCAATGCACAGCGCGGCCTACTATCTGGCTCGCAACGGTGCAGATGAGGGCAACTACGAACAAGCGGTTTATCAGTACAATCGGGCTGAGTGGTACGTTGACGATGTGCTTAGCTATAAGGAAGCGTACGAAGAGGGCTATCGGCTGTTTAACCTTGAAGAACGTGAAGCGGAATATGCAGGCAGCAGTGATGGCATATCATAGAACGATCAGCAGAAGGGCCCGCAGCGGTCCTTCTTTTTTATAAGCTCTGTTAACGTTTCTTGATGATAGAAGGACTTGTCCCAACAGTTCGGCAGGGTTGCCGTAGTCGAGCTCCTTCGCTTCCTCGCTGCGCTGCGGGATCTTCCCTGCTCATTCTTGCCCAGGCGTCCGCCGGGTTTCGCTTTGCTATACAAAAGAGAGGTCGTTTCGTTCTTTACCTTTCCACTCCGGAAAAGTAAAGGCAAGTTGATTTTTCAGGACGCCCGCGGAAAGAGAACGCGTGAAGATCATCTCTTATGCAAAGAAAGAAGAGCGGAAGGACTTTTTTACCGCAAGTGAATAAAAGCATTTGCAGGATTAAATTATTTCCATTAAAACTAGTCATTAACAGAGTTTTTTATACAGCAGAGCGTATGCCCGGGGCTTTCCATACTTGCATAAATCACGTACAATAAAGGTATGTTTCGAAAATCGAAATATTCAGACGGAAGGTGGAGATGACAAGATGAAAGAAACGCTCGACAGAACGCAAATACCAGAAGAAGAAACGTGGGACTTAACTGATTTATTCAGTGACCGCAGCACGTGGCTCAGTGAGGTGGCACAAGTACCGGAAGCACTCGCAGAGGTAGCAGCATTTAAAGGGAAGAGTGTACAGGATGCTGCGACGCTCTTGCAGCTGCTGGAAGCGAAGGAAAAGCTGGAAGAGCGGCTGACGCGTATTTTTACATATGCGATGCTGAAGGAATCATCGGACGGAGGCAATCCGGAGAATCAAGCAGATGCAGCCCGGATCGCAGCTCTCGGGTCGGAGGCAGGTGCGGCGACGTCGTTCATCAAGTCGGAGATTCTCGAGCTCGATCCTGACACGCTGGAGAAGTGGCTGAATGAGGAGCCGGGACTGGAAGATTTCCATAAAACGCTGAAGGACCTTATGGAAGAAAAGCCGTATCAGCTGAGTGCAGAAACTGAAAACGTTCTGGCTGCTTTCGGTGAAGTCCATGATGCGCCTTTTATGATTTACGAGCGGAGCAAAACATCGGATATGACGTTTCGTTCATTTCAAACGGCTGATGGCACGGAGTATCCGCTCACATTTAATACGTTTGAAAGCTATGAATCGCATCCGGATACCGACGTGCGCCGGAGCGCTTACGAAGCATTTTCCGATGGCCTGCGCGCCTACCAGAATACGTACGCGGCTACTTATGCGACAGAAATCACGCGCTCCATCACAGAGTCCAGGCTGCGCGGATATGAATCCGTGACGCAGATGCTGCTGCACGGCCAGCAAGTAACTGAAGACATGTATCACCGCCAGCTCGATACCATTCAGGAGGAGCTGGCACCGCACATGCGCCGTCTTGCCGCTTTGAAGAAGAAAATGCTGGGATTAGAGAAGATGACCTACGCCGATCTGAAGGCACCGCTTGATCCGGATTTTGACCCGGACATGTCGTATGAGGAAGCGGGGGATATGATCTTAAAATCCCTTGAGATCATGGGAGACGAATACATGCAGTTCATGGAAAAAGGATTGAAAGAGCGCTGGGTCGACCGTGCCGATAACCACGGAAAGCGATCAGGTGCCTTCTGCTCCAGTCCGTACGGCGTTCATCCGTACATTCTCGTGACGTGGAATGATAATATGCGTGACGCATTTACACTTGCGCACGAGCTTGGACATGCAGGCCACTTCAGCATGGCCGGCCGCTATCAGCGCATTTCCAATACGCGTCCGTCGCTCTACTTTATCGAAGCGCCGTCGACGATGAATGAAATGCTCTTAAGCCGTCATATTCTTGATCAGTCCAGCGACACGCGCATGCGCCGCTGGGTCGTGCTGCAGTCATTAGGAACGTACTACCACAACTTTGTCACGCACATTCTTGAAGGCGAGCTGCAGCGTCGTATTTATGCCCTCGCTGAAAAAGGAGAAGCGATCACGGCCCAGGTGCTCAATCGGGAAAAGCGCGATACGCTGCAGCAGTTCTGGGGACCGGATGTAGAGATTGACGAAGACGCAGGATTGACGTGGATGAAGCAGCCGCATTACTACATGGGACTGTATCCGTATACGTACTCTGCTGGTCTGACAGCGTCGACCGCAGCTGCTCAGCATATTCAGCAGGAGGGAGAGCCCGCTGTGGAGCGCTGGCTCGCCGCGCTGAAAGCTGGCGGAACGAAAAAGCCGCTGGAGCTGATGCAGCTCGCTGGTGTCGATATGACTACAAAAAAACCGATTCAGGAAGCGGTTGCCTACGTAGGCACGCTCGTCGATGAGTTGGAGCAAAGCTTCGAAATATCTTAATCTTTTTAAAACAAGAGCCTTCACCCCGGTTGCGGGGTGAAGGCTCTTCATTTTGAATTTGAGATAAAGCTCAGGTCACAGGTATACTTCATACGTGCGAAACAGCATGGCTCCCTTACGTTTCGAATTGGCAGTACTGGAAAGATTTATCTGCGTTTTTCTCCACATTTAAGCCTTAACAGCAGGAAAACAGTCTTCTCTGCCGAACTATTTTAGCAGGATAAAACGGAAGGGGAGATCGGTCGTGAAACAGTGGACGCTGCAGCGAATGAGCAGAAAGGACGCGGATGAAATCAGCAGCTGGATATACGACCCGCCTTACGAACGCTACAGTTTTGAGCCGACTGCTGAGACCTATGAAACGCTTCTCGGCGGCAGCTATTTCAGTATCAGGCACGTTGACGGCAGCCTGATAGGCTTCTGCTGTCTCGGTCGCGAAGCGCAGGTACCGGGCGGACTGAAGAGCAACGTTTACAGCGAGCCGGCTGTCGACATTGGGCTTGGGTTAAATCCTAGTCTGACTGGAAAAAAGCTCGGAGCCCCTTTTACAGCTTACGTTGTACACTGGGCACGCAATGCGATCGACTGCCGTATGCTCCGTCTTTCTGTTGCTGATTTTAACGTCAGGGCCCGAAAAACGTATGAAAAAGTAGGTTTTAAAAAGCATCAGGAATTCACTAACCGCGGCACGCTCTTTTACACGATGCTCCTTCCGGCCTCAGCAATTAAAGATAAAAACCGCTTGGAAGCAAAGGTGGATTGAGAGGTTACATGTATGCAAGTCAGGGAATGGGTTACTAATTCAGCATAGATAAAAGGAGGTTCCTCATGGCGAAATGGCTTAAAGCGGCTGCTGCCGGAGCAGGTGCAGCGGCATTATCCGCAGGGATTGGAGCATTGACCGGATCGATGACGGTATTCGTTCTGCTTATGCTGGCAGCCGTTGCGGTGATGACAGCTCCGGTGGTAATCCGCTTATTTACTTCACCGGGAAGCGCCAAACCTACTGTTTACGGAACATCCACGCCAAATTCATATACGACTATCAGCAAATCTGCAGAGTCGAAGGGACCTAAACCGTTCGACGGCATCCCCGGCATACTCGCTATCGCCGCCTTGATCGTATTTGGGATTCTGCTTTTGACAGCCCTGATAGCTCCGGCTGTTGTTTAACAGAAAAGCTGCTTCAGAAACCATCTGAAGCAGCCTTTTTTTGTGTGAGCGCTTCACATTCAGGCAGCATTGTTCGATATATTCCTTATGATGGAAAAAACGTATTGATAAAGGGGATGTCTGAACGGTGAGTATCGTGACTGAAATGAAGGAGAAGGATTTGCAGACGAAAAACAGGCTCGCTGTCGGTCTTTTTGCAGTTACTGTTGCAGCAGGCGGTTTTATGAACCTGATACTCGGGGACGGACAGACGACGCTTGTTTACGGAATCCAGTTTGCAGCACTATGGGGGCTTTATGCGGCTGCAGTCTATTTCCTGCGTAAGCCGGAACTGGTGCCGCTGCTGCTGATCATTGCGGCGCATGTATTCGTAACGTCGGCCGTTTTTCTGCTTGGAGGAGGAATTGGGGTTGCCGTCATTTACTATTTCCTGCTCATTTTGGCAGTTCTGCATCTATACCGGCACGTGCTGATTACGGCTCTCGTGCTTGGATTGGCTGGCCAGATAATTAATGCTTTTTACAGTACGGCGGAATCTGCGGTGATCAGTGCGAACCTGCCGACCATTTTGCTTACATACGTGCTTGCGGGAGCTTTAGGAGGCGCCGTTATTCTTATAGGCAGCCGCCAATCTGCCGTGCTGGAACAGCTTTTGGATGAATCTCAGCAGGAAACGGAAGCCAAAGAACAAAAAGCAGCGTTTTTACAGGAGCAGGCAGCGGCGCTTCGGGAGTCGCTGACGGGGACAAATGCAGCTGTTCAGCAAAATATCAGCTCCTACAAAGAAATGACGGCCGCAGCTCATGAGCTGGCAGAAGGAGCAGAAGCCCAAAATAGCGATGTCCAGGTATTATCTGAAGAAGCAGAGCGTACGGCAAGAGAGGCAGACAGCATGCAGCAGGAGGTGCTGGAAGCGTCAGCATCTGCAGACACTATGGCAGAAGGGGCGCAGGCATTCCGAACGGAGCTTGAAAAACTGGAAGGTGAAACGGTCGAAATGAATGAGCGCTTTGGAAGGCTGGAGCAGGAATTTGCAAGGGTAACGGCAAAAATAAATGAAGCAGACAGCCTTTCAGCATCGATCATTAAGGTCGGAGAACAAACGAACCTGCTTGCGCTGAATGCTTCTATTGAAGCAGCGCGTGCAGGTGATGCAGGACGCGGTTTTGCTGTCGTAGCCGATGAAATAAGGAAGCTTGCAGAAACATCCGGTCAAGCAGCAGAAGGAATCACTCGGGTGCTTGAGGAGCTGGAACAGGCGAACGGCAATGCGCGCGATGAGATGAAGCGGAGCGGCGAAGCAGCCGGAAATCAACATGAAGCCGCAGCGTCGATGCTGCAGGCCTCTGCAAAAATGGAGCGCGGTATTCATCAGTTAAAGGCCCTGACGGCCTCTCTCACGGAACGTGCAGCTTCTGTGCAGCAGGCGGCCTCCTCCATGAATCAGTCGACTGCCGGGCTTGCAGGCGGCATTGAGCAGTCATCAGCCGCCGTTGAGGAAGTGAGCGCCTCCATTGAAGCGCTGCACGAGCAAAACGAAGGCATCGGCCGGGAAACAGCTGCAGCGGAAGAAGCGGTAGAACGGCTCTCAGCAGAATAGCGGGATTAGTTTGTCAGAGAGGGCAGCTCTATACGAAACCATGCACCTCGATCGTTTCTATTACCAGCAGCAACTTGTCCGCCGCTTGCCAGCACGATTTGTCTTACAATCGCAAGTCCCAGCCCGCTTCCAGGCACTGCAGAGCTCCTCGCCTCATCTGCTCTGTAAAAACGATCCCAGATGTGAGGGAGTTTTTCAGGCTGGATGCCCGGTCCTTCGTCTTGAAGCAGGATGAAGCTTCTGTTTTCATCACAGTTGATCTCCCATGTAATTGCCGTGCCGGCGGGAGTATAGCGGACTGCATTTTGAAACAGATTGAACAGTGCCTGCTCAAGTCGGGCTGGGTCGGCGTATATGGTACTGTCCTTCTGACATATAACGTGTACACGGTGCCCGGTTTCTTCGGCTAAAAGCTGATGATGCCGGGCGATTTCATGTAAAAACGAGCAAAGTTGAATCGTATCCGGCTTAACAGACAGTGCGCCGTCTTCCATTTTTGTTAAGTCGACAATATCTGTAACCAGCTTTTCCATCCTTGCAGCTTCCCGATGGATCACCTCTGCCTGTTTGCGTTCATCTGCCGCAAGCTTTTCTTTGAGCAGGGAAGAGTAGCCTTTTACATACGTTAACGGAGTGCGCAAATCGTGGGATATATTCGCGAGCAGCCGTTTTCTGGAGGCCTGATAAGCTGCCAGGCGTCCGGCCATTTGATCAATGCTGCGGCTCAAATCCCCTATCTCATCCGTGCGCTTCCAGGCCAGCTCAGAAGTGAAGTCACCATTTGCGATGCGGCTCGAAACAGAGCGTATTTGGTTTAATGGAGTGGTAATCCAGCGAGTTAACAGGATCGTTAACCCTCCGGCAAGAAGCAGGCCGAGAAGCATGATGATGCCAGTCAAATAAATAAGGGTTTCCCTCGTAGCGGCAAACTCTCCCGAAGCCTGATCAACAAACAGATATCCTTCGGCACGATCCGTTTCAAACGCGTGGTATGCATAAACGTGCGGCTCATTATGTGTCGAAGCTTCCGTGATAGCTGCTTCCGAGTCGGATTGCTCAATCCAGTCCCAATACCTGGCTGTATCAGCTGGAGTAAGGCGGTCTGAACTTCGCAGGGCTTCTCCGTCAGCTGAAAATTGAACGAACACGACTTCTCCCTGTGCTTCCTCCATTGTTTGTATGTGCGCAAAGGCTCCATCATGATCATCCTGTTCCAATACCCGCCCGTGGGCTGTCATCCGATCGGAAACATCATGAAGCAGACGATCTTCATAAAACTGCCTGGAAAGTTCATAGAAGGCAGCGCCCATGATCAGTAAAAGCAGCAGGATAGCGGAGAAAAACAGCAGGGCAATTCGTAAGGAAAGTTTCATATCCCGGCACCCAGGCGGTATCCTATTCCCCAGACGGTTTCAATCAGCGAAGAAGAGCCGCCTGCACGACGGACTTTTTCGCGTATATTTTTCATGTGCGTGTCCACTGTTCTGTCTGAAGCGGCGCTGCCGTGGTCATCGATCTCGTCCAGCAGCTGCTGGCGCGTAAATACTTGACCTGGCCTCTTTACGAGAAGTGCCACAAGGTCGAATTCTTTTTTGGTAAGCGTAAGACAGGAGCCTTCGAACTCGGCTTCCCGTCTCACGCTGTCCACTGACAGGCCGTTATAGCTTATCACGCTGCCCGTATGCGGGTGTTTTCTCCGAAGAACCGCTTCCACTCTCGCTGCAAGGATAGCAGGCTCAAAAGGCTTCGTCACATAATCGTCAGCACCATTCTGAAGGCCGCGCACAATCTGATCATTGTCACCTAATGCCGTCAGCATGATGATAGAGGGAGGCGCTGGGAGCTCCGCTGTCTCTTTCAGCAGCTCCCACCCGTCAGGAGAAGGCATCATGACGTCCAGTATGACAAGATCAAACGTCTCCGTTTGCAGCTTCTTTCGTGCTGTGGCAGAATCTTGCTCAGTCTGAATGTCGACTGGCAGCAGCTGCAGGCAGTCTGTTATAAGCTCCAGCATTTGCGGCTCATCGTCGACGATAAGAATGGTCGTCATGCTTGTATCCCTCCCTGGCGGAGAAGGCATCAATGATCTGCGTGGCCGCCCCCGTCTTCTGCTTCAATTTCCATTAGTGTATCAATTAATCCTTGCGTATGAAAAGAGATGTCCTCTTCTGTGCCAAGCAGATAGCTGTGATTATAAGGCCCTTCCATCGGGTTATCAGTATAGGAAGGCTTGATCGTTGCTAAATAATCGCGATGTTCGTCATCCAGCTCTCCCTCTTCAAGCCAAAGGACAGGAGCATGCTTGCCTAAATGCGCAAAAGGGGCCCCGGCAAGAGCAAACTCAGGACGATCCGTGGAAGCAAAGACGAAACCGTGTCCCGGCTCTGTGATTCCCCAGCCGAATCCGTCTTCTTCAAATTGGGCAAAGGCAATAGACAGTTCGGCTGGTGTTTCGGCGTCGATCCTGGAGGTGTTTCCAAATTCACTTAGCTCCTGTTCGGTTTCCCCGGATATAATTTCCTCACTTCCGAGCAGATACATCGCTGCTTGATCCCGTTCTGCCAATGCTTCTTCCGTTTCAGCGGGAATACCGTCATCATCTACAAACAGCACTGGTTCATTCATGTGGGAAATCCAGCTTCCGGCGGTCATGGAAAGCAGCTGATGCTCCTCTTCAGAGGAAGCGATTAATACTTTCTCGGGAAATTCACCCAGTGTATCAGCAAAAGCAGCATCTGCTTCCTGGGCAAAGGCAGCAGGAGAGTCAGCAGTCATTTCCGACCACTCATAATCAGCGAGCATCTCTTCTTCGTCAGCTGTCAGTTCTGCAGCGGCAAGGACTTCCAAACCTTCATCATTCCCGAGCGGTGCTAACCGTTCGATTTCCGTCAGGAGCTCTTCACTCAGTCCATCCTCCATCAGCAGAACGGGGCCGTCGTTAGGATGGTGCACGAGCGTAAGTGCACTGAGCGTCTGCTGCCATTCGTCCGGATTGGCAAGAATTACTGTGCCAGGCTGGTTCGTTTCATGAGTGGCAGGCCAGATCGTTTGGGACACCTGTATCGAGAAGTCCTCCGGCTCTTCCTGATCGATTCGAGTAACGTTTTTTGTATTTGTCGTAAGAAGGTTCTCAGGTGCCCCTTCATTTTCAGCTGGAAGCTCGGCTGCGCTCTCTTCGAAGGAATCTCTGCCGCCGTTCGTGCCGTGGTCCATGTCCTCGTTATCGTGGTTCATATCCTCATTCATATTCTCATTATCATGGTTCATTTCATCATGGTCCATTTCATCGTGGTTCATATTGTTGTCATTATTCATATGGTTCTCATCTGAGTGCTGATTTTCGTTCTGTTCGTTTGTTTCGTCAGAGCTCATATTGTTTTCAATTTCGGCATTGCTATTCGTATTCGTTTCCTCTGCATTCGAGCAAGCAGCCAGTGTCAGCAGCACACCAGCACTTAAGATCCAAGTCTTTTTCATTTGCCAATCACTCCTTTACGTTTAAGCCTACTTCCTAAAAATGAAGAAAGTATGAAGCTGCATTGAATTCGAGTTTTTCCCACATTTAGGAGGGGAATAGAGAGGAAAGCATGATACATAATCTGACAGCTTTTCACGTGGGGGCAATGCGGTCTGCTACGGTTGAATAAGAGAGGTGGGGGATGACGATGGCAGTAAACGTAACGTCTGAAATTGGCCGGCTGAAAAAGGTGCTGATCCACCGGCCCGGAATTGAAATTGAGCAGGTGACACCTGATGCGATGGGGCAGCTGCTGTTTGACGATATACCGTATTTACCGGCGATGCAAAAAGAACATGACCGCTTTGCAGAAGTTCTTCAAGAGCAGGGAACGGAAATCGTATATATAACCGATCTGCTTGAACAGTCGCTCCAGTCACACGAGGAAAGGGAGCAGTTTCTGGAGAAAATGATGACAGAATCACGATTAACGGTAAATGGCTCCTCAGAAGCGTTAAAGGAATACCTGCTTGACTTTTCCACAGCCGACTTCGTTCGCAGCATGATCGGCGGTGTGCTGAAGGAAGAGCTGCCAAACCGTAAGAAAAAGCACTTATATGAGTGGATGGACCGGCACTATCCGTTTTATTTGGATCCGATGCCGAACCTTTACTTCACCCGAGATCCGGCAGCAGTCATTGGGAATGGCATCTCGTTGAATCCGATGAGTCAGGAGGCAAGGCGCCGCGAATCGCTTTTGATGGAACATATTATTACCAGTCATCCGGATTATCGTGATGCCCGCGTGCCAACGTGGATAAACAGAGGCTACGATTTTCCGATTGAAGGGGGAGATGAACTCGTCCTTAGCGACACCGTGCTTGCAATTGGCGTCAGTGAGCGCACTTCTGCCCGGACAGTCGAAAAGCTGGCGACGGAGCTGTTCACCTCCGGCTCAGGGTTTGAAAAGGTGGTAGCGGTGGAAATTCCGAAGCGCCGTGCTTCGATGCACCTGGATACTGTCTTTACGATGATTGACCATGATCAGTTTACAACGCATGCCCAGGTGGTCGATAAAGACGGAAAGATGAACATATTTATCCTGGAACCAGGTGATCCGGTACGTATTACGAAACGGTCGAATTTAAAGGATACGCTGAAAGAAGTGCTCAAGCTGGATGATGTGAACCTGATCCCGTGCGGAGGCGGAGATAAAATTGCTTCTGCCCGTGAACAGTGGAATGATGGCTCCAATACGCTTGCCGTTGCTCCGGGAACGGTCGTCACGTATGAACGGAACTATGTCTCCAACGAGCTCCTGCGGCAGAATGGCATCACCGTGCTGGAGGTGCCGAGCAGCGAACTCGTCCGCGGCAGAGGCGGACCGAGATGCATGAGCATGCCGCTCGTCCGGGAACCCGTCTGATTTATCAGCAAAGCACCTGCCGTCTATCCATGGCAAGGTGCTTTTTAGTGTTCAAAAAGCTGTTGTGACGGGCTTTGAACTTCGAAAAATAGGCCGAAAAACAGCTGGTTATTTTCCTGTTTCAGGATTATACTGGGATTATCAGACAGGGAGGTGGAAGGCTGTGGAGATGGAGCGCAAGCTGCGGGAATGGGAACGGGAAAAGCTGCTCAATCAGGAAACGGCTGCAACGATCTTAGCATATGAAAAGCAACAGCATCCTGCCGGTAAAAAGGCGAGGATGCCGCTGCTGATGATTGTTGGTCTCGTTTTTTTTACACTTGCGGTGTTCAGCTTTATTGCTGCAAACTGGCAGGTCATGCCGCCTCTCTTGAAAAGCGGACTCGTGCTGTCGCTGATGTGGCTGTTTTACGGGTTGGGCATGGCGTCTGAAAAGCGAGGCTTTGGAAAACCGGTGCTGTTTCGGCTGATCGGACTTGCCATGTTCGGCGCCTCCTTGATCGTCACAGCCCAGGCGTTTCATTTATCGACATCCGGTGCCATATTACCTTGGGCCGTGTTTCTTGCAGCGCTCTTCCATTACGCGATATGGCGCCATAATGCGTTCGTCGTCGCCGCATTTATAATGGGAGGCGTCACGCTCGGAATGTCTGTTCCGGCCGTTACCTGGCTGGAGTGGAGCTTGTTTACACTGGCAGCACTGATCTGGCTGGTCGTCAGCCGCGAGCAGCTTTCGCTCATTTTCAGCTGGATTCTCGTGTTTGGTTCCGGTCTTAAGCTCTGGGCAACGCCGGCATACGAAAGTCCTTTCTGGCCGGTCTGGACACTCTTTTTCCTCGTGATGCTGCTGTTCGTGCTTCAAAAAGAGCAGCGGCGAATGCTGATGCCGCTCTATCCGATATTCGGCGCCATGACGCTGCTCGTTTATCTGGCGGTTCGCGGCGAAACGGAGGGCATGCTGCCTGACTTAAGCTGGATCGAAGCATGGGGACTTGCTGCTGCGGGAGCTGTTGTACTCGGTATTAGCTTGTGGAAGCTGCGCCCGGTTGTCTGGACCTCGATATTAGGAGCAGTGGGGCTGATGCTGTTTGACCAGTCGGCGATTCTGCTTGCTGTCACAGCGGAAGCGACGGCGCTTGGCTATTTAGTTTATGCACAAAAGCGGGGCATGGTGCTGGCACCGGGATTCGTTTACTTCGTGCTTGTGCAAGCAGTCATTTACGTAATCTTTGCATGGGGACGCCTCGATATGGCCTTGTTCTTCCTGATTGGCGCCGTGCTGTTGTTTGCTCTCTCAGGCGTCGCCTGGTGGGTTAATCATCGCAGGGAAGAGGCCGTATCATGAAAAACTGGGTGATGCCGGCATTGCAGACGCTGTTTACAGTTTTGGTGATCACAAGCTTTTTTGCTGTCAGCTGGTTTGGGGAGTCCTTTACACTCCGGGCAGAGCCTTACGATCCGTTTGATCCATTTCTTGGCGAGTACGTGATGCTGCAGTACCCTGACCTTGAAACGCCGGCTGGCTTGCAGCACGGTCAGGTCTATTTCACCCTGACAGAAGGGGAAGACGGCTACGCCGTCATTGATCAAGCAGACGACCGGCCGTTTTTTGGAGCGATTGAAGGATATTCCTTTGATCAGACGATTACTGCCCCGCAGCTCGAGCAGTTTTACGTAGAGCAGGGCACGGGACCGGAGCTTGAGCGGGAAGAGAATCTTCAGGTCACGATTGATGTAGCTCCATGGGGCGCCATCCGTCCGATAGAGCTGGACGTACGCAACGAATAAGGTGAGCGGCTGTGAGCGGCCATTCGTATGCTCTAGAACAACGTTATCTCATTAGGGAAGGACCCGGCTCGCATTCTGAGCCGGGTCCTCCTTCGTTGTGCATCAGCTATTGTGCATGCTTTTTTGCAGGCTTCGCGGATTCCGACTCCAGCAGCCCGTTGCCGAGTGTGCCGTAAACCTCGTTTCGGGAAGGGTCGATCAGGTTATCACCGTCGAAGTAAGGGCGCGGGGTTTTCCATAATGCAAGAAGCGCCTTGCTCATCGGCATTTCATGATACAGGTGAGGCCAGTATTCTTTAATTTTTTGTTTCACAAGCGGATAATACTTAGAGTTAACCGCAGGAAACAAGTGATGTTCGGTATGGTGGGAGAAGTGAAAGTGGATCACGTCGACCCATTTAGGCACCGTTACCGTCAGGCTGTTTGCAAGTGGATCATTGATCTCCACCTGCGGGTTCAGCCGGTGATTTGTTGAAATATACGCCATCACGATTCCATTGGCAATCAGTAATGGAATCAGGAACATGTAGATCCAGTTGGTGACGCCTGCAATGAACAACAGGGAAATCCAGGTAGCCCAAGGCAGGATCAGCTGCAGCCAGAGCGCAGGTGCGGACGTTGCCTTGAATTCGGATACGTATGTTTTAAACATGCGCAGGGAGTGAAGCGAGAACATCACCGTCTGTGTAGCAAATTCAAAGAAAGCACGAACCGAAAGCGGCAGTCTGTAAATGAAACGCAGCATAGGGTTTCTGTGTACAGCAGCTTCCGTCAGCCATGTGTCAGGATCTTTTTCTTCATGCTGGGTATGAACGTGATGGCTCATGTTGTGCCATTTGCGCCATAGACGCGGTCCGGTGCAAAGAGGCCAGAAAAACAATCCGCCGAGCGTGTTGCGTAAAAACGGAGAACGGACGATCGTTCCATGTAAAATCTCGTGGCCAAGGAAGCCCATAGCGGCAAAGCTCATGCCGATGATCAGAGAGAGAAGCAGGTTAACGGCAAGCGGCAGGGACAATAAGACAATGCTGAGCATGGCAGCTGCCGTGATAAGCAGGTAAGCTGCACCGCCGAGAAGCTTGCCCGGGTCCGGACGGAATGCCTTTTTAGGGAGATGTTCCTTCAGCTGCTTGGCATACCAGCCAAATGAATGAAGTTCGCGCATGATCTTCCTCCTTTTATGTAATACTGCTGTGCTGAGTAAAAGCGTTGACGCGCACAGCTTACCATTATCCCCTCATGTGTACAATAGACTATTATACCTGGTACTAATGTTTCCGCCGAAAAAACCTCTGTGCTGCCGGGCCGGGCAGTACAGAGGTTTTTTTGTGAGACAGGATATACAACATGAGCGGCAGCGGCTGCTTTTATCAACGAGACCTGCAGCAAAATGGCATGGGCAGTGCCAACTGTCAGCTGACAGAAGCTGCATACACACAGGAATAAAGGGGGTATAAGTCCGCCGGCTTACCGGCTGGGCAGGCCGCTGCCTGTTGAATATATTCAGCTTAATATATTCGTTCAACGAGCAGCAAGCGGCTTCGGTAAAATAAATATTAGTATACTAATATTTAAGTTCGTTATCAAGAACGGAAGCGATTAAAATGGGTTTGTTCCCCAAAGTGCAGCAGTTTTTATGAAGGTGCGCTGTTCGAGCTTTAAGGCGGCTACCATATACTCGGCGAGATCCTCCGGCTGCATAAACTTATCGGGCTGCCGTTCTTCGCCGGGACGGGTCATGTCTGTTTCCACGAGACTCGGTGTCAGTGTAGAAACGCGGATGTTGTCGTGTCTGACTTCCTGCATTAAGGCTTCACCAAGTCCGATCACGGCAAATTTCGATGCGCTGTAAGCACTGGAGCCGCGTGTCCCCTTTAAACCAGACATAGAGGAAATATTAATGATATCGCCTCGCTGCTTTTTCTGCATACCGGGAAGAACGGCCTGCGTGACGTGCACGATTCCCATCACATTTGTCTGTAGTACTTTCTGCCAGTCGTCAGCGGAGAGCTCCATGAAGTCCCCTTTGCGGCCAATGCCAGCATTGTTGATTAAGATATCGAACGAACCAAGCTCTTCTTCAAGTTTGCGCACGGCTTCCTTGACGTCAGCTTCATCTGCCACATCTGCTGCAGCAGATGCGGAGGGGACACCAGCTTCTGCGACAAGCCGCTCCGTTTCATGGAGCGGGCCCTCCGAGCGGGAGAGCAGCCCGATCCTGCAGCCTTCAGCGGCCAGAGCCTTTGCCGTTTCCCGTCCAATACCTCTTCCAGCACCTGTAATCAAAACATTTTTTCCTGCCAGTGATTGCACGACGAACACATCCTTTCAGCATAGTATCCTGCGTTTTCATCATAGCAGAAGAAGCAGCGGCAAAAAAAGAAGCACATCGTTATTGACTTACAAAAAGTAAGTGTATATAATGAAATTATCTCGAATTCAAACTATTTTCAGGTGTATATTTTCGGCTGAAAAGGAATAGGATGCCGGAGAGTACAGAAATCAGAGGAGGCTTATAACTATGAATGGATTAAAAGGCCTGCACCACGTAACGGCTATTACGAGCAGTGCAGAAAAAAACTATGAATTCTTCACGTTTGTGTTAGGCATGAGGCTCGTCAAAAAGACGGTAAACCAGGATGACATTCAGACGTATCATCTGTTTTTCGCCGACGATAAAGGTAGTGCCGGAACGGATATGACGTTCTTTGATTTCCCGGGTATTCCAAAAGGAAGCCACGGAACGAATGAGCTCTATAAAACCGGATTCCGGGTGCCGAGCGATGAAGCACTGGAATACTGGCAGAAGCGCTTCGACAGGCTGAAGGTGCAGAACAGCGGTATAAAAGAAATTTTTGGGAAGAAGACGTTGTCCTTTGCCGATTTTGATGATCAGCAGTATATGCTCGTGTCCGACGAGCATAATGAGGGCGTTCCTGCAGGCACCCCATGGCAGGATGGACCGATCCCGCTTGAATATGCGATTACTGGACTCGGACCGCTCCACATCCGCATCGAACCATTTGATGGATTTAAAGAAATTCTGGAAAAAGCGTTTGAATTTAAGGAAATAGATGCGGACGGTTCTCTCCATTTATTTGAGGTAGGCGAAGGCGGGAACGGCGCCCAGATTATTGTTGAGAAAAATGTTGTCCTGCCGCCAGCCCAGCAGGGGTACGGTACAGTGCACCATATGGCGTTCCGCGTAGAAGACCGAGATGCTATTGAGCACTGGATTGAGCGTCTGCATGGCTTCGGCTTTCAGACTTCGGGATACGTTGACCGCTTTTACTTCAAATCGCTTTACGTGCGAACCGGTCCGCAAATCCTGTTTGAGCTGGCGACAGAAGGTCCAGGATTTATGGACGATGAGCCGTATGAAACGTTAGGGGAAAAGCTGGCTCTTCCGCCAAAGCTGGAGCCGAAGCGGGAGGAAATTGAACAGTACGTACGCCATATTGATACGGTCAGAAGCACAAAAACGATTGAAAAAGAATACGAGTAACGATACAGCTTTCGTCCGGCTCTACTCCGGACGAAAGCTTTTTATGGTGTTTATTCAGCAAAAATGAAGCGGCAGTTACAGAAGCGTTTCACACTCTCTGGCAAGCATATATTTGTAATATAATCTATTTTTGTTTACAAATAAACAAACAAAACATATAATTGTTCATAATAATTGTAGAATAGGAGTGGTGTGGATGTCCTATATGGATGAGGCTTCAATAGACGAGATTACACAAGGCTGGCTGACGCGCAACGGCATGAACTCATGCCTGTTTTGCGGATTTCAGACGGAGAACGGAGTGGTGTATCAGCATCAGGGTCACTTGTTTGAAGCAGCAAAACGAATGAGCGTACACATAACGGAGGCGCATCAGTCAGCTGCCGCAGCGCTGCTCGCGATGGACCGCCGCTATACCGGCCTGACGCAGGTACAGCAGGAGGTACTCGTTCACCTGCAAGCTGGCAGCACAGACAAACAGACAGCGGCCAAGATGGGAATAGCAGAAGCGACCGTGCGCAGTCACCGCTTTAAATTGAAGGAAAAGGAAAAGCAGGCGAAGCTGTTTCTGGCACTGATGGCGCAAAAGCCGGAGCGGGAAAAGCTGGTACCTTATCATGAGGGGGCCGTTATGAGAGACGAACGCTATGCCGTAACCGAAGCAGAAGCAGAAAAAATACTCGACACCTATTTAAAGGAGGGGAGGGAGGGGCCGCTCAGCTCATTTCCCCGCAAAGAAAAGCGGAAGCTTGTCCTGCTGCGTCACCTCACTGAGCAGTTTGAGCCAAAGCGGACGTACAAAGAGAAGGAAATAAATGATCTTTTAAAACAGAAGTATGACGATTTTGTGACGCTGCGCCGCTACCTGATCGAGTACGGGTTCCTGGACCGCAGCCGTGACGGGTCCTCCTACTGGGTGAAGCACAGCCGTCCGGCCCCGCAGGATTTCTGAAACCTTCTATGCGCCTGTCCGTACATCATGTATAATAAATATGGATTACAGACGGGGAGGAAATGACAAATGGGTAAACGCATGATGCTGTTGATCGCGACGAACATCCTTGTCTTAACGACAATTGTGATCGTCTGGTCACTTATTGTAAATTTCACTGGTATAGGAGCAGGTGGCTTTGATACAGGTGAAGGTACGCTGGGTATTGATATAGGCGCTCTAGCGCTGTTTAGCTTAATTTTCGGGTTTGCAGGCTCTTTCATTTCACTGGCTATGTCTCGCTGGGTAGCCAAGAAAATGATGAAGGTCGAAGTACTCGATCCGGAAGGCAGCTTGTCTGCGCGTGAGCGTGCGGTAGTCGAAAAGGTACACCGTTTCTCAAGAGCAGCAGGTTTGGCACATATGCCGGAGGTGGGGATTTACCGCTCGCCGGAAGTGAACGCCTTCGCAACCGGGCCGTCGAAGAAGCGGTCGCTCGTAGCGGTATCGGAAGGGCTGCTTCAGAACATGGATGAAAATGCAGTGGAAGGCGTTATCGCTCACGAGGTGGCGCACGTAGCCAACGGTGATATGGTTACGATGACGCTGCTTCAGGGGGTTGTGAACACGTTCGTTGTGTTCTTCTCCCGTGTGGCTGCCATTCTAGTGTCCCGGCTTGTCCGTTCGGAGCTGCAGTTTGTCGTTCGATTTGCGGCAATCATTATTTTTCAGATTCTCTTCTCCATACTCGGTAGTCTGGTCGTTATGGCCTTTTCCCGCTACCGGGAATACCATGCGGACCGAGGCGGGGCAGATCTTGCCGGAAGAGACAAAATGGCACACGCCCTACGCTCTTTAAAAGCTTACGTGGAGCGGGCGAACGTGAAGAACGACCGCACGGACGATTCCGCCATTCAAACGATGAAAATCAGCGGGAAAGGCGGCGTCTCCAAGCTGTTCTCATCCCACCCGGATTTGGATGACCGGATTGCACGACTCGAACAACGATAACGCAAAAAAAGCTGTTCCTGCACGTTCACGTGCGGGAACAGCTTTTTTATGTATGATAAAGCATGTTCAACTGCTTTCACCAGGAAGCTCAACGCCAAGCTCCTGAAATAAGTCCCGGGCAATCCGCATGCCGGACGCTGCTTTCGGAAAACCGGCGTAAGCTGCACAGTGCAGAATAACTTCGACAATTTCCTGAGGAGAGATACCCAGGTTGATGGCAGCACGTATATGAAATGGCAGCTGCTCGAACGCTCCCTGACTGACGAGAGAAGCCATCGTCAGCATCGTGCGCTGCTTTAATTCCAGTGAACCCGTCGTGTATACAGTGCCGAACCCGAAGGAAATCATCATTTCCGTAAATTCAGGGGAGATATCCTTGTAGCTTTGAATCATGGAAATACCATGTTCATCTGTCAGCTTTTTTAATACATCAATCCCTTTTTCATATGACTCCTTATTGTTCACGTCCATCCCTCCAAATAAGAATTATCCTCTCCGCATCGTAGGCGGTATTTCATCCGGGTCTGTCATGACTTCCAAAACCGTGGTCTGTTTTAGGGGGAACAGGTTTTTCATAACTGAACGCAGGCCGTCCTCGGAATCGATTCTGTACGCGTCTGCTCCGAGTGATTCTGCAAACGAAGTGGCGTGGAGCGGTTTTTCATAGGTGGTGCCGGCAGCCCGGCCAATATTTACTTTCATCCCTTTATCAACCATATCCAATGCCTGATTATTGATGACGATAAACAGCAGTGCGGCTCCTCCGGATACAGCAGTGGATACTTCAGCGCCGTGCATGAACATACAGCCGTCGCCGGTGAGGCAGACGATATCGGCATCAGGGTCAGCAAACGCTGCCCCAACAGCGTAGCCGATTCCGTGTCCCATCGCACCAAACACATCATCAAAGAAAAAGTGACCCGGCTCGCGCACGATATATCGCTGGATGGCATAAAACGTGTGGCTTCCATCATCGCCGTAAATGAAGGCACGATCAGGAAGCATCTCGTTCAGAACGTCCATGACGGAACCTGCTGAAAGCCAGCGTCCTCCTCTGCGGTCTTCTGGCTTTTGAACAGCAGGCAGGTGAATCGGCGAAGCAGGGACGGCTTCCAGACGCAAAAGCTGCTGCAGATTTAAACGGAGATCTCCGGCGATCGTGAGAGAAGGACGAGGAAAAGACATTCCGGTGACATGCTGCCGGGCATCAAAGTGAATGATCCGCTCCGGATAATGTTCCGGCTTCCATCCGGCGACGCTCATGTCACTGAGCGATGAACCGCAGACGATAAGCAGATCCGTTCCCTGCTCGATATAAGCATGTGCCTGTTCAGTCCCGCCAAGTCCGAATGCACCGAGTGAAAGGGAATGATCATCCGGAAACGTTCCTTTGCCGCCTGGTGTTGTCATGACAGGCAGCTGATACAATTCGGCAAATGCCCGCACCTCTGAATAAGCTCCGCTCGTGTGGACGCCTTTCCCGAGCAGAAGAACCGGGCGTCTGGCTGAGACCGCTGCCGCCGGAAACTCTTTAATGCGCAGAGAATAGGTGAGATCAGGCTCGGGCATATCGTAGGAAAACGGCTCTGCTTCAGCCATCAGTACATCGGCAGGGATGCTGAGATGGACCGGGCCCGGGACGCCCTCGACAGCTGTTTTTACAGCGTGAAGCAGCATTGGACCGACTTGGTCAGCCCGCTCAACCTGCGCACTGAATTTTGTCACAGGCTTAAACAACGCTTCCGTATCGGTGCCAAAAAAACTTGAATCCTGTCCCTGTGGCTTACCGGTGTTTCCTGCCGACGGGTGGCCGGTGAAGAAAAGAACCGGGAGACCGGACGCTTTTGCCTGAGCAGCGGCAGTCAGCATGTTCGTGGCCCCGGGACCGGATGTGCCGACGGCTGCACCGAGTCCTCTTACCTGCATGGCATAGCCCGCTGCTTCATAGCCTGCGCCGCCTTCATGCCGGCTGAGTACGAACGTGATGCCGCTGTCTTCAGCAGCAAGAATGAACGGGACGACAGGTTTTCCAGGTATGCCGAACAGGTGGTGAATTCCCCAGCGGTGAAGCTGTTCCGCGATCAGTAAAGCCGTTCGTTTCATTCGTCATGACACCTCTTCCAATAGATTGGTCAGCCTGCCGTTTTTTCCGCAATACGTTGCTGCAGTTCATGATAGGAAGTGGAGATCGTATCGGGAGAGATCGGCTCCATAAAATAATAGCCTTGAATATACGTGCAGCCGAGGTCGCGCAGCGTTTTAAACTGGCACCACTCCTCGACTCCTTCTGCGGTTACGTGCAGCTCCAGCGCTCCAGCCATCGCTATGATCGTTTTAATCAGTGCAGCGCCATTGCTTCCGGCTGCAAGATCATCAACAAAGAACTTGTCGATCTTCAGCGTATCAATGCGAAACTGCTTTAAATAGAAAAGAGAGCTGTACCCGGTTCCGAAATCGTCCATGCTAATTGCCAGACCGAGGCCTTTCAGCTCTTCCAGTACGCTTGCGGCATAGTTGGAGTCCATCGCCATCGATTCGGTGATTTCAAAATCGAGATAGCGCGGATCAATCCCGGAGCGGGTGATCACGTCAGCTGTAAATTCGGTGAAATCCTGCTTTAAAAACTGCTGTGCTGAAAGATTGAGGCTGATTTTGAGTGGAGGAAGCCCTTCGCTCAGCCATTGCATATGCTGCCTGCAGGCCTCCTGAATCACCCAGTCGCCAATTGGAACTATCAGTCCGGTTTTTTCTGCAAGCGGGATAAAGGCTGACGGACTCAGCATCCCTCTTTCTGGATGCTGCCAGCGGATCAGTGCTTCGAAGCCGGAAATATGTCCGGTATTGGTTTCCACAAGCGGCTGGTAAAACAAGCGCAGTTCATTGTTTCTAACTGCAGCCCTCAGGTCATTTTCTAAAAGCAGCTCATCGCTGGAGTTCACGTACATTTCCGGTGAGAACATACGGTAATCGTTTTTCCCCTGGGATTTAGCTTTGTACATTGCCGCATCGACGTGCACCATATAGTCTTCAAGACTCGGGGGAGCCTCTTCATACACCGCCGCCCCGATGCTAGCCGTCATATAAAAGCTTCGTTCTCCAAGGTAAAAGGGCTGCTGAAACTGATCCAGCAGATGTTTCGCAAACTGGTTGACAGAGGTCTCGCTGGTTACATCGGTGAGCAGCACCATAAACTCATCACCGCTTATGCGTGCCAGAAGCTGCGAACTGTCCACACAATCCTGGAGCCTCTCAGCGACAGATTGAAGCAGCTTGTCGCCGTTGGAATGGCCGAACGTGTCGTTAATATTTTTAAAGCCGTCTAGATCGATTAAAAGGAGCGCCGTACCGGTCGCATCTTGTTCAATCAAATCTTCCAGCTCACTTTGAAAGTAACGCCTGTTCGGTAGCGTGGTCAATTCGTCGTGGTAAGCGAGATAATTGTACTGCTCCTGGAGCTGGTAACGCTCTGTAATGTCACGCAGCTGCGCAAAAGCACCAATGATCTTTGCATTTTTCGCGTCGTAAATCGGCTGCGCATCAAACAGGCAGATATGTTCATGATTCAGATTGTTGATAAATTTCATTTCAACATCCTTAAACTGCTTTTCGTGATGCAGTACCTGATAAAAATAGTCTCCGGTGATATCGGATTTAAAAATATCACGGCCGATTATCTCCTCCCGCTTAAAGCCGGAGAGCTTTTCGGCAAAATCGTTGTATTCCGTCACCGTTCCTTCTGTATCCGTAATAATGACAGCGTTCCGAGTACGCTGCAGCATAATCTGATTCAAAATGTTTAAACGGCGGTTCTGCTTCCGCAAAAGCAGCTCGCGTTCGATCGAATCGACGACGTTCATCAGCATGTTCAGAAACAAGCTGTTCTCAAGCTGGATGCCCGTCATAATCGAAACGGTTCCGAGCAGATTGTCCAGATCTGTATAGTGAAAAGGGGCAGAATAGCAGGCAGAGCCGTGCAGAAATTCGAAATAATGATCGTCGCCGATTAAAGCGACGGGATGCTCCTGCTGCAGCGCAAGTGAAATAACGTTCGTTCCAAGATCCTCCTGTGTAAAGCGGACCCCTGTCTCAATCCCGAGCTGCTGCACGGTTGAGCGGATCGTGTCATCTCCGTCAATTTTTAAAATATATCCTCGTTCGTCCGAAATGACGATCAGTACCGGTGTTCCGGCGAGTGAATGAAGCACCTTTTTAGCAAAGAAATCGACAACTTCCAGTATTTCTTCGTATTCGTCCCGCTTCTCTGCAAGCTCTTCAGCAGACATTTTTTCTTTCGGTATCCGGATCTCAGCAGGATCCATGCCGGCTTCCTCGCACATTCTGCGTGACTGCTGTACAAAATCTTCTAAAGATGCGTCCTTCATTCGTATCACCGTCCTTTGCACTCATTATACTCGTTCTTCATGAAGAACAATACTCACAACTGTTCAGATTGATGAAGAGAGGTGAATGGACCGGTTCTTTATACCTATAAAACACCGAGCGAACTTGAAGCTTAAGGGACCTGTGGAAGATCAGGCAGCGAGCCTGGTGCCGGCTGCTTTAAACGAGCCGACTGGTGTGTGTTACGATAGGCATATAAACCTTTAGAACGGAAGGGTGACCTAGATGATCACGCTGCATCGACTGCAAAAGGAAAACTGGCCTCAGGCAGCGGCTGTTTATAAAGCTGGTATGGATAATGGGGACGCAACGTTTGAAACAGAAGTGGCAGACTGGGAAACCTGGAATCACAGCCATCACGCCTTTGCACGGATTGCAGCCTGCTGGAACGGTACGTTTGCCGGATGGGCTGCCCTGTCACCGGTTTCTCCGCGACTGGTTTATGCCGGCGTTGCCGAGGTCAGTGTTTATGTGGATCCAGACTTCAGCGGTAAAGGTATCGGCTCCAGTCTTCTTAAGGAAATCGAACGGGAAGGTGCTGTAAACGGAATCTGGACGCTGCAGTCGGTTATTTTCTCATCCAATAAAGGAAGTCTGCATGTACATCAAAAATCAGGGTTCCGGACTGTCGGCTATCGGGAAAGGATAGCAGTAAGGGATGGCGTCTGGCACGACACCGTGCTTATGGAAAAACGACTGCCCGATCAGCCAGCACAGAAGGAGGTTCACGATGAAATACAGCACAATCATGTATGATGCATATGGTACATTGTTTGATCTTCGCTCGGTAGAAGGAGCACTGTCAGAATACTATCCTCAGCAGTCCGCTTCCATCGGACAGCTCTGGCGAAAAAAACAGATCGAATACGCCTTTACCGTCCAGATGAGCGGAAGCTATCGTCCGTTTTCGGTTATTACCGAAGAGGCACTGCGGACAGCACTGCATGCGGAAACTGGTTCAACTGCTGCTGATGCGGTGAACCGGGGCATGCGGGCTTATGAAAAACTGAGCCTGTTTCCTGAAAGTGCACCTGTCTTGCAGCAGCTGAACGGACCGCTCCACATGATCGTATCTAACGGCTCCAGAGATATGCTTGAGCCGTTGATTGAACAGTCGGCTGTCGCACCGGAAATAGACCGGATTGTGAGCGTCGATGATATCAAGCAGTACAAGCCGTCCTCAGCCGCCTATTATCACGCGATGAGAGAGGCGGGCGTTTCCAGAAGCAGTATTCTTTTCGTATCCTCCAATACATGGGATATCATCGGTGCGAAGACATTTGGATTTGATACATTGTGGATCAGCCGAGATAAAGCAGCTTTTGAGTCCGTGCCGGTGCAGCCGGACTATATCGCAGAAGATCTTCACTTTTTAACCGAGCTTTTTGCGGATTAAGCACAGATCGCAGCACGAATGCAAATAAAACCGTTCTGCCAGGGGAAAGCAGAACGGTTTTTTAAAGTATGAAGCGAATGGAAAGGGCAGGCTGTTCTCACAAAGAAAGTATATACCTTTCAGTGCAAAAGCATGAACCTCACAGTCCCTAAAGCTTCAGCTTTCCGCTAACAATGGCCGGCAGCTTGTTACGAGCATCAACATAGAAGGGCTTAGCGATTAAACAAATTAGCTTTTCCGTCAAAAACGTTCAACTATTTAAGAGAGGCAGCTTCTTATGCCGTCCGTTTCTTCTCAGAATCGGGCGGCTTTTTCAGGCTGCGGCGGGCGCAGCCAGGCGCGAGTGCATGATATACACCGCCAGCAGAGCGAAGGAAGAAATGCCCCAGAAAGTCAGCAGACCCGGTACGAAAAAGAACAGCGTAAGCAGAGCAGCTGTGCCGCCTGCAGCTTTTACAAACAGCAGCGGTTTGCTGAATGGGACAAACAAAGCGGCCTGCAGCGAAATGCTGAAACGTTTTTCGGAAAGCACCTCCTGGGCTGGAAAGAAAAAAAGAAGCACGATCAGAAGCAGCACGGCACAGATGATCATGCCCGCAAGCAGCAGCGGAACAGCCGGTCCATTTAACTGAAATACAAGCATGGTATTGAGCGTGATAATGGCAGCACCAGCCCAAAAGAAAAGTCCGTACACGTTCGCACGCCGGAAGCTGCTTCGGTACACGTTCCAGAAGGTAGGCATGACATCGTTCAGCGTTTCACCTGCCACCAGCCGTCTCAGGCAGTGGGAAAGCGCGGCGGAAGCTGGAAATAATCCAAGCAGGACGCCTCCGGCAGCCGTGAAAAGAACCCAAAGAAAATTTAAATAGGCAAGCTTCACCATCCAGTCGCATGCAGCATACACCGGGTTTCCCATCCACGTGATCAGCATGGTTATTCCTCCTCATATAAAAAGTAATCAAAGTCGGCGGCACGCTTCATGCCGCTGTAATCTTGACAGGCCATGCCGACAAAGGTGCCGGTAAAGCGAACCTGCGCAGCTGAGTCGTCCGACATGTGAGTCGTATCCAAAACTGGTCCGATCCGTGTCCATTCCGTCGTACGTTCATCTTTATAGGAGAGAGTCATCGTATCGTGATCGATATCTGCGCGAAGCTGCACGGCTCCTGTTTGAGCCGTTCGGACCGGTGCCAGCAGCAGCTCTTCATACTCGCCGCCTTTTGTACGAATGATCTGCAGGACTCTTCCTTTTTCTTCGTGCCCGGTTAAGTGCAGGTATACATGATCCTCTGTGTCGTAATATATAACGAGGCCCGCTTTATGCTGATAGTATTCCGGGTCAAAGGATACAGAGGTTTCTGCCGTGCAGCGAAAGGATGTCTGCCGGCGTGCAACAAGGCTTTGGTTGTGTAAGGAGCCAAGAGATTCACGACCGTAGAGACGCAGCCAGCCCGGGTTGGCTGACAGCGAACACCATGACTTATCCATCGGTACGCGCAGGGAATTCCAGTGGCCGCTCAGCTCATCGGCATCAAAATCATCCTTGGCATTCTCTTGCGGATAGGGCTGCACCGGCAAATCTGGAGCAGGTGTCTCCATATCGGGATAGCGTGTGCCATTCGCAAGCCGGAGCCAGCCGTCTTCTGTCCATTCGACTTTCTGAATCGCCGTTTCTCTTCCGAGCGTGCAGTAGGAGCCGTTTAACGGCCGTCCGCAGAGATGGACGAAATACCACTCACCGTTCGGAGTATCGACGAGGCTGCCGTGTCCTGCTTTTTGAAGGCCTGAATCAGGCTTTCCCTGAGCGGTGATGAGCGGATAGTCCGGGTCTGTCTCATAGGGACCCCAAATACTGCGGGACCGGGCAACAGTTTCAGCGTGATCGTACTCTGTTCCGCCTTCTGCGACGAGCAGGTAGTACCAATCATCTTTTTTATAAATATGAGGCCCCTCCGTCAGCTTGATCTCCGTTCCGGTATAAATCGTTTTAACCGGCCCGGTGAGCTTTTGCTCCGCTTCGGAAAACTCCTGCAGGACGATGCCGGCGAATGGATTTCGTCCGGAACGGTAGTCCCAGATCATATTCATGAACCATTTGCGTCCGTCATCATCATGGAAAAGAGAAGGATCGAAGCCGCTGCTGTTCAGATAAACCGGCTCCGACCACGGCCCCTCAATGGCAGGCGCAGTCACAAGATAGTTATGTGCATCCTTGTAGGCGCCGTGCCACTGCTTCACGTCTGTGTAAATCAAGTAAAATGTGCCGTTGTGATAGGAAAGGTCCGGAGCCCAGACGCCGCCGGAATTCATGTTTCCTTTCATATCGAGCTGGGAACGGCGCGTCAGCGGAGAAGCAGCAAACTGCCAATTTTGCAAATCTTTGGAGCGGTGAATCCGGACGCCGGGAAACCACTCAAACGTCGAAGTAGCGATATAAAATTCGTCTTCAACACGCAAAATGGAAGGGTCGGCATGAAAGCCCGGGAGAATTGGATTTTGAATGGTGGACATAAACAAACACTCCTTCAGCTAAAATAAACAGCACCTATGTAAGGGAGGAGAGAGGAGAATCCTCCCTCCATGCGGCTATCCTTTTACAGATCCGCTCGTCATCCCTTCTACAATTTTATTGCTCAAAATAAGAAACGCGATCAGAATCGGCAGCATGCTGATGACGAGGGTAGCACCGATGGCGCCCCAGTCGGTTGAGTACTGGCCGATAAAGTTCTGAATCCCGACGGTCAGCGTTTTCAAGCTGTCCGAGCTGATAAACGTATTAACAAAAACGAACTCGTTCCAGTTGTAAATCATATTGATGATCGCCGTTGTTGCAACGACCGGAGCCGTGATCGGCAGGATGATCCGGAAGAACATCCGGTGAATCGAGCATCCATCCATAATGGCTGCCTCTTCAAGCTCACGAGGGAGCGTATAATAAAAGCCGAGCAGAATCATCATCGTCAGCGGCAGGTTAAACGCCGTATACGTTAAGATAATCGACAAGTGATGGTCCATCAGGCCAATCGTATTGAAAAAGCTGAACAGCGGAATCAAAGTGGAATGGACCGGGATCATCAGGCCGACCATAAACAGTCCGAGGACAAGTTTATTCAGCTTCCACTGCATTCTTGTGATCGCAAACGTCACAAGGCTTGCAAGCAGAACCGTCAGAATCACAGCGGTACCGGTCACGATGACGCTGTTAAAAAAGTACAGTCCGATATTGCCATCCGTCCACACTCTCGCATAGTTACTCCACTGCGGATCAGCAGGGAGAGCGAACGGAGCGAGGTTAAACACTTCCTGGTTATCTTTTAGTGAAAAGAGCACGAGCCAGATCAGCGGAAGGATCTGAAGCACCGCAACAAGGCCGAGAATGACATAGAGCAGCAGCTTTCCCGGACGAATCCGCAGCGATCCGAGGCGAAGCCCTTCTGTTTTTTCAACAGCAGCAGTATTAGAAGGCATCTGCAGTTCCTCCTTTAATTAATATTGAACTTCATCTTTGGAAGCCGTTGCTTTGCGAATGAGATAGGTCACGATCAAAATGAGCACGAGCAGGAAGAAGCCGACGGCACTTCCATAGCCGAAGTCATTGGATCGAAACGCAAGCTTGTACATGTAGGAGGCCATTACTTCACTGGCTCCGTTCGGGCCGCCGTCAGTCATAACATAAATCAGGTCAAAGTATTTCAATGAACCGATCACGGCAAGCACAATAGTCACCTTAATGATGCCCGATATAAGCGGGAGCTTGATTTTATAGGCGATCTGAAGCGGGGAGGCGCCGTCGATCTTCGCGGCTTCCTCAAGCTCCTTCGGAATGTTTTTCAGCGCTGCGTAATAAATAATGATGTAGAAACCGGCATACTGCCAGATGATTGGAACAAAAATCGCGAATAGAACGAGACTCGTATCGGCAAGCCACATCGGTGGATTTTCAATTCCGATCGATGTTAAAAACCGGTTCATCACCCCGTTGGATGGATGATAAATACGGATCCACAGCTGGGCGATCGCGACGCTTGAGAGCAGCATCGGAATGAGAAAAATTTTACGGAACATATCGGCGCCTTTGATATTGCCTGCCAATACGAGGGAAACCGTTAAATAAAGCGCGAGGCTTCCAACCGAGAAAAGCGCGAGCAGCAGCGAATGCCAGGCACTGCGCCAGAACATCGTATCTCCGATTAAATTTGCATAGTTTTCAAGCCCGATAAACTCCATGCCGCCAATCCCGTCCCAGTCCATCAGGCCGTAATAGCCCGTCAGGACGATCGGAACATAGATTAACGTAAGTATAAGAAGCAGGGCAGGCAGCGTGTATAGTGCGATCACGCGCTTATCCGACATGATCTGATTCATAAAGACGAACCCCTTTCGTTACGGTCAGCTGGATTAAAAATGCCCCGTAAATTCACGGAGGAACTTACGGGGCGGACGTGCGTGTTTATTCGTCTTCCTGGAGCGCTTCCTCATGCGTCTCTGCAAATTCTTCCGGTGTTACATCCTCTCCGAAGAGGGACTGAATCATATTCAGATGTGTTTCTGCTACGCCTGAGCTCATCTGAACATCTGCAAAGAGCGTAATATCTGACGCGTTGTTCAGCTCATCCAGCACATCAATGAACAGGTCTGGAAGATCTACTTCGTCTGTGTTTACCTGTGTGCCCGGAATCACGCCTGCATCTTCCACAGACTGCTTGCCCCATTCTTCTGTGAAGTGCTTGACGAATGCTTTGGCTTCGTCTTTCACGTCGGAGTTCTCCGCTACGAAAAGTCCGACCCCAGGTCCGCCGACCCAGCTGTTAATATCGCCGTCGCCGCCGTCAACTTCAGGGAACTTAAAGAAGTCGATGCTGTCACGGAATTCCTGCGGTACTTCTTCATTTGTCGTGTAGTTAGGCAGATCCCATGAACCGATCAGGTACATCGCTGCGTTGCCATTCATGAACTCTGCTTTTGCTTCCTGGTCAGAAAGCCCATTAAATCCGGAGATGAAGGCATCATGGTCCACCATTTCCTGAATTCGGTCAGCTGCTTCTACAAGGCGCTCATCGGTGAAGCTTCCGCTGCGGTCAATAGCTGAGTTCAGTGCTTCTGATCCGCCGATGCGGTCAGCAAGGTACATGTACCAGAGGGAGCCTGTCCAGCGATCGCGGTTTCCGAGGGCGATCGGCGTCATGCCGCCTTCTGACAATGTATCAATCACTTCAATTAAGTCATCATATGTTTCCGGTACTTCCACCCCGTACTCATCAAAGATTGCCTGGTTGTAGAAGACAGGCGCTATGTTCAATTCGAGCGGGAGCGCGTAAGCTTCATCATCCACGGAGTATGCTTCGATCGTTCCGGCTACGAAGTCGTCACGCATGTTGTCTTCTTCAAGCACATCATCAAGCGGAGCAAACAAGTCACCGTTGACGTAGGGCTCAAGGAAGCCTGCCGGCCACGTCATTCCAACATCAGGGAGCTGATTGGAAGAAGAGACAACCTGCAGCTTGTTCTTATACTGCTCGTTTTCCAGTACTTCCATTTCAACCGTGACGTGCGGATGCATTTCTTCAAACTCTTCAATGATTTCTGTTACGATCCGGTAGTGGTCAGGGGAGCTTCCCTGCGGCCACAGATGCATAAAGTCGAGCGTGACTTCTTCCTGCTCAGCAGCTTCGTTCGTGTCGCCGCCGTTGTTGTTCTCATCTGCGCTTGCTGCGTCTTCCGAGTCATCGGCTCCGCATGCGCTCAGTGCAATCAGTCCAGCAGTGGAAAGGGCCATCAGTGACAAAAATGATTTCTTTTTCAATTTATTTCCCCCTCAGCGATTTGGTGTAAGCCAAGTATAGCAAGGATGAAAGCGCTTTATAAGGTAACGGTGATTAGGTAAAGTACCACTTTATTTATATGATTGAACTATCATTTTTCGACATCTGTGCTGCTCTCACGCCTGTAGCGGCTGGGCGTCACGCCTTCGTGTTCACGGAAAATGCGGATAAAATACTTAGACGTCTGGTATCCTGTCTGCTCGGCAATATCGGCGATCGGCATAGAGGTAGTAAGAAGCAGCCGTTTTGCGAGCTGGAGACGTTTTTTCGTGACGTATTCGCTGAAGGTCATCGTCATGTGCTCCTTGAACAAGACGCTGAGATAGCTAGGATTTAAGTGCACCTGCTGAGCTACCTCTTTTAAGCTGAATTTCTCGCTGAGACGGCTGTCAATGTAAACGGCAGCTTCTTGAAGGGGCTCCGGCAGCTGATCAGCCGGGACCACATCCGGCTCCTGGAACGCCCGGTCGACCCGCTCGATCTGATCCAGGCGGGACCTGGTTTCAAGTGCCTCCTGCACCGCCTGAAGAAATGCCTCCTTTTTCACCGGTTTCAGCAGATAGTTAACGACGCCCATGTGAAGGGCCTCCTGTGCATAGGAAAACTCCGAGTAAGCGGAAATCACAATGAACACCGGTCGACGCTGAAAGGATTTCGTTTCCGCAATCAGCTCAAGCCCCGTCATTTCCGGCATACGTATATCGGTGATCAGCACGTCAATGTCATGTTCCCGAAGCAAGTGCAGCGCCTCAGGTCCGTCGGAAGCGGTATAGACATGAAGCAGATCATGCTCCCATGTTTCCAATCTCCGCTTCAGACCGTTGCGGGAGCGGGGCTCATCATCTACGATCAGTACTTGTTTCGTGCGCATGAGGAAGACCTCCTTTAATCGGAATTAAGAGCGTGATCGTCGTTCCTGTATGCTCGATGCTGTCAATCAATAGCTGCGGATCATCGTCCGGATAAACGAATTCCAGCCGCTGCCAGACGTTGCGCAGCGCCAGGCCCGTACCTTTTGTATCCACCTTCTCCCGGTTATCGAGAGAAGCCCGCACGCGCTCCAGTACCTCTTTGCTCATGCCGCAGCCGTCATCAGCTACGCTGATTTCAAGATAGCCTTCTACTTTTGCCTGACTGGCTGTAACGGTTACGGTGCCGCCGCCGCGGCACGTTTCAATCCCGTGCAGCAGCGCGTTTTCGATCAGCGGCTGAATCAGCAGCTTTGGAATACGCTGTTCCCGGTAAAGGGGATCGATCTCCACCCGCCAGCTGAGACGGTCCTCAAAGCGGAGCTGCATAATCTGCAGGTACCGCTCTGCGTGCTGCAGCTCTTCTTCAAGTGTCACGAGATCATCATCTGTTTCCGAAATGGTATAGCGGAACAGGTCGGATAACGAAATGATCACTTCTGCCATTTCTTCATCCCGTTCATCAAGCGTCCAGTGAATCGCTTCCAGCGTATTAAACAGGAAATGAGGGTTAATCTGCGCCTGAAGTGCTCGAAGCTCTGCTTTTGTTTTCAGCAGTTCCTTCTCATAGACGGCTTTAATAAGGTGATTGGTTGTTTCTACCATTTCGTTGTACGTGTCATTTAGTTCATTCATTTCGACAGTAGAGGAAATCCGCCGGCTTTTACGCAGAGCACCAAGCGTCCCAAAGCGCATCGCATGAGTCAGCTGCCGAATCGGTCTCGACAAATAGCTTGAAACGATCCAGGAAGCAGGAATAAACAGGATCAGGCCGGTTCCGCCGGCGATTATGATCGCCGTGCCGATACCGGGCAGGCCTTCCAGCAGGAGGGAAACGGGACTCAAAATCACGAGCGTCCAGCCCGTGTTGTCGGAAATCGCCTCAGCCCGGACAAACTCCTCATCGTTATAGAGGACGGTTTCGCTTCCGTTCAAGCTGTCATCTCGCAGTTCTTCCGGCATGTTTCCTGCAATTTCCTGTCCGTTCTGATCCAGAAGTAGCGCATACTCTTCCTGGATATCAAGCTGCTCAGCCGCACCGGCAAGATTAAAGTACGTGTCCTGAACGACGGTGATCAGGTAGCCGCCTCGCTGGAAATCCTCCTCCGGCATATTGATTTGCTTAATCGCAAGAAAAGCCTGAGCATCAAGCGGATCTTCACCGGCCCAGAGGAGCCGGCCGCGTGCTTCTTCAGCAGCGTCAATCCATTCCGGGGATACACGGATGGAAAGGGGAAGTTCATTTAACGGAAACAGCCGGCGCTCATCGGTAAAATACAGTTCGAATGACTGCAGGCCAGTCGTATAGGCCTGGTAGCTGTTGATGATTTCATTCATCGACTGGCGTTCCGCAAAGTTAGCCTGCATCCCGGCAGTTTCCTGCTGCAGAAGCTGCTGGACAGCGGGATCAGTTGCGATTTGACTCGTAATCAAATCGATCGTTTCATACTGCGTATCGATGCGTCCGAGTGCCTGCACAGCCGTCTGCTCGATCTGGCCTTCCGCATTTTCTTTAATGATTTCGGTCACCAGGTTATAGGCGAGCAGGCCGACTGCACCGAGCACGATAACCATCACGGCAGCAAAAACAGCTAATATTTGATTCCGCATCGTGTTAGCCGGCTTTAAAAACGAGAATCGCACCGGAAAGCCTCCTCCTGTCTCAATCAAGTCTTCTTTCATTGTATCGGAAATCAGGCTGGAGACGAACAGCAGATATAATCAGTAATAGTTTTTTCATTAAACTTATGATAGTTGTTTTAGCATGAGAAAACAAGAAAGCGCTTTAGTTCCTTTCATGTGTTCCCTTGTTCTGAATCTGGAAGGCAGCTTAAAGCGCTGAAGGACAAAAAGAAAAGCTTATACTAAAAAACGCCTCCGGCTTTACGACACCGGGGCGCTTGTATGAACTATGATGGAGTAGAGCCTGCTGCTGCAGGAGGGAGAAACTGCTTTTGCAAAAATGTTTCAATGTTAAAGGCAGTCAGGCCGTAAGGAGCAGCGTAGTAATAGGAACGGCTGAAGCTGATATCTGTCTGGTTATACAGCTGTGGAAGCGTTCGTTCCTTCACGGACTTATACATCGCTTCCGCAATAAACCGTTCCGCTTTAGCGAGGCGGTTGCCGATCACGATTTTTTCGGGATTAAACGTATGAATGATATTTGTCAGTCCGACTCCCAAATAGTAGCCAATTTCTTCAAAGGCATTGCGGACAGCTGCATCTGTTTCAGCCTTGCTCAGCAGGTTTTCAAGATCGTGTCCGTTTTCAGGGAAAGAACGGAGCAGCGCCATTTCAGAGGCATACATTTCCCAGCAGCCCTTGCTGCCGCAGCGGCAGGAACGCCCTTCATCCTTAATCGTCGTATGACCGATCTCACCGCTTAATCCACCGGCTCCCATCATAAGACGATCATCGAGCACAATGCCGGCGCCGATTCCGATTCCGGCGCTTACATAGACGAAGGAGCTTGTGTGCCTGGCGCTTCCGAACGTCTTTTCACCGTATGCGCCTGCGTTTGCTTCATTTGTGACGACGACAGGAACGCCGTACTGATCCTCAAAGATTTCCTTTACATTGGACTGCGTCCAGTCCAAATTGGGTGTCGTCAGAATAGTCCCGTTTTTATCGACGAGGCCGGGTACACCAAAGCCGATCCCGACAAGTCCGAACGCAGTATCTTCAGCTTTAGCGAGACATTCATCCAGCATAACTTTTATTTCCATCACGGTACGAGTGAAATCATTTGTATCGAAGGAACGCGAGATTTCATGAATGACAGAGCCGCGGAGATCGGTCAGCACGGTCAAAATGTAATTGACACCGATGTCACAGCTGAGAGAATAGCCGGCCTTTTCGTTAAACTGCAGCATGAGCGGACGTCTGCCGCCGCTTGATTTGCCAAGACCCGTTTGGTAACAGTATTGTTCATTGATCAATTCTTCTACTAATGAAGAAACAGTAGCTTTTGTAAGGCCGAGTGTCTGGGCGAGGGCTGCACGTGAAATGGGTTCCTGCTCCCGGATCGTATTTAAGATGATGGATTTGTTCGCCAGTTTAACCGTTTGCTGATAGGCAGCCATATCGATTCCTCCTACATTGTTTAATGAAGTGCACGGGTTCTTCGATTTAATCAATTGATGAACCGGTTAACATAGTTTAGTTATAGCAAATAGTCGGCTGTGCATTGCTCTTATTATCATTCTACCGCACCTTGCCGGCTGTTACCTAGCAAGAACGAAAGAAGAACCTAAAAAAAGTTCTCTTTTTTTATTAGTTAATTCAATGGACAAACTAAGTTTACCCTGCTACAATACAAATATCAAGAAGTTATCTATAACTTAGGAGGTCATGATCATGGCAGAAACAAGAACGACGTACTTTTCGAATATTCCTGAAATCGCTTACGAAGGTCCGCAATCAGCAAATCCGTATGCATTTAAGTATTATAATCCGCAAGAGAAGGTTGGCGGCAAGACGATGGAGGAGCAGCTTCGCTTTTCAGTCGCTTATTGGCATACGTTGACGCAGGATGCATCTGACCCATTTGGAGCAGGCACCGCTCAGCGTCCATGGGATCACTACAGCGGAATGGATTTGGCAAAAGCTCGCGTTGAAGCAGCGTTCGAATTTATCGAAAAAATCAAAGCGCCGTTTTTCTGCTTCCATGATATTGATATCGCGCCGGAAGGAGATACGCTCCGCGAAACAAATCAAAATCTTGATACGATCGTGGCAATGATCAAAGAGTATATGAAAACGTCAGAGACGAAGCTGCTCTGGAACACAGCGAACATGTTCACACACCCTCGCTTCGTTTCCGGTGCAGGGACGTCAAGCAACGCGGATGTTTACGCGCATGCGGCTGCAAAAGTGAAGAAAGGACTTGAAACTGGTAAAGAGCTCGGAGCTGAAAACTACGTGTTCTGGGGTGGCCGTGAAGGCTACGAATCACTTCTAAATACAGACATGAAGCTGGAGCTTGATAACCTTGCATCGTTTTATCATATGGCTATCGACTATGCGAAGGAAATCGGTTTTGATCCGCAGTTTCTGATTGAACCGAAGCCGAAAGAGCCGACCACGCATCAGTATGACTTTGATGTAGCAACGGCGACCTCTTTTCTTTACCAGTACGGTCTGCAGGATCACTTCAAGTTTAATATTGAAGCAAACCATGCAACGCTTGCCGGCCACACGTTCGAGCATGAGCTTCGCACTGCACGCATCAGCGGAATGCTCGGTTCCGTTGACGCGAACCAGGGTGATCCGCTGCTCGGATGGGATACGGATGAATTTCCAACAGATCTTTATTCCGCGGTCCTTGCGATGTATGAAATTTTGAAAAACGACGGGCTTGGACGTGGCGGCCTGAACTTCGATGCCAAGATCCGCCGAGGCTCCTTTAAGCCGGAGGATCTCTTCTATTCTCATATTGCAGGCATGGACAGCTTTGCAGTCGGCCTGAAAGTGGCGCAGAAAATGATCGATGACCGTTTCTTTGAATCGATTGTGGAAAAGCGCTATGAAACGTTTAACGACGGCATCGGGAAAAAGATTCGCGAAGGTACTACGTCGTTCGCGGAGCTGGAAGCATATGCCCTTGATCAAAAGCAGATTGACCACGCCTCCGGCCATCTGGAGCGGATCAAAGCAGGGATCAATCAATACATTCTTTCTGTCAATTCCCTTTAATCGGGTTGATACGGGCCGTCTCAGTCCCCCTTCTGAGGCGGCCTTTTTTAACAGGAGGAAACGGCAGAAACGGAAATAGTACACAAGAGAGGAGATCGTATATGGCTTACGTACTTGGTGTTGATTTAGGAACGAGTGCTGTTAAGGTGCTGCTCGTAGATGAACAGGGAACAGTTGCGTCAGAAGCTTCAAGAGGTTATCCGCTGTACCATGACGAGCCGGGTTGGAGTGAACAGGAGCCCGAAGACTGGGTGGAAAAAACGATTGAGGCGGTCGCAGAAGCAGTGCGGGATGTCGACCCGGAACAGGTGAAAGGGATCAGCTTTTCCGGTCAGATGCACGGTCTCGTTCTGATCGATGAAGCGGGTGCTCCGCTGCGCCGTGCGATACTATGGAACGATACGCGGACGTCAGAGCAGTGCCGAAAAATTGAAACAGAGCTGACGATTGATACACTGCACCGCATTACGAAGAATCCTGCGCTGGAAGGGTTTACGCTGCCGAAGCTGCTTTGGGTCCAGGAATACGAGCCTGATTTGTTTAAACAAGCAGCAGCCTTTCTTCTTCCGAAGGACTATGTACGCTTCAGGCTCACCGGTGAACTAGGAATGGATTACTCGGACGCAGCCGGCACGCTTCTGCTGGATGTAGCAGACCGGGAATGGAGCCGCACAGTAGCAGATGCGTTCCAGCTCGATACGTCGCTTTTCCCGCCGCTATTAGAAAGTCATGCCGAAGCCGGGACACTGCTCCCTGAGATGCAGGAGCAGACGGGTCTTGGCAGCGTTCCGCTGTTTGCCGGCGGGGCAGACAATGCGTGCGGGGCACTCGGAACGGGCATTTTACAGGAAGGAAGTGTGCTGAGCAGCACGGGTACTTCCGGTGTCATGCTTGCCTTTGAAGAAGACGGCAGCAAGGATTTTGGCGGATCCGTTCATTACTTTAACCATGCGGTGCCAAACGCCTACTACACGATGGGCGTAACGCTCGCTGCGGGTCACAGCCTCAGCTGGTTTAAAGAGCAGCTGGCCCCTGATCGTTCATTTGAAGAGCTGCTTGCGCTTGCAGAAGCATCGCCCGCGGGATCCCGGGGACTTCTGTTTACTCCGTATATATCCGGAGAGCGGACCCCGCATCCGGATGCAGACATTCGCGGAAGCTTCATCGGCCTGCACACCTCGCATACGCTCGGAGATATGACGCGGGCTGTTTTAGAAGGCATTACCTTTTCCCTGAATGAATCGCTTCAGCTTTTCCGTGAGCAGGGGAAGCAGGTTCACACGATTATCGCTTCGGGAGGAGGAGCGAAAAGCCGGCTGTGGCTGCAGATGCAGGCCGATATTTTTGGTGCAGCGACAGAGAGGCTGGAAAGCGAGCAGGGACCGGGACTCGGAGCGGCGATGATTGCGGCTTACGGCCTTGGCTGGACAGACAGCTACAAAGAGTTATCAGACCGGTTCACGAAATCAGCAGACCGCTGCGAACCAGACCCTGAGGCGGCAGCTGTTTACGCCGGTCTGTTTCCGATCTATCAGAAGGTATACCGTGCCACTGAAGAACTGTCGAGAGCGTTAAAACCGTTCCGGCAGGCAGGAAGCAGACAGGGAGCTGAAACAACATCTTAACAGCATGTCATCATGAACAGCCTGCCTCTTATATTGATAAGAAGCAGGCTGTTCTTTTTCGTCAAAAAAATACTGTATTTTGCCGAAATGTTAGAAAATACTACACAGAAAACAGCGACCATTTAAGCAGTAACAGGAGTATACTAAAGGTGTATATATGCTGCTGCAGACGCTTTTTTCATACATATGCCGGTATTTTTGGCATGGCTGAATGAAAGAGGTGAATAAGATGGGAAGAAAGCTTGTTAAACTGATACTGTCCTTTGTGCTGCTGTTCGTTACTGCCTTTGCAGCTTTTCCAGAAACTGCTGATGCAGCTGCTTCCAAGTGGATCACAAAAGGAAACACGACGAGTAAAGTTGTGGCTTTGACCTTTGATGACGGTGCGGATGGAACGAACCTATCCAACATACTGAATACGCTTCAGGATCATAATGTGAAGAGCACTTTCTTTTTAACAGGTACGGGTATGAACCATCACCCTAAAACGGTAAAACGAATCACTGATCATGGACATCAGATTGGCAACCACTCCTACTCCCATCCGGATTTCACCAAGCTTACAGCTACACAGATGAAACGAGAGCTGGAAAAAACAGAGGCGCTTGCGAAGCAGGTTACAGGGAAATCGACAAAGCCGATATTCAGAGCCCCGTACGGAGCGGTAAATAACGCAGTGCTGCAGGCTGCCGGAGCAGCAGGCTATACGCACACGCTTCACTGGGATGTTGATACTGTCGACTGGAAAGGTGTTTCGAAAACGCAGATCGTCAATAAAGTAGTGAACAATGTGAAGCCAGGGTCCATCGTCCTGATGCATACCGGTGCAGGAGCATCGGGAACACCAGGTGCTCTCCCGGAAATCATTAAGCAGCTGAAGGCGAAAGGATATAAGTTTGTGACCGTATCAGAGCTGTTGAAGCTGGAGACGAAGCCTGCAGGCACGTCTGGAACAACCTATACGGTTAAATCAGGTGATACGCTCTATGCGATTGCCCGCAAGTATAATACGACGGTTGCGGCACTGACCTCTTTGAATAAATTAAGTGACCCGAACGCCTTAAAAATCGGACAGGTGCTGCAGATTAAAGCAGCTGCTTCGATTCCGCAAGCCTCCACTTATACGGTTAAGTCAGGCGACACGCTTTATGCGATTGCTGTCAAAAACAACACAACCGTACAGAAGCTCACGTCATTGAACGGTATATCAAATCCTAACCTTATTCGAGTCGGACAAGTACTGAAGCTACCGGCATGACAGTAAAAAAAGAAGCGGGTAACACCTCCTGCCAGCTGCGGCGGGAGGTTGTTTCGTCTTGAGATTTTGCAGCAGTAAAGAGCGACAAAAAAAGCTTGTACAAAGCGTGGTTCCTGCTTTACGAAGCTTGCCGGCTGGATTATGATAAATGCACCAACAGCAGAGGAGGCGGCGCGGATGAGCAGAGTAACAATCGCAGCTTATGATCCAGCATGGCCCCGGCTGTATGAAGAGGAGGCGGCTCAGCTGCGGTCTGTATTCCAGTCCCGCTTAAAGGAGCTGCACCATATCGGCAGCACGGCAGTGCCTGGAAGTGACGCCAAACCGGTGATTGATATCATGGCGGTCTTCACTTCCATCGATGATTCTGACGCAAGTGAAGAACTTCTGAGAGCTGTAGGATACAGCAGATGCACGTCGACAAGCAGTCCGGGCAGGCTCTTTTTCAGAAAGCGCACGCCCGCTGCTTTTCATCTGCACATCTTTCCAGAAGGGAGCAAAGACATTATCCGGCACCTCGCGCTCCGGGACTATCTGCGGGCGCATCCGGCGCGGAGAAAAGCCTACGCAGGTTTGAAAAAGTCCCTCGCCTGGGAATATCCTTTTAATATGAGTGCCTATGCGGAAGGCAAACATGATTACGTCAAAGAACTGGAATGCCGCGCACTGCGCTGGTACCGCAGCCCGGCTTCCAAAAGGAGAGGATAAGGATGCGCGTACTCGTTATTGGAGCGAACGGACAGATCGGCCGTCATCTGGTCAAGCTGTTAAAAGACAGCGACAAGCATGAGGTCAGGGCAATGGTCCGCAAACAGGAACAGGCGGATGAATTCAAAGCAGATGGCATTGAAGCGGTTCTCGCAGACCTCGAAGGGCCGGTGAGCGACATCGCTGCAGCAGCAGATGGTTGTGATGCCGTTGTCTTTACAGCCGGTTCAGGCGGAAGCACCGGAGCAGATAAGACTCTGCTGATTGATCTGGACGGCGCCGTAAAGTCTGTAGAAGCGGCCGAAGAAGCAGGAGCTGCACGGTTCCTGATGGTAAGCGCGATTCAGGCGCATAACCGCAGCAACTGGAGCGAGAAGATCCGACATTACTTTTCGGCGAAGCATTATGCGGATCGAATGCTGATGAACAGCAGCCTGACGTACACGATTGTTCGTCCCGGCGGTCTGACAAATGACAGCGGAAGCGGTAAAGTAAAAGCAGCCGAGAATCTGGAGCGGGCAGATATCCCCCGTGAAGACGTCGCAGCCGTCTTGTATGCAGCACTGGATGAAGAAAATACTTACCATAAAGGCTTTGACCTTGTTTCCGGTGACGACACCCCTGCAGAGGCATTAAAAAAATTGTAGCGTACGATAAGAGCAGAAGCCTGTTTTGGGCTTCTGCTCTTCGTCAGTTTGTTACGCGAGAAAAGGAACCGCTATGCGTATGGTTGGATTTTCCTTCCGCTTCAAGACGCTGCTGCCATGAAAAGAGCGGCAGTGCTTCAGCTGTGTCTGGTGCTTGCAGACAGCCAGCTGCTGTACGCAGCCGTGACAAAAGGAGACAGCCACAAAAAGACCGCTGCCGGTGCGTAGGCTGTAACGGGCACTTGTATAATCGTGCTGCATAAAATAGCAAGCAGGCTCCAAGGGACGAGCCCGGCGAAGACAACAGTGGAGTCGGCAAGAATTCGTGCCAGATGAGACGCTCCGTACGACTGCCGCCAATAGGGCAGCATCGTTCGGCCTGCCAGTAAAATCGGGAAAGACTGATTAGGCGAAACGAGCGCAACGGAAGCTGCAGCCCCCGTCGTTTTCAGCGTGGCGGTGCTTAATGATTCAGAGCCGTGAAAGACTTTCTTCAACAGAGGCTGCAGCATGTCTGTATCTTCCAGCAGCTGACAGAAGGCCCCGACGATGAGAATAAACAAAACAAAGGGGAGCATATCCATTAGGCCGTTAACCCTCTCGGTACCCCTCCAAAGCACGATTATCCAGGATATAGGGTCGCCGCCTCGCAGGAAAGCAATCGCAGATCCTGCTGCAATCGCGGCAGTAAAACAGGTGTACATGCTTTTTCCCCGTACAATCAGGCCAAGCAATAAAAGCGGCGGCAGGAGGGAGAGGAAAAGCGGACCGGCTGCAGGCATGGCCTCATCTGCGAGACCGGTTCTTGGTGCTGAAAGGAGGTCAATGACAAGAAAAAGACATGCTGTAAGCGGTACGGAAATCAAAAGCGTTGGCGTAATCGTGCGCAAGTGATCTCTTGTTGTCAGCCCCGAAGCAAATGCCAGCAGCTGAAACGAGCTCGAAAGGGGAGAAGTTCTGTCGCCGACAAAAGCACCGGAAACAAGCGCTCCGCCTAGCAGGAAAGGTGAGACGCCAAGAGCCGTGCCAGCCCCAATCAATGGGATCCCGACGATGCTGAGGGAGCCGACAGCGCTTCCGACAGTGAGAGACATGACGGTAGCGATCAGAAACGAGGCGGTCAGGAAAAATCCGGGATGAACGCCGGCAAGAAACAGCTGATTCAAATCATCTACAATGCCGGCATAGGTCCAGGCAGGGAGCAGAAGTCCGATGAAGACAAGCAGCCATGCGATCGCCCGGCTGCGGCTCATGCCTTTTAGAATGGTTCGTGAAACAAAGGAAACGGGTGCGCCTTTGTAAAGAATCGCAGCGGCAGCGGCAGCCAGACCGGGAAGCATCGCCGGACCGAGCGGAAGCTCAAACGCAGCTGCGGTCATAAGCGGTGCGATAGCACATATAAAAACGACTGCAATCAGCCTGGTTGAATAGGTGTGTGTCACTATGATCATCTCCGTTCGTCATTGTAGCATATGATACGCACAGCGTTGACAAATAGAGCGGGTGACTATATGCTGAAGAAGAATAAAAACGGAAAGGGTGAAGCAGGCCGATGAAGTAATCTATCCTGAGCAGAAGCTGAACACGAAAGGACGGGCATACAAGGCCCCTTTATGTTCAGATCAGGATAGGGAACGGCTCTGCAGAGTCCATAAACGGGTGTTTTGTATGAAAAATGACCGGCAGATTGCCGGCTGCGTCGAACCTGGATATCAGGATATCAGGCGGCGTATACTTTCATGCACCCTTTTTACCTCTCCTGGTCGAACGACAGCGCTGGGAGAGGTTTTTTGTCTTTCCCGTATTAAAGGAGGGATGCAGCATGATGCTGCATGCACAACAATTATCGGCGGAAGTCAACGGAAGAGAGCTGTTTACAGATCAGACATTAACGGTGCAGGAAGGGGACCGCATTGGATTAATCGGAGCAAATGGAAGCGGCAAATCAACGCTTCTGCAACTATTGGCAGGCCAGCGGCCCCCTGATCACGGCAGCTGTCACGTTGAAAGCAATATCGTGTATTTGCCGCAGCTGAAAGAAGCAGAGGCGAAGAGCGGAGGTGAGCTGACACAGGCCTGGATTCAGAAAGCTTTCGCAGAGCAGGGAGGCTTGCTGCTGGCAGATGAACCGACCACAAGCCTGGATGAGGCTCACATTCAATGGCTGGAGGACAAGCTTCAGCATTGGAAAGGCGCCTATATTATCGTATCCCACGATCGTGCTTTTCTGGATCGGACTTGTTCGTCCCTTTGGATAATCGAACAAAACGCCATTCACACGTTTTCTGGGCCGTATCATCTTTACGAGGAGCAAAAGCGGCGGGAAACGCGTGAACAGCAGCAGGCGTATGAATCGTATGTCAGACAAAAACGTTCACTGGAGGAAGCTGCACGCAGGCGCGAAGAGCGTGCAAATCAGCTGACAAGCACGAAAAACGTCAGCCGGTCAGAAGCCTCCATCACTGGAGCAAAGCCGTACTTCGCTAAAAAGCAGAAAAAAATGCAGCAAACAGCAAAAGCGATGGAAAAACGGATGGAACAGCTGGAAGAGGTAGACAAACCTTGGGAGGAAAAACCGTTGAGAATGACGCTTCCACGCGGCAAGGGCAGGGATCGTCAGGAAGAAGTGTTTGTTAAGCATATGACGGCTGAGGCTGGCGGAAAAAGGCTTTGGACCGTGATGCCTTTTCCTGTGAGGCACGGCGAAAGGCTGGCGCTGACGGGCAGCAATGGATCTGGAAAAACGACGTTTCTAAAGAAGCTGCAGCAGGGAGACGGGGTCACGAAAGCAGGCTGGAGCAGACTCGGCTTTTTTCAACAGGATTTAACCATGCTCCGCTTAGACGACACGGTGCTGGAAAACACGGAACGCGAGGCTGTTCAGCCAAGAGAAGTCATTCGAACGATTCTCGCCAGGCTGGGTTTCCGCGGACGGGATGCAGAGAAAAAGGCAGCAGTGCTTAGTGGAGGAGAGCGAGTGAAGCTGTCTCTTGCGATGCTGATGACGGGCAGCTATACAGGGCTGGTTTTGGATGAACCAACGAGCTTTCTCGACATCGAGGCAGTAGAAGCATTGGAAAGACTTCTGGCAGACTATCCGGGCACACTGATTATCGTTTCCCACGACAGGCGCTTTAGAAGCAGAACGACAAATCTGGAAATTAATATCGAGGCGGGCCGGCTTTGGCGGCCGGATATGCAGGGAAATGCTCAGACGGAAGCAGATGAAGAACTGATGCGAATTGAAACGAGGCTGGCAGAGGTCATCGGCCGGCTCAGCTTGGAGCCTGATGCCGAGCTGGAATCAGAGTTTCAGAAGCTGTTAAAAATGAAAAAAGCCTTTGCAGGACGAAGCTGGCAGCAAAGGTAACTGAAACAGCCCGGGCTGTGGAGCAGCACCGGGCTGTTGCGTGGAGCATCAGCCGTACTTTTTCTGATGCTCCTTTTTCATTTTTAAGTATGTCTCATCTTCGCGGATTTGAATCCATTTCTTTTCGAAAATCTTCGCGGACGCTGCCTTTTCATCGTCGATCTGCCGTTTATTTATATTCCCCTCTTTATCATACTTTTTTCCGCCCTTATAATTAGCGTAGCGTCGTGCGCGCGTATAGCCCATCTGAATAAATTTTCGTGCCATGTCCATCCCGACAAAATCGTTCTTTTTTTTATAATCGAGGTACATATCGTAAATTGCCTCAGATGACTCTTCTGCAATATCCGGCGTCTTGAACCGCCAATGCGGAAGAATTTCGCTTTTATAAGGCTCGACCATCAGGACACCTTGTTCGCCTCTGCCGACGCGGTATTTATGGGGCTCTTCGCGAAAATCAATGTTCTCAAAATCAGCATCGTAGTCAAAAGCCAACCGGGTCACCTCCCTTTCTTGCGGTTCTATACCCGGTTGGAAATTAACAGTAAACCTACCATATAAGGAGAGTGATGCCTTGTGAAGTCCAAACGACAGCTACGATCCGCTATGTGGCAGGAAATAACGAATACGTTACAGTGTCCATTTTGCAAGGAATCTGCTGCAGCTGAGCAGGGAGCGATTGTCTGCAGCCGCGGACACCGATTTGATATGGCGAAAAAGGGCCAGCTGTTTATGCTGCGACGTCCAGCATCAGGAGGCTATGAACAGGAGCTTTTTGCCGCTAGGCAGCGCGTGATTCATGCTGGTTTTTACAAACCGATGCATGATGCGCTCGAGGCCGTTCTGCCGGAGCATGGGCTGGTGCTGGATGCAGGCTGCGGAGAGGGATCTCATTTAATGATGCTGCGAAACCGGAGGACATTCGCAGGAATTGGCATGGATAATGCGAAGCCTGGTATTGAGCAGGCCGCAGCCACTGACAGCAGCCTGATGTGGGTGACAGGCGACATCACCTCTATTCCGCTGCGGAACAATACAGTGGATCTGCTGCTGAATTTGTTTTCTCCTGCTTCGTATCAGGAATTTAAGCGGGCAGCTGGAGAAAGCGGCCTTGTTGTCAAAGCGATTCCCGGGCCGAGGTATCTGAAGGAGATTCGCCAGCTTACCGGAGAAAAAGCCTACAGCAGCGAAGAGGTGGAGGAAGGCTTTTTCACGGCTTTTCCGACAGGAGAAGCCGACCATCTGCAAGCCGAATGGTCTGTTCCGGCTAACTTGAAACAAGACGTGCTGCGAATGACACCGCTCACGTGGAAGCACCGGCATAAGCTGCATGAAACAGATGGACCGGACCAGCTGACGCTGGATGTCCGCCTCCTATTTTCCCGGCCTGTTTGACACAGATCGGCTAAAAGCTCCGTCGCTCGTCATCGAGCGGCGGAGCTTCAATGTGTGGATAACGTTCGTTCAGGTGAATAGCCTTGCATCGGCCTGTATCTGCGGTCCCGCGTTTTTCATTTGAACCAGCTTCAGCTTGTTAAAAGCGGTTCAATATCCTCTCGAATCTTGCGCGGAGCTGTTTGAGGCGAATAGCGTTTGACGACGCGCCCGTCGGCATCGACAAGAAACTTCGTAAAGTTCCACTTTATTTCAGATCCGAGCATCCCCTTCTGCTGAAGTTTCAAGTGCTGGTACAAAGGATGCGCGTCCGACCCATTTACCTTTGTTTTTTTAGCAAGCGGAAACGAAACACCGAAGTCGCGGCTGCAAACGGCAACCATTTCTTCATCTTGGACCGGCTCCTGATTCATAAATTGGTCAGATGGGAAGCCAAGAACAACTAATCCGCGCTCCTGATAATCCTGATAAAGCTCCTCCAGCTCTTCAAATTGAGGAGCGAGCCCGCATTTTGTTGCTGTATTTACGATCAGCATCGGGCGTCCGCGATATGTATCAAGCGGCATTTCCTCCCCTGCAGAAGTGATCATCGTAAAATCATAAACAGTCTCAGCCATTTGTTACCTGCTCCTTTCATCATCGTAGATTCAATGTCAGTATAGCTGAAGCTGTTCGCAACGGTCTTTTATTTTGCTCAGCCATTGAAAGGGAGAGAAAATTATGTTTAAATAGTAATGATTACGATTTGAGGAGAGGTCAGAATGAATAAAATACCGGTTACCGTGCTGAGCGGTTATTTAGGAGCGGGAAAAACGACGATGCTGAACAACCTGCTTGCAGAGAGGGGAGCGCGGCGCACCGCGGTTATCGTCAATGACATGAGTGAAATTAACGTTGATGCGGGGCTGATTGAGCAGGGTGGTTTCAAACGGACTGAAGAAAAGCTTGTTGAGATGTCAAACGGCTGTATTTGCTGCACACTGCGCGAAGATTTGCTGGAGGAAGTGAAGCAGCTGGCGGAAGCGGGCGGCATAGATCACATCTTGATCGAATCATCTGGAATCAGCGAACCAGTCCCGGTTGCCCAGACATTTACGTACGTTGACGAGGAAACCGGCATCGACCTTACCGAGTTCTGTGCGATTCAATCGATGGTAACCGTCGTGGATGCCAACCGGTTCTGGCATGACTTTCGTTCAGGAGAATCGCTGCTTGAACGGCAGCAGGGTGCTTCAGAAGACGACGAACGGGATATTGCGGACTTGTTAATCGACCAAATTGAATTTTGCAACGTGCTGATTTTGAACAAAACGGACCTTGTATCCGAAGAGAAGCTGACCGAAATCGAGCAGGTGCTTCGGAAGCTGCAGCCGGATGCGGAGCTGATCCGTACAACGCATGGAAAAATAGACGCAGATGTCCTTCTGGCTGAACGCAGGTTTGATTTTGATCAAGCCAGTATGTCGGCCGGATGGATGAAAGAGCTTCAGCAGGAGGAACATACGCCGGAAACAGAAGAATATGGCATATCGAGCTTCGTTTACAGAAGTCGTACTCCGTTTCATCCGCAGCGCTTCGTTGACTGGATGCAGGAGCTCCCGGAAGAGGTGGTGCGAATGAAGGGGATCGTCTGGAGCGCCGCCTACGGCGATATGGCGCTCTCGCTTGCTCAGGCTGGTCCGTCCGCTTATCTGCATCCTGTTGCTTATTGGGTGGCAGCGCTGGATGAGGAGGAGCAGGCTCATTATCTTCGGGAAAATAAAGATCTGCGTGACGAGTGGATGGAGGGAATCGGTGACCGGAAAACAGAATTTGTGCTGATCGGACTGCACATGAATCAGGCGAAGCTGCAAACGCAGCTTGATGCTTGCCTGCTGACAAAATCAGAAATGCAGAGCGATATCGTTTATACGGATCCGTTAAAAGAACTATTTCCCGGGAAATAGAAGCGTTTAAAGCGGGCACCCTTCTTACAGGGTGTCCGCTTTTGTAGGAGGAAGCCTGTCAGACTGCCTGGCCTCATGCCGTGCAGAAGCTGGTGAGGTGCGGTATAATAAAGCAATATATATACTGCGAAAGGAGACGCCGGCTTGGTTGATACAACTCAAATTGATACGTATTTGATTTTAAGCGCCTTTATTTTAATCAGCGGTGTTCTCGCGGCAAAGTTTTCCAACAGAGTGGGACTGCCGTCTCTCGTGTTGTTTATTCTTCTCGGCATGCTCGTTGGCAGTGACGGCCTCGGTATCGTGTATTTTGACAGTCCGGAGCTTGCACAGCTTGTCGGTATTTTTGCCCTCGTCATCATCTTGTTTGAAGGTGGTCTGCAGACGAAATTTGCGACCGTTCGCGCCGTAGCGCTTCCTTCGATTTCCCTCGCGACAGTTGGAGTGATTTTAACATCAGGGATCGTCGGTCTGGCGGCGTATCTCATATTTGACATTACAATGATGCAGGCACTGCTTCTCGGTGCAATTGTCGGTTCGACCGATGCCGCTGCCGTATTTGCTGCCCTAAAGGAACGGAACATTAAGGCGAAGATGGGCGCGACGCTGGAGGCTGAATCAGGGACAAACGATCCGATGGCGGTCTTTTTAACAATTGGCTTTATCGAGCTGATTATCATTCCGGAAACGGCCTGGTGGGCGCTTCTGCCGGAATTTGTCTGGCAGATGGGGATCGGTCTCATCGTTGGTATCGCTGTCGGTAAAATTGCCTCGATCGCGATTAACCGGGTGAAGCTGGATTCAAGTGGTCTGTACCCGATCTTTTCGGTAGCGTTTGCGCTGCTTACATACGGGGCAGCATCCGCAGCGGGCGCAAGCGGATTTCTGGCGGTTTACATTGCGGCCCTCGTGATCGGGAACTCAGAGCTTACGTACCGGTACTCTATTTTCCAATTTAACGAAGGATTTGCCTGGATGGCGCAAATTCTGATGTTTATTTTACTCGGCCTGCTCGTCTTTCCGGCAGACTTGTTCAGCCTTGACATTATCATCGGCGGACTGCTTCTTTCTGCAGCGCTGATCTTTATCGCGAGGCCGGCAGCCGTTTATTTGTCCACACTCGGCATGGGCTATAAAAACAATGAAAAGCTGTTTCTGTCGTGGGCAGGTCTTCGGGGGGCGGTTCCGATTATTTTGGCAACCTTCCCGATCGTGGCAGGGGTGGAGAACAGTGAATTTTTCTTCAACATCGTTTTCTTCGTTGTGCTCACATCCGCTCTCGTGCAGGGAACGACGATTTCGCCGCTCGCGAAAAGGCTTGGTCTCATGGGACCGAAGAAGGACAACCCGCACCACTCCATTGAATTGATATCGATGGGGAAAGCAAATGCAGAAATGGTCCAGTTTAAAGTGGACGGCGACGCACTGATTGCAGGACAGAAGCTAAAAGACGTTGACTTTCCGCGTAAAGCATCGATCAGCGCGATCGTAAGGGATGAAACGTTAATCACTCCTTACGGAGAAACAGAAATTCAAAACGGGGATTTTCTTTATATTCTCGTTGCTTCCCGCTATAAGCGAGAACTGAAGCGGGCACTCGAACAGAAAAAATCACCGCAGCCACCGTATTCCTGATTCAGGAATACGGCTGCTGAAAAGGCGGACCGATCAACATCGGTCCGCCTTCCAGAGGGTTGATAAAGTCATTTTAAGTGAATAAGATTGCATCTGCCTGTATCTGCGGACACTCGCTTTCCGGAGGGAACGGGCTCAGCTAACCGCTTCCTCCTGCTGTCGGAAGCGCTGGATCTTCGCCTCGTTCTGATCCTCCCGGAGTCGAGTTCCTTCGACGTCGGCAGCTGGCAGTGCGTTTCACGTGCCTGGCTATGCATACACAATCGGCTTCCATACAGGTAAACCTTCCCGATGAAACGTTTCGATGTTAAGTAGGGAAGTCCGTCCTTCATCGAATTCATGATAAACGTAAAAAAGCAGCTGCGTCTGCCTGTCGTGACGTTGTTCTCCACGAATCAGAGCCGTTTTCCCGATGTGTCCGGCGTACACGTGGAAACAGCGCAGTCTGAAGATGCCGTGCCGTTCAGATCTGCGAACGGCATGAAAAGCGCGAGCGGAGCCGGACTGAGTCTTGAAGGCTTCTTGTGAGAAGCCTGAGTCCGAGTGAAGCCGCGCCATCCTCCCGTTCCTTTCTTCTCTTCATACAGGGGTCACCCTGAGAAGAGCTGAAGGCCAGCCCACGGCAGGCTAGGTAAGCAGAAGGAAAATACAATCATACGAATAAACATGTAAGTTGATAGACTTTTTCAACAGCCTGAAAGGCGGACCGATCAACATCGGTCCGCCTTCTTTTTTATCGATTAGCACGGGCAACCGGCGGGCTTACGCTTATCTGAGCCGCTTTATGTTGTATTTGCCTCAGGCTGTTTTCGCTTTCGTGGCGCTTGTGCCGTTTTATTCGTTATAACGATTTTGTTAGGCCGCTCAAGTTCGTTTTTACAACAGGGTTGCTTACAAGGAGGTCTTAACCGGCATGATTCGATTTGCAGGCTCTGCATCGAGCTTTGCAAATTCCGTTAACTCGCATATACTAGGACGCAGCAGATGCAGGTGTTCAGCCTGCCTGAATAAAAGGAGGAATTGACATGGCAGAACAGCGAGGCATGATGCTGGTGCAGACAGGTAACGGGAAAGGAAAGACGACGTCGGCTGTTGGAACGGCGGTTCGGGCAGCCGGACGAGGGATGAGCGTTAAAATGCTGCAGTTTATCAAATCGCCGGAGCGTACATACGGGGAAACAATATCGCTGCGAAAGCTGGGGGTTGAAGTAGAGCAGCTTGGCATCGGCTTTACGTGGACAAAAACGCCGGAAGAACACCGTGAAGCGCTGCGTGCGGCTTGGCCGAAAGCAGTAGAAGCACTGGATGGGAGCTACGATGTCGTCATTCTGGATGAGCTGAACAACGCGCTTGCCATTGATTCCTTTCCAATTGACGATGTGCTTCCGCTCGATGATGTTCTCTCGGCACTGACCAATCGTCCGAAGCACGTCCACGTTCTCGTAACAGGTCGAAACGCACACGAAAAAATAAAAGAAGCCGCTGATCTCGTTTCAGTCACAGAAGCCGAGAAGCATTATTACGATGAGGGCATTCCGGCGATTAAAGGGATTGAATTTTAATGAAAGCAGCGCCGCTGATGATTCAGGGTACGCATTCCGATGCAGGAAAAAGCGTGCTGACTGCCGGCCTCTGCCGTGTATTTGCGCGTCAGGGCTTTAAGACAGCGCCGTTTAAGTCACAAAACATGGCACTTAATTCGTATATCACGGCGGATGGTCTTGAAATCGGCCGGGCACAGGGCATGCAGGCCGAAGCATGTGGAATGGAAGCGGACACAGACATGAATCCGATTCTGCTTAAGCCATCCGGCTATAACCGGTCGCAGGTCGTTGTAAACGGCAAGGTTCTTCGCGCCATGGAAGCAACGGAATATCGGGAGCAGTACTTTGAGAAAGGCCTTCAGACGGTGACGAATGCCTATAACCGCCTAGCCTCCAGAACAGAGCGGATCGTGATAGAAGGAGCAGGGAGCCCGGCAGAAATTAATTTACAGGACCGGGAAATCGTGAATATGCGCATTGCCCGCATGGCCGAGGCACCTGTCCTGCTTGCAGCCGATATCGACCGTGGCGGCGTTTTTGCATCGATTGTTGGCACGCTTGAACTGTTGAGTAAAGCAGACAGAAAGCGTGTGAAGGGCTTCATCATCAATAAATTTCGCGGAGATCAGTCTTTGCTTCAGCCGGGACTTGACTGGCTGGAGGAGTATACCGGAAAGCCGGTCGCAGGGGTGATGCCCTATCTGCCGGACCTCCGCCTGGAAGAAGAGGATTCGCTTGGCTTGGAGACATACGGAAGGGAAACGGCCGGCAGGGATCTCGATATTGCGGTTATTCGCTTTCCTTATCTATCCAATTACACGGATCTGGACCCGTTCCGGTTTGAACCGGACTGTGCTGTTCGATTCGTCGAGCGGCCTGAGCAGCTAGGCGAACCTGATTTGCTTATTCTGCCAGGCAGCAAAACGACGGTTGCCGATGGACAGTTTTTGATCAGAAACGGATTGAACGAAGCGATTGCAGAAAAAGCGGGAGAGATGCCAATCATCGGAATTTGCGGCGGCTATCAACTGCTTGGCAGAACAGTCGAGGACCCGGCAGCTGCGGATACAGAGCTGAGAGAGTGTCAGGGGCTGAATGTGATTCCGGATATGAAGACGGTGATGGATCCAGTGAAAACGACAGTGCGTATCTCAGCGAGCGTTAACTGGGAGCGTAAGGTGCATTCGCTCACTGGATATGAATTGCACATGGGGCAGACCGTTCACGAAGCTCCGGAGTGGTTATCCGGCGGGATTCATGGCAGCAGCGCGGCAGTGAACAACGTGTACGGCACGTATATGCATGACATTTTTCATAACGATACATTCCGCCACGCACTGCTGGACAGCTTGAGACGTCAAAAAGCGCTCCCGCCTGTCCGGAGAGTGAACGTTTCAGAAGAGAAAACGAAGGCGTTTGACCGCCTGGCCGATGCAGTCGAAGCACATCTTGATATGGAGCTGATTGAACGGCTGATGAACGAAGGGAGACAAACGGATGAACTGGCGTGAAGCGGCAGAGAACATACCTGAGATCGATAAACTAGCAGCTGAAAAGATGCGGATGCATCTGGATACGTTAACGAAGCCGCAGGGAAGCCTTGGACGACTGGAGGAACTTGCTGTCATGCTTGCGGGCATGCAGGGAACGGTTCAGACAGACAAGCCTGCGGTGCTTGTATTTGCAGGTGACCACGGGGTGACAGCTGAAAGGGTCTCGCTTTACGGATCAGAAGTCACCGCGCTGATGGCGCAGAATTTTGTGACCGGCAAAGCAGCGGTTAACGTTCTCGCGAGACAGATCGGAGCAAATGTTTATGTGTATAACGTGGGGATTGATGCAGCTGATACGGCAGCTATCAACCGCAACGTTCGTCGCGGTACCGGAAATATAGCAAAGGAACCGGCGATGACTGCAGCAGAAGTGAAGCAGGCACTTCAAATTGGAGCCGACGCCGTTGAAGCTTCAAAGGCAGATATTATCATCCCCGGGGATATGGGCATCGGCAATACAACGGCAAGCAGCGCGCTGCTGTGTGCGTACACGGGACTTTCTCCGGAAGCGGCAGCGGGCAGTGGGACAGGTGTAGAGGGGCAGCAGCTCAAGCATAAAATCGAGGTGATCGGGCGAGCGGTGAAGCGGTCTGATGCGAAGGAACCGCTTCACATATTAGCTGATTTAGGCGGTTTGGAGATCGCGGCTATGGCCGGAGCCATGGTTCGCGCGGCTTCAATGCGGAAGCCGGTTCTCGTAGACGGGTTTATTGCAACTGTTGCCGCTATAGCTGCAGCAAAACTTGCACCAGGAGCAGAGCGCTTTTTTCTTTACGGACACAAATCTGCAGAAGCAGGTCATGCAGCGGCGCTGGAAGCAGCTGGCGGAAAACCGCTGCTTGATTTAGGGATGCGTCTCGGCGAAGGGACCGGGGCGGCCGCTGCTTATCCTCTGCTAAAAATGGCACAGGCGCTGACGGAAGAAATGGCGACGTTTGCCGATATCGGCCTTGCCTGACAGAACAGATGTAGACTTTTTCCAGCAGTCCATACTATAATACAAAGTAGAACTGAAAAACGTAACGCTCGTCAGCAGAGAGGTGTCGGCATCAGCCGATGAAAAGGGAAGCCGGTGTGAATCCGGCACGGACCCGCCACTGTAAACGCACAGGCATTTCACAATCCACTGCATTCCGCGGGAAGGGTGAGGCTGCCGTTTATGCGTAAGTCAGGAGACCTGCCTCTCTGTCGATTTAAACACCTTCGGGAAAAAGGTTGTTTGAAGTGCAGACGAGGAGATTTCCGGGAATCTGAAACGGCTCTCTTCATGCATTTTATTCAGCGCAGTCCTTCGAAGGGCGGCGTTTTTTTATGTTCCACTACATAATCATGGGGGAGTAACGATGAAAAAAATGACGGCACCGCTTCTGCTATCAGCCGCGCTCATCATCAGCGCATGCGGGACAGAGGAAAACAATGAGAACGGGAATACGAACACGGACAATCAGGAAGCAAACGAAGACACGACTGGCAACAATGAGGCAGCGGAAGATGAAGAAGGAGCTGCAAATAACACAGAGAACAATGTATCAAACGAGGAGCAAAATGATGAGGATAATGAAACAGCCGGAGAGTTCCCGGTAACGATAACGGATAACGCAGGCAATGAAGTGACGATCGACGAAGAACCGGAAACTATTGTTACGCTGCAGCCAAGCGATACAGAAATATTATTTGAAATCGGCGCAGGCGACAGACTCGTAGGGGTTTCGGAGTATTGCAATTATCCGGAAGAAGCGCTCGAAATTGAAAATGTCGGGGCGCAGGACATGGATTTGGAACGCATTCTCTCTTTAGAGCCTGACATGGCACTCGTTTCGGATTATCACGCCTCCAGTCATGATGATAGTTTAGAGCAGTTGCGTGATGCCGGAATTGATGTCGTTGTTGTGCGGAATGCCGAATCGTTTGAAGGCACTTATGACACGATTGAAACACTCGGCATGCTTACCGGAACAGAAGAAAATGCAGAAGAACTCATAGCGGAGATGGAGAGCGGCATGGAAGAGCTCGCGGAGCTTGGAGAAACGATCGACGAAGAAGAGCGCAAGCGCGTCTGGGTGGAAGTAGCACCATCTCCGGATATTTTCACTACTGGTACCGGCACCTTCATGCATGAGATGCTGGAGACGATCGGGGCGGAAAACGCAGCGGAAGAGCATGAAGGCTGGGTGAATTTGACCGAAGAAGAAATTGTCACGCTCGAGCCGGACACGATTGTCACTACCTACGGATACTATGTGGAGGATCCTCAAGAAGAAGTAATGAACCGCGATGGCTGGAGTGATGTTCCTGCTGTGGCAAACGAGGACGTACACGATGTGCAAAGTGATATCGTGACGCGCTCCGGTCCGCGCCTTGTAGAAGGAACCCGTGCCGTAGCTGAGGCTGTATATCCGGATGTTTTCGAATAAAGCGTGGCTGTACTATGCAGGGAGCCTCGGTCTTCTTGCTGCTGCGATAACACTTGGACTGTTTTATTCAAGCGTAACGGTCCCGGTTCCGCATATTTTGCATATTATTCTGGATAAAACAATCGGCGCTCAGCTGCTGGATGACGTTCCGTCCAACCAGTACTCGATTATTTGGGAAATCAGGCTGCCGAGAGTGCTGCTGGCTCTATGTGTTGGCGCGTCTCTCGCGCTTGCCGGAGCAGCATTTCAGGGGTTGCTGAGAAACCCGCTTGCGGACCCATATACGATCGGCGTTTCCTCCGGTGCGGCCCTCGGCGCTGTTTTCGTTATCTTTTTCCAGCTCACGATCGTAGGACTTGGTGCATTTACGCTCCCGGCTGTATCGATTGTGAGCGGGTTTCTCACGCTCATGCTTGTGTTCGGGCTTGTAAAGCTCAGCAGCAGAAGTTTGGCGATCGAAACGATTATCCTTGCGGGAATTATCGTCAGTGCATTTATCGGATCGATCATTTCACTGATTATCTCGCTCGGCAGCCAGGATGAAATGACGCAGATTATTTACTGGCTGTATGGGAGTGTTGGTATGAGAGGCTGGAGCTACGTGCAGCTGATCGTACCGTTTCTGATTATCGGTTCCATTATGCTCGTCACCCGCTACCGGGACCTGAATGCACTTGCGCTCGGAGAAGAAGCTGCCGGTCATATTGGTGTAAACGTCGGCCGCGGGAAAGTGTTTATTCTTGGCGGCGCGTCGCTGCTGACTGGTGCGGCCGTTGCTGTATCGGGTACGATTGGCTTTGTTGGTCTAGTTATCCCGCACCTTGTAAGGCTTGTTACGGGACCAGATCACCGGCATGTGCTGCCAATTTCCATGATCATCGGAGGGGCCTTCTTAATCTTTGCAGATATCACGGCAAGAACGATTATTGCACCAAAGGAACTGCCAATCGGTGTGATCACGGCGCTGATCGGCGCACCAATGTTTGCGTTTCTGCTTATTAGAAACCGCATCGGAAAGGGGAAGAAGCTGGCATGAACATCACCGGACTGAGCGGCGGCTACGGCGGCCCTCCAATCATTGAATCGATGGACCTTCATATAAAACAGGGAGAATTTTTCGGCCTGCTCGGTCCGAATGGCAGCGGAAAAACGACGCTGTTTAAGCTTGTCAGCGGTTCCCTTAAGCCAGACCATGGAGACGTATCGCTTCAGGGTGCTTCGCTGTTAACGATGTCTCCAGTGCAGCGTGCCAGAAAAATAGCCGTTCTCACACAAGAAACAAATGTCTCCTTCGATTTTACTGTCGAGGAAGTGATCCGGCTCGGCCGCTATGCTTTTCAAAAAGGCCTGTTTAAAATGCTGAGCCGGGAAGACAGGGCGCTCATCGATGAAATTATGGCGCTGACCGACACAGAAAAATTTCGCGATACGTCGTTCTTCCGGTTAAGCGGAGGTGAAAAGCAGCGGGTACTGCTCGCAAAGGCACTTGTGCAGGAGCCGGAGGTGCTTCTGCTGGATGAACCGACGAATCATCTTGATATTCGTCATACGTTTGACATGCTGAACGTATTGAAAGAGCGGCAGGAAACGCAGGGACTAACCGTCTTTGCCATTTTGCATGATTTAAATATTGCGGCCCTTTACTGTGACCGCGTCGGACTTCTTCATGAAGGAAAGCTTCAGGAAACGGGTCCGGTCGATATTATGCGCCGTTCAGAGCGGCTGTCCAGTATTTACGGAGTAGAAACGTGGACGCAGTCGCATCCGACATTGCCGCGGCCGCAGCTGCTCATGAACCCGAAAAAGCAGGATGAATCTGCCATGTCTCTTCACGACAGTGTCACCGTAGAAGCTGATCGAAATCTGGTCCAAATTTCGAGTCCAAAGCCGCTCCGGACAATTTCCAACGGGGTGGCCGGTGAGGGAATTCAGTGGATTCGCCACATTGCCAATTTTCACGTCGACAAACAATACAGCAGCCGTACTCCGGAAGCTGATATGAAAGCGTGGCTGGAAAAACGCAGTCTGCCGGTTGAACAGTCGATCGGCCTGATGACCGCTGTGAAAACAGAAATGGCCGTTGTCCGAAAAGAAACCATCAATGGCATCGCGTTTACCGCTGTCGTGACGGCAGGCACCGGAAACGCGGTTGATATCACTTATGACGGTCCTGAATTGGAGCGGGAAAAAATCGGTACGATTAATACGTTCCTGGCGGTGGATGCGAACCTGACGGACGGGGCGCTCGTGAACGCGTGTATGTCTGCAGTAGAAGCGAAGGTGCAGGCACTGCGGGATGAAGATGTTCGTGATCCTCAAACTGGAACTCCCGCCACAAGCACTTCTACGGATGCGCTCGTTATTGCCGCGACCCAGCAGGGAAAACGGACGCCTTACGCAGGGTCTGGAACCCCGGTCGGGCGGGGGATAGGCCGTATCGTCTATGAAGCGACGAGAGAAGCGGTGCGGGCAGACAGGCGCTGGAAGGAGACGCACACATGATCATTCCGGGATGGACAGCTGCGGCGGCTCTCATCGTTGACTGGGTAATTGGGGATCCGAAACGTCTCCCGCACCCGGTTTCTGGGATGGGACGTTTGATCGCATTCGGCACCCGGCATCTGAATCATGGGTCGAACCGAGCCAGAAGATGGAAAGGTGTTTTGCTCGCTGCTTTCGTACCAGGCTTCGTCTGGTGTGTCTCCGCTTTGCTGCTTTATGCAGCATGGGTGCTTCATCCGGCTGCCTCCATGGCAGCAGGGGTTCTCATGACCGCGTCAACGATTGCCTGCCGCGGTTTAAAGGAAGCGGCCTATGCGGTCATGACGCCGCTCGCAAAAGGAGATTTACCAGCAGCCAGAGGTGCGCTTTCGATGATCGTCGGTCGGGATACGGCCCAGCTGAGCGAGTCGGAGATTGTACGGGGTACGGTGGAAACAGTTGCAGAGAACACAGTGGACGGCGTGACCGCTCCACTGTTTTATGCGTTTATCGGCGGACCGCCGCTTGCGATGGCCTACCGCGCTGTCAATACGCTCGATTCCATGGTCGGGTACCGCAGTGAACCATACGCTGCCTTTGGCTGGGCTTCTGCAAGACTCGATGATGTTGTAAACTGGCTCCCGGCGAGGCTGACGCTGCTGCTCATGACAGGAGCAGCACTGGTAATGAATCCAAAGCAGGCAGGTCAAGGGTTTCGCTGGGCCTGGCAGGATGCAGGAAAACATCCCAGCCCGAACAGTGGCTGGTCCGAGGCATTTATTGCTGGATTTTTAGGGGTCAAGCTCGGCGGAACCAACTATTATCACGGGGTAGTTTCCCGTCGTGCGGAAATGGGACCGGGGGCGAAGGTGCTTGAACGAACCCACATTATCTCTGCTGTCCGGATGCTGTATGGCGCTTCGCTGCTCGGTGCAGCGGCTGGCGTCACTCTGTTTGTTTTGATAGGAGGAATGTAAATGGTGCAATGGCCTGATCACGGCGGCCAGCCGGATTATCTAAAAGCGTACACATCCGGCAAGACGCAGTGGCTTGATTTCAGTGCAAATATTAATCCGCTCGGTCCTCCGAAAGGGATGCTGGAGCTCGCTGCCAATGCGTTATACGAAACGGACCGTTATCCGGATCCGGCCTATACAAACTGCCGCGGCCAAATCGCAGCGGCAGAGCAGGTAGACCGGGAGCAGGTCTGTGTCACTAACGGTGGAGCGGAGGCCATATTTCTCGCAGCCTCGCTTTCTGCCGGTAAAACAGCGGTGATGGCAGAGCCGTCATTTAGTGAATACCGGCGGGCTTGTCGTCACTACGGTATTAACGTCTATGCAGTTGACGGGGCGGTTGACCACGGAATCTGCGAAAAACTGGTGCAGGAAGTGGAAAGAACCGGAGCAGACTTGCTGTTTTTAAACCGCCCGCACAATCCGAGCGGAGTTGTACTGCCTAAACGGGACGTTCGCCAGCTATTGGAGCAGATTCCAACTACTACCATAGTGGTGGACGAAGCATTCGTTGATTTTCTGCCCGAATATGAAAAGCTGAATGATCTGCTGGTTCAGCATGATCACCTGATTTTACTGCGTTCGATGACAAAAATGTTTGCCGTTCCGGGACTTCGCTGCGGGTTTGCTCTTGCAGGGGAAGAACTGGCCGGCCGGATGAGAAACAATCAAATTCCGTGGAGCGTTAATACGATCAGTGAAATCCTGCTCGGCAGCATGATGCAGGAACATGCATTTATTCGTCAAACAAGGCTGTGGCTGCAGGAGGAACTGGAATGGATTCAAACACAGCTTCCAACGAGTATGACGATGTCGGATACGAGCGTGAACTATTATCTGCTTCAGGAGGCATCGCTTTCTGATCATGAACCATTGCTGGCACATTTGGCCGAAAGCGGAATCGCTGCCCGGCATACATACGGCTTTCGAGGAATTGAGGGACGTGCGCTTCGGCTGGCTGTGCGTCAGAGGAAAGAAAACAAGCGACTGATGGAGGTGCTCCAGCAATGGGCAGATCCGAGTTGACGTTTATCAGCGGAGGCGCGCGATCCGGCAAAAGTGCCTGGGCAGAACACCTCGTTCTTACCCAGGCAGAGCATCCCGTATACTTGGCGACGGCCAGCGTGACAGACGCGGAAATGGAAGCACGCATAAGCAAGCACCGTGAGGATCGGAACAGCCGGTTTCGTCTGATTGAGGAACAGACAGATCTGATCAAGGCGCTTCCGAAACAAGGAGCTGTCCTGCTGGATTGTTTGACAATCTGGACGGCAAATTTATTGTATCAGCAGCATAATTCAGAGCATGATGTCATAGATGCGGTCACGGCTCTTCTGGATGAAGCCCGGCGGAGGGAGCTGATGCTTACGATCGTGTCTAATGACGTAAATGAATCGGTGCTGCCACGTGCAGAGGAGGTACACCGCTATGTGCGGGTGCTGGAAGCTGCCCACCGGCAGCTTGTAAAGCGCGCCGATCATGTTTATCAGGTGCAGGCGGGCATGCCCGTCTGCTGGAAGGGGAGCCCATTGTGAAGCAGGCCGGCTACGGATTTATCTTAACGATGCAGTTTTTAACAAGAGTACCGATGCCGATTCAGGCTGACTGGAATAAGACGTCAGCCAGGTGGGCCCTCCGCTTTTATCCATTAATCGGGTTGCTGATCGGTCTGCCGGCAGCCGCGCTTGCTGCGCAGACTATCACCTCATCAGCGGTCACAGCTGCGCTTATTCTCACTTATTTCATCTGGATCAGCGGAGCGCTGCATCTGGATGGCTGGATGGATACTTTTGATGCGATAGGATCCAATGCCCCCTTGGAGCGCAAGTGGGAGATCATGCAGGATCCTCGGGTTGGAAGCTTCGGCATGGTAAGCGTTATCGTGCTTTTGCTCTGGAAGCTGATTCTAATCCATGAACTGCTTTCCGCAGACATCAGCCCGTGGCTCTTTTTACTAGTTCCTGCAGCAGGACGAATGACGGCTGTTTATTTACTCGTGTTTACGAAAACAGCGCATTCGGACGGTTTGGCAGCAGTGTGGAAACAGTACACCAAGCCTGCAGACGCCTGGATCGCTGCTTTGCCTTTGGCGGCTGTCTGCATCGCAGCAGGAACACCGGGAGTGCTGGCCGGACTGGCGTTGGTTTTGTTCTGTGCGGGCATTCGCAGCTGGTATCTTAAGCAGTTTAGGGGCATAAACGGGGATTTGGCAGGAGCTTCAATAGAAGGAGGAGAGCTATGGATTCTAACGACACTATTTATCTGGACATTGTTCGTCATGGCGTAACGGAAGCGAACTTGGCCAAGCAGTATTTGGGGTGGACGGATGAGCCGATATCGCCACAGTCCGCACCGGCATTAAAGGAATTGAAGCGGCTGCTCGTTCCGGCAGAGTGGCAGGAGGTGCACGCAAGCGACCTGCTGCGCTGCCGGCAGACCGCTGCAGCACTAGACCTGACGCCTCAGTTTGATGAGCGGCTCCGCGAAATGCATTTTGGAAAATGGGAAATGCGCACGTATGAGGAGCTGAAGCATGAGGAGGCTTACCGGAGGTGGGTGGACGACCCTGTCACGAGAAGGCCCCCGGGAGGCGAATCATGGAATGATTTGAATGAGCGAGTTGGAGACTGGTACGCAGACATGCTTGAACGAGCGCCGGAGCGGGTAGTCGCTGTAACCCATGGAGGCGTTATACGAACGCTGCTCATGCTGACAGGGGCCGCTGAGCATCTCTGGCAGTATAAAGTCCGGCACGGAGGCGCCTTCCGTCTAACGATAAGCCGGCAGAAAGAAGGGTGGATATGCACATCATTATCGGCGGTGCCTACGCTGGAAAAAGGGAGCATGCCGATCGAAGCTACCCCGAAGCAGAATGGATAAATGCAGGCGGGAAACGTCCGCCGAAAGCAGATGTCACGATCGTAACCGGCTGCTCAGCATGGCTGCGGAGCGGACATACATCAGCAGACGTAATCGACTGGCTTGAGACGCTTTCCGATCAAACCTGCGTCGTTGTCATTATCGAAGAAATGGGAAACGGCATCGTACCGGCTGACGCCGGCGACCGCCGGCTGCGTGATGAAAACGGCAGACTTGCTCAAAAGCTTGTAAAGGCAGCCGAAACGGTAGATTACGTCTGGCACGGGCTCGTGAAGCGAAAAAAGCCTTAAAAACAAATGGAGTGGTAACAGTCTTCCTCGGGATGTACAGCAGCAGTCTGCCTGGCGGCATATCACGTTCTCCTCGCAGAGGGACGGCTTCCTGTGTAAAATAAAGAACAGGGGGGAGACAAATGATCCTGAATTATATCCTGCTTGTTTTGATTTTCTGGCTGATTTTGTTTGCACTGCTCCGGGCAATGGTGTTTGTGACGAAACGGCCCTGGAAAAAAGATTTACAACTGACATTTTTCCAGGCGATCCTGCTGACAGTGCTGTGGCTGATCCTCGCCGGCTGAGCTGGGACGGGGAAGTCGAGACAAACTGCAAAACATGATACACTGTCACCAATGACTGTTTGAAGGAGGCGGTACGATGGCACAAAAAATGAACGTAGAAAGCTTCAACCTGGATCATACGAAGGTGGACGCACCGTATATTCGCCTGGCAGGCAAGGTGGAAGGAACGAACGATACGATTTATAAATACGACATCCGCTTCTGCCAGCCGAATGAGGAGCATATGGATATGCCGGGGCTTCATTCACTGGAGCACATGATGGCCGAGTTCAGCCGCAATCATCACGAGCGCATCGTTGATGTTTCACCGATGGGCTGTCAGACGGGCTTTTACTTGAGCCTGATTAACGATGACCATTATGAAGGTGTGCTGGAGCTGGTAGAAAAAACGCTGAAGGATGTTCTCGAAGCCGAAGAGGTTCCTGCCTGCAACGAGGTGCAGTGCGGATGGGCAGCTTCTCACTCGCTGGAAGGAGCAAAGGAAATTGCTTCCGGGATGCTTGAGCGGCGCAGTGAATGGACAACTATTTTTAAACATGCGTAAAACGAAGAACGGGACGCACGGCCTTTGCTGCCGGCGTCCTTTTTTTGGCGGCTGGAGGTAACGCCGCCTCCTTGGTGCAACGAAATAATCGAAGGGCACAATCATTGACGAGCAATTAATAATATTATATTATTAATACAACTTAAGAAGAGGAGGAACATATCCATGCTGAATGTATTTAAGCTCGGTTATGTGGAGTTCAATGTTCAGGATCTTCAGGCGATGAAAACGTATTATGAGTCCATTGTCGGCTTTCGCTTAACGGACGAGAGAAATGGAAGCGCTTACTTCAGTAGCTCGACGGATCACCATAACATCATCCTGAAAGAAGGCGCTGAGAGCGGAATCAGCAAGTTTGGCTTTCAGTATACGGCAGAGGGAGACATTCACGACGTAAAAAATCATCTCCAGTCGCTTGAGATTGAGGCAGAACTGTTGCACGATCCGGCCCCTGGAGTAAAAGAGGCGCTGCAGTTCAAGGATCCGGACGGCTACACCGTAGAGCTTTATCCAACGATGGATCTGGCGGAAGAACGAGGATTCCAAAAAGAGGGGATCCGTCCGAATAAGGTAGGTCACCTGTCGATTCGTGTATCTGACGCGAAAAAGCAGGTAGCGTTTTACGAAAAGCTCGGGTTTTACAACACGGACTGGATCGAAGACTTTTTCGGATTTATGACGTGCAACCGGGATCACCACGTACTCAACTTCTTTACGTCGGAGAAGAAGGGCATGCATCACTTGGCGCTTGAGCTTCGAAACTACAGCCACCTCGTTGAAACGCTCGATTTTATGCGTCTGAACGGCGTTCATCTGGAATGGGGTCCTTCCAGACATGGGGCGGGCCATAACATTGCCTGCTATCATTACGATCCGGAAGGCAACCTGATTGAGCTGTTTACGGATGGCGATGTATTCATTAAAGAGCTGGGCATTTTTGATCCTCGACCATGGCACCGGGATTTTCCGCAAAAGCCGAAAGTTTGGAGCACGGAAGAATGCTTGTCTCTTTGGGGCGTTGATTTCGAAAAAGCGCTCGTTTAACTTCAGGACTTCACAGACTGCGTCTTTCAGCTTATGCTGAACGTACCGATTCAGGAGGAGAGTGGAGTCTATGCCTAAAAATTTGAGTGAACAGCTGCTGCATGAGCTTGGGAGCAGCATTGTCCAGGGAAAGCGCCAGCCAGGGGAGCTGCTTCCTAAAGTAGAAACACTGAGCGAAATGAAAGGTGTCAGCCGCACGGTGGTGCGTGAGGCTATGAAAGGACTTAGTGCAAGGCGGCTGATCGAGTCGTCCACGCGGACTGGGACGGTCGTGCGCCCTCGCGAAGCGTGGCTTTGGTGGGACCCGGACATTATCTCTTGGGCTGCAGCCGCAGAAGAAAATCAGTCGTTTCTCATGCAGCTGACAGAAGTCCGCCTGGCGATGGAGCCGGCAGCTGTCAAACTGGCTGCGAAAAATGCAGACGAAGAAGACATTGCCGCGATCCGGCACCGGTACGATCTGCTGGAGCAGTCGGTAAACAGCGAGGACGAGTGGGTAGCAGCAGACGCGGCCTTTCACGAAGCGATTCTGCACGCTTCCCACAACGAGCTGATGCAAAGTTTGATTCAGACGCTGCAGGAAGGGCTTTACCAGAGCAGGCATACAACGATGAGAATTCTCCAACGCGCAGGGGACAGCAGCAGAAGGATGGCTCTGGATCTGCACCGGGATGTGATGACAGCGGTAATTGAAGGAAAGGAAGACGAGGCAAGGATGCGGATGGAAACGCTGCTCCATACAGTAAGCCGTCTCCTGAAAGAATACGAAGCAGAAGTGAAAAAGGAGGCGCCAAAATGAACGGATACAAGCTCATGCTCCTGCACGGTGCAGGGGGCAGCCCCGCTAAGTGGCGCCGGCTTTCTCCTAAGCTGGAGGAATACGACGTTCAGGCAGCTGACTTGTCTCAAGGCGATACGATTCAGAAAAAGAGTGCAGCTCTTTCAGTAGATACCAGCACCGTCCTGATCGGCCATTCCATGGGAAGCCTGTGCGCGTTGGAGGCTTCTGGCATACAGCAGCCGGCAGCTGTTATTATCGTAGCCGGACACCCCGAACTGCCGGTACACGAGCATGTGTTGAAAAAACTCAAGGAAGGTACGTATCCGGCTGGCCTTTTTCATGCATCCTATGGAAAAAAGGTAGATGCTGAGCTGCTGGAGGAAGAAAAAACAGATACGTACGGTGGATCACCGCAGCAGGCATATATTGATTTCAAAGCATGCGCTGATTACCGGAACGGCTGGAACCGGCTGGATCAGCTGAAGGCTCCGATTTTGTTTGTATATGGCAGCGAAGACCGGCTTTTGCCGGAGCAGGCTGTGGAAAAGGTCCGCGGAGTAAAACCGCAAGCTGACGTGAAAGTGATTGAAGAGAGCGGACACTACGTGATGCTGGAAAAGCCGGAGGAAACGGCAGAGGCGATTCTCAGCTGGCTTGAGGAACGAAAGGAGCACTTATGATATGAAAACAACTGTACTTGTAGGCAGCATCCGCAAGAATTCTTATAACAGAAAGATCGCGGATTTTATGAAGAAACGCTACGGTGATACGTTTCAAATGGACATGCCCGATCTCGTCAACCTGCCGTATTTCGATCAGGATGCAGAGGAATCTCCTGCAGAAGAAGTGACGGCATTCAAGCAGCAGATTAAAGACAGCGACGCGGTGATCATTGTCACACCCGAGTACAATCATTCCGTTCCGGGCATGCTGAAAAATGCACTGGACTGGCTTTCCAGAGTCGATAAAGTATTGACCGGCAAGCCAGTGCTGATCGTTGGGGCAAGCCCCGGCTTCCTCGGAACAGTCCGCTGTCAGATGCATCTGCGGCAGATTCTTGCAGCTCCAGGCATGAGTGCACGAGTACTGCCTGGGAATGAAGTGTTTATCGGCGGCGTGCATCAGAAATTAGCTGAAGACGGTTCGATTACCGACACCGGAACCGTTGATTTTCTCGATACCGTGATGAAAAACTTCGAAACATTTGCAAAAACAGAGCCAGCATTGTAACGGCTCAACAACATGAATGGAGGCGGATACAGCATGGGTAAGCGAATTGTACGTTATGAACATGATGGAATTCATTGGGGGCTTCTGACGGAGGAAGGGATTTATCCGGCAGGGCAGTTCGATACGCTGGCAGCCTTTCTGGAGCACGGAGCCAAACAAGCGGAGCCGGCCGGCAATCCGATTAATCCGGAGCATGTAACCTTGCTCAGTCCGGTAACAACGCCTGCGCAAATCGTCTGCCAGGGGGCCAACTACTCTTCGCACCGTGAAGAAGGGGGGCTGGATGCCGGACGTCCTCCGTTTAATTTGATCTTCACGAAAGCAGCAAGCTCGATCGCACCGCCGGACACCGAGATCGAAAGCCCTGCGCACGTCACGCTATTGGATTATGAAATCGAGCTTGGGCTTGTGTTCGGGAAGAAGCTTGATCAAAAGCTGCCGGACGACTTCAGTGCACTCGGTGACTACATCGCAGGCTTTGTCATCACCAACGACATTTCTTCACGTGACATACAATTTGCAGAAAACCAGTGGTATAAGGGGAAAAGCTTCCGTACCTTCTGTCCGACCGGCCCTGTTCTGTATCTGTTTGATAAAGATGAAGCACAGCACGTGCACGACCTGGAGCTGACCCTGAAAGTGAACGGAGAAATACGCCAGCAGGCCAACTCCTTTCAGCTTTTGTATAAGCCGGAGGAAACGCTGGTCGAGCTCTCAGGTATGATGGACTTCTGGCCGGGAGATCTGCTCATGACTGGCACCCCGGGAGGCGTCGCGTTAAAGCTTTCGCCGGATGAAATGAATGAGCTGCTGAACCCGTTTGAAAAAATGGATAAAAAAATGGCAACGTTAAATAAAAGTCAGGAAAAGAATGAGCATTATTTGCAGGACGGAGACATCATCACCAGTGAAATCAGAAGCAGAGACGGCAGCATCGATCTGGGAAAGCAGACGAACCGCGTAACGTTTTTAAGCTAGGAGGCCCACCGTGCGTATCGTAATTAAGCGAGCACCTGATGGAAAGATTACGCTGCAGGAAGGCGCCGGAATCGCCGTCATCACAATCAGCCGGCCTGAAGCGAGAAATGCACTGACCACCGCTATGTGGAAAGAGCTCGGCAGAACAGCAGCAGAAATACAGGAAAACCCGAAAAATAAAGTGGTTGTCGTCCGTGGTGTACCAGGGAACTTCACCGCCGGCTCGGACATCAAGGAATTTGCCGGGATGACAAAAGAAGAGGCAGACAATGCATTTCGAACGATGGAAAAGACGATAGCAGCCTTTGAAAACTTGAAAATGCCGGTGATTGGAGCGATTGACGGACCGGTGTACGGAGCCGGGTTTATCTTGTCTCTTACCTTCTCGCTCCGCCTCGGGACTAAGCACACAAAAATGGGCATACCGGTTGCAAAGCTGGGTATCCGCCTCGGACCGGAATTTCTCGAAAGAATCGACCGCTTTCTCGGCTCCCACCGCACGAAGGAGCTTCTGCTGATGAGTGAAATTTACGGACATGAAACAGCCGCAAGACTCGGACTGCTCAACCGGATCGTTGAACGGGAAGCACTTGATAAAGAAGTGCTGGAACTGGCAGGAAGCATTACGAAGTTGTCGAAAGGGTCAGTGGACGCTCTTTTTGCACCTGAGGCCTACGGAACATTCCACTATGCGGATGAAACCGATTTTCGGGAAGGCTGCAGAGCATTTATGGAAAAGCGGGTTCCGGATTTCCCGTCAAGGAGAAGGCGTTCGTGAAGGTCTACGGTCTTCACGGAAAGAGCGGTACCGGGAAAAGCCACCGTGCGACAGAGATTGCTGAACAGACGGGAGCTGCGGCGATCATTGACGATGGTTTGCTGATCAGGGAAGGCAGAAGACTTGCAGGACGATCCGCTAAAAACGAGCAGCTTCTGCTTGCGGCCGTCAAGCGGGCCGTGTTTCATGCAGAAGCGCACCGCGATGAAGTGAAGCAGGCCCTGGCCGAGCACCAGCTGCACTCCCTGCTCGTGATCGGAACGTCGAAGCGGATGGTGCGTACGATCGTCCGAGCGCTCGATCTTCCTGAACCATCCGAATGGATTGCGATTCAGGATGTACAGTCAGAAGATGAAACGCTTTATGCCGGACAGCAGCGGAACCGGAACCTGCACGTCATCCCTGTCCTGCCGGAAGAAGCGGGCACAGCCTTCGCCGGCAGCTGGTTTAGAAAACTGCTGATACGGCTTCGCAGAAGGGATCAGGAAGTGCTTGTCGTCAAGCCTGTTTACACCGGAAAAGATCGTATCGTCATTTCTCCGAAGTGTTTAAAGGATATGACAAGAATTCATGAACAGCCCGGGATCCGGCTTGATCAGATTCAGACAGGCTTCGAGCAGATTGCCGTTCAGATTTCAACTAGCCCGGAAATCACGATCGCAGATATAGCATCATGGAAAAAGCATCTCGAACAAGCAGTGCGCACACAGCTCGGTATGATTTGCACGGTGCACATAAAGTGGAAAAAAATCATGATCGATCATGCTTAGAGAGGAGCGGTATGTATGAGTAAAAAGTTGATTAAAGGCGGTATGATCCTGACAATGGATCCGGCAAAAGGGGATTTTAAAAAAGGGGACATTCTCATTGAAGACGGGAAGATTGTAGATGTTCACCACGACATTCAGGCAGAGGACTGTGAAGTTATCGATGCTGAGAACATGATTGTTATGCCAGGCCTTGTCGACAGCCACCGGCATACGTGGGAATCAGTCATTCGCAATACAGGAGCAGACTGGTCCCTGCAGAAATATCTGGGCAGCATTTATTACGGCAACATTGGTTCTAAAAGGCGGCCGCAGGACGACTATATTGGCAACCTGCTTGGCGCACTGGAGGCACTTGAAGCCGGTGTGACGACGATTTTGGATTGGACGATGGTCATCTCCAAGGATCACGCTGAAGAGATGATCCGCGGCCTGCAGGAATCCAAAATTCGCGGCGTGTTTGCTTACGGATGCCCTGGTGACGGGGATTATTGGAACAGGGAAAGCACGTTGACCAACGGAGATGACGCACGTTCGATTGCCAATCAATATTTTTCCTCAGGCGATCAGCGGCTGACGATGGGACTTGCGATCCGCGGTCCTGAGTTTTGTTCCTGGGATACGTCAGTGGAAGAGATAAAGCTGGCAAGAGAACTAAACGGCGTAGCGAGCATGCACCTCGGATTTGGAACGTGGGGGGCGATTGACAGATCGATCGAAAAGCTGCATCAGGCAGGCTTGCTCGGATCAGACCTCAACTTTGCTCATGCAAATGCCGTCAGTCCGGAAGAAATGAAGCTCTTGGCAGAGCACGGCGGATCGATTTCAGTCACGCCTGAAGTTGAAATGGCGATGGGACACGGGTATCCGGCAACAGGGCTCTGCCTGGAAAACGGCGTAAAGCCTGCGCTCGGTGTCGATGTTGTTACTTCAACAGGCGGGGACATGTTTGCCCAAATGAAGTTCGCGCTCCAGGCAGAGCGCTCCCGCATCAATGATCAGCTGCTTGCAAAAGGAGAAATGCCTGGACCACCTTTGAATATTCATGCGCATCAAGTGCTGGAAATGGCTACAATTGAAAGTGCGAAGGCGCTGAAGCTGGATCACAAAACGGGCAGTCTCACTCCAGGAAAAGAAGCCGACATCATCATGATTCGAACAGATGACCTGAACCTCTTCCCCGTCAACGATCCGATCGGTGCTGTCGTTACAAGTACGCATACCGGCAACGTAGACTCCGTGTTTGTCGGCGGCGAAGCAGTAAAGCGAGACGGAAAAATGGTTGGACTCGATTATAAAAACCTGCGCAGACAAGCTGTGGAGGCCCGTAATCACATTTACAGCGAATTCGGCAATCCAGATGACCTGTGGCTGCATGAGAACAACTGAGTAATGAGGATGGAAAACCGGAAGCAGTTCATGCTTCCGGTTTTTGACGCTTCATAAGCGTGGATCTTTGTTTTGAAGCCGAAAAGGGAAGGAGAGATGAGAAAGTCTCGTGTTATTCATAAAAAATCACGACAGATTTAGTTCCTATTACTCATATGAACGAATCGGCTAAGGGGTATAATAGTAACAAAAATAACATGTGACAAAGGCAAACCAATCTGAAAAGATGGGACGCAAAGCCGTGAGCCTAACCGCTGAATAGCGTATGGTCGTCAGGTTGCCGGGCCCGTTTCTGTGAGCCTCGGCTGGCACAGAAAGGGGTTTTTTGCGATGAAAAAAGTCCTGTTACTGCTGGTGGTGACTGCTATGGCAGCTGGAATTTGGGCGGCTCCCGCTGGAGCAGCTTCAGCTCCGAACGCAACTTGGCTCTGGAACCCGTGGATGTTTGTCGAAGATGAGAGTGGAACCATTGCCTTTCTAAAAGAAAAGAATGTCGAGCGTGTATTTGTACAAATTGATCGCAGTGTCCCACAGGCTTCCTACAGAAGTTTTATCCGTCGTGCAGGAACGGAAGGAATCAGCGTCTATGCCCTCGATGGCGCACCGGAATGGGCGGCACCAAAAGGAGATCGTCATTTGACGACAATGATGAACTGGCTGGGAGACTACCAGAAGCGTGCGGGAGCAGCAGAACGCTTTCAAGGCGTTCACTTAGATGTAGAGCCGTACCTGCTTAGCAGCTGGAACAGCAATCGTGCGAAGACGATCGCCGATTTTCAATCACTTCTGCTGACAGCGAAAAGACAGAGTGCTGCGGCAGGACTGCCGCTGGAAGCAGATCTGCCATTCTGGTTTGACGAAATCAGCTTTAAAAACAAAAACGGAAGCGGGAATCTCGCAGAATGGGTGATTCAGCAGCTTGATGGCGTGACACTTATGGCTTACCGGGATACAGCTTCTGCAATCAATGAAATCGTAAAAAATGAAATGGCCTTCGCAGCAAAGCACAAAACGCCGGTCACCGTCGGAGTGGAAACCATGCAGTCTCACGAAGGCAATCATGTAACGTTCTTTGAAGAAGGCGAAGCATACATGAAGCAGCAGCTTGACCTGGTATCGGCCCGGTACGCGGGTCCCTACTATGGAGGAACAGCGATCCATCACGTCGACAGCTGGAAAACGATGAAGCCGTAAGGCGCTTTCGGCAGTTTCTCTCGACCACTCACCTTTAGCAGGTGGGTGGTTTTTGTCGTTTCCCAAAAAAACAAGGTTCCACGTCTGATTTGCCGCTTTTCCACATGAATCCGAGCTGTTGTTTACAGTTGATATATGATCTTTACAAGACGTTAATAGGAGTTCAGGCTGGTGATGCGGTACGATAGAGAAAAAGAGGAGGGTGACAGATGAAACCAGCTATCGTTGCACATCGAGGATTCTCACGCGCGTTTCCGGAAAATACCATGATCGCTTTTCGGGAAGCAGTTGCTGCTGGCGCAGAGGGGATTGAATTAGACGTCCAGCTGACAGCAGATGACGAACTCGTTATCATTCATGATCACACGCTTGACCGGACAACAGACGGTCATGGAGCAGTCAACCAATCTACTCTCAAGCAATTGTCGGGCCTGTCTGCAGGCAGCTGGTTTGACCATAAATTTGCATCTGAACGGGTTCCAGCTCTTCAAGAGGTGCTGAAATGGGCTCAGCCGCAGAATATCCAGCTGAATATAGAACTAAAGCATTTACCCGAGGATCGAGAACGAACGGCAATGGAAGCGGTCAATCTGCTGCAAAAATATCCGCAGAGAAGAAGACCCGTATTCTCCTCTTTCGACCACCCCGTGCTGCCCATGCTGAAAGGAGCAGAAGCTGATACAGCATTGCTCAGCCTGGGAGCGGTTTTGGAACCGGATCGGTACAAAAAAGAGCACGGCATCACAGGGCTGCACATTCAGTACACCATGATGACACCGGCAGAAATCTGTGAGCTGGAGAAACGCGGCATGGCAGTCCGTGTGTACACCGTTAATCACCCGGACGATCTGGAAAAGCTTTGCCGCACCGGATGCACGGCTGTCATCACGGACGACCCGGCTCTTGCGCTCAGAATACGAACCACGGTAGAACACTCGGTTAAATAACAGCTTAACAGAGCATGAAAACGGGAAAGGGAAGGGGGAGCATGGCACGGGTTGAAGAAGGGCAGGGATTCGCGATGACCGCAAAACTGAACGTAGGCCTTGGAGCCGTAGTTATTGTAATTTGGCTGTACATAGCAGATGTCGATATCGTGTCAGCTGCCCTCGTGCTGTCGTTTCTCATATTGATTCCGCTTCTCCTGCATATCGCTGTTCCGAAGCGGCCGAATATGAAAGCAGAGTTCATATTGCGCTGGCTCTCCCAGCGCTCCTTTTTAGCAGGCATTTTCGGTCTGGCCTCGGTCACGTTTGAACCGCTGGTGCTGTCGATCGTGCTGGCATCCATCTGGTTTTTGTTCATGCTCGTCGTTGCGCTATGCGGCGCATGGAGAATCTACCGCAGGGGGCTTTATCCGGCTGAGGAAACGATTATTGATGTTGGCCTGCTTTTTACCGGGGTCGGAGGTATCTGGCTGATTCTTTGGCAGGCTGGGATTGATCAAGTTCTTCCATATGATGAACTGACGATGTCGCTGACGACGGTGCACTATCATTATTCGGCGGTCGTTATTCCTGTATTAACAGGGGCCTTCGGCCGGCTTCTCGTGTCGCTGCGCGGCGATACCGGCACGGCATACCGGTTTCTTGCAATCGGTGCGGCGATCGGTTCCCCATTGATTGCATTGGGTGTTATCCAAGGTCCGCCGCTGGAGCTGGTTTATGTTACGATTTATGCAGGACTCCTTTACTGGCTCAGCATCTGGTGGCTGATGCTGCTGCCGAAGATGACTCTTCGCACGAGAGCGTGTCTGCTGCTTGCGTGTACATCGCTGCTCGTATCGATGGGCGTCACGTTTCTGTATGCGTTCGGCGTGACGTTTCAGGTGGACATTATTTCGTACAGTATGATGTTTGTCTGGCATGGTGCAGTCAATGCGATTGGCTTTTCCCTGTTTGGTGTGCTGGGCTGGTATTTGCTTGGATCACTCCCTAAACGAAAACGTCTCGGCAGCGGTATCGTCAATCCAAAAGAGGCCGGGCATCATGAAGAACTATAAGGAAGGAAGACATGTATGACGAAACGAATTATTGTAGGCATTTCCGGCTCGACCGGACCAATATACGGTATCCGTCTGTTACAGGCACTTCAGCAAATGAACGATATTGAAACACATCTGATCGTCAGCTCATGGGCGGAAAAGACGATCCGGATTGAAACAGACTGGACGGCAGAAGAAGTGAAGCAGCTGGCAGACGTCGTGCATCCGCCTGAAAACCAGGCTGCCCGTATTTCCAGCGGATCCTTTCAGACGGATGCGATGGTCATCGTACCGTGCAGCATGAAAACCTTAAGTGCGGTTGCTCACGGTTTTGCCGATAATCTGATTGCGCGCTCAGCTGACGTGGTGATGAAAGAGCGCAGGAAGCTGATTCTTGTACCGAGGGAGACACCGCTGCATGATATCCATTTGGAAAATATGCTGAAGCTCAGCAGAATGGGTGTGCATATCGTTCCTCCAATGCCGGCGTTTTACAACCAGCCTGAGACGATTATGGATATGGTGGATCATACGGTAGCAAGGCTTCTCGATCAGCTGGATATTCCGAACAACCTTACAAAACGCTGGCTGGAAAAATAAATCTATTCTGTTATTCACCGAAACCGCTCCTGAAATCACGAGCGGTTTTCAGGCTGTTAAAAAAGTCTTTCCACTTACATGTTATTCGTTTGGTTGTCTTTCCCCTCTGCTTACCTAGCCTGCCGCGGGCTTGCCTTCAGCTATTTCTCAGGGTGACCCCTTTTAGCAGGGAGAATGGCTCGGGAGGATGGCGCGGCTTCGCTCGGACACAGGCTTCTCACGAGAAGCCTTCAAGAGCCGGTCCGGCTCCGCTCGTGCGTGGATGCCGTTCACAGAACTGAACGGCACGAAATCTTCAGACTGCTTGTTGCGCCTCCGCCGGACACATCAGGAAAACGGGTCTGCTTGTTGGAGAACGACGTCACGATAGGCAGACGCGACTGCTTTTTTTACATTTATCATAAATTCGATGAAGGACTGGCATCCCTATTCAATATCGAAACGTCTCTTCCGGAAGGTTCTATCTGTACGGAAGCCGATCGTGCAGGCCTAATCAGGTACGTGAAACGCACTGTCAGCTGCCGACATCGAAGGACCTTGGATCAGAACGAGGCGAAGATCCAGCGCTTTCGACGGAAGAAGCGATTAGCTGAGCCTGTTCCCTCGGGAAAGCGAGTGTCCGCAGATACAGGCAGATGTAATCTTATTCACCTAAAATGACTTTATCGACACTCTGGAAACCGCTCCTGAAATCAGGAGCGGATTTTTAGTCGGAAAAACAGAAAGCAGCTTCATACCCTGATCGAAACGTATGCGGAGCCTATTTCCTTCTCCGCATATCAGTTGAAAGCGCCTGATTATGTCGTCCATAAAAAACAGCGCAATTTTAGTGTCGCTGTAACGTTTGAATGCGGTTGAACAGGGAAGATGTCTAGTATAATAAGCCTATGAAAGGCGTATATTGGAAAGGGGATGGGACGCAGTGACTGTAAAGGATACGCAAATGCTGATCAAGGATATGATGAAGCGGCTCTATGAGGATGATACGTTTCTGCCGGAGGAAAACGGCGATGCACGAGAACGATTTTTCCAAAGCGGCACCGAAATACTGACAACAACCGATAAAGTGATTAAAAGCTACATTCGGGTATCGCGAGATAACAGAGAGATTGAACGCATCCCCGCTTACCGCGTACAGCACAATAACATTGCCGGTTTTTATAAAGGCGGAATCCGTTTCAACGAGCATGTGAATGAAGAAGAAGTAGAAAATCTGGCAGTGCTCATGACGCTGAAAAATGCTCTGCATGATCTACCCTATGGCGGAGCAAAGGGAGGCGTAGTCGTTTCACCTAACCAGTATTCGACGCGGGAACTGAATATGATCAGCAAAAAGTACGTCCAGCGCTTTGCACCGGATATTGGTCCGACACACGATATTCCGGCTCCGGACATGGGAACAAATGAAGAAACGATGGACTGGATGGTCGGCGAATTTAAAACAATCCATCCAGGTAACAACTACATGGGAGCTTTTACAGGTAAAAGCGTCGCGAATGGCGGAGCACAGGGAAGACGGGAAGCGACCGGGAGAGGTGTTTATCACAGCTACCTGTGGCTTGCTGACAGCTGGGCCTCGAATGTGAAAGAGGAAGAGGTGCCTGAAGGCGTTCACCGTCAGCAGCTTCGGTCGCTGCACAGAGTACGGAATAAAAATGAATCAGGCGAGCCGATTACAGCAGCCGTTCAAGGGTTTGGTAACGTAGGCAGTGTGGCCGCGCAGATGGCAGACAGCTGCAGCAGGCTGAATCACCGCATCACCGCTGTCAGCGATCATCAGGTGACGCTTGTTAATGAAAGCGGACTTGACGTTGACCGGCTGATTAAATATCAGGAGAAGCATCGGGAACTGCCGGTGTCAGAAGAGCTTCTGAGCCGCATCGGCGTCAAAGCAGACATTCTTCCTCCTGAAGAGCTTGTCTATCAAAAAGTGGATGTGTTATTCCTTGCAGCGGTGGAGGATCAGATCACGGCGGATAACAAAGAACTGATTCACGCGGATATTTTCGTTGAAGGAGCGAACGCCCCTATTGATAAAGAGGCCGATCGTTATTTGCACGAGCAGGGAAAAGTGGTAATCCCTGACGTTCTTGCAAATGCCGGCGGTGTCATGGTCTCCTATATCGAGTGGAAGCAGGATCGCGTCACCTATTTGTATTCTGAAGAAGAAGTGCTTAAAGATATGACCGATCATATGTCGAAAAGCTGCGAAAAAGTGTTTGACTCTTATTTTAGAGAAGGGCTGTCAGGCATCCGGAACACGTGCTACATGCATGCATTGAAGCGGCTCTTTACGCTGCTGTACCGGCACGGTAAGTTATTCTGATAAAAAACACCCTTCGTCCGGTAAAGGCCGGTACGCAGGGTGCAGCTTCAGCGGTTGTGCGGAGAATCTTCATCAGGCTCCAGAAATTCAATCCGGTTGCCGTCCGGGTCCCGGACCCAGCACTGACGGTTTTGTCCAACACCCCTTTTTGGCTCTGTATCCAGGTGAAGGCCCCGGCTTTTCAAGCGCTCTGCGACGTCATCCACGCTGTCCACAAGCAGACAAAAGTGATGCGGCCCGATTTCCTGCTTCTGGGGCTCGTAAACGCCGCTGCCTCCATAAAACAGCTCAATGTATTGACGAGGAGCGACTTTTATATACTCTATCCACGGTTCGCCTTTATCATTTTTTATTTGAAAAGCGTGTTCGAGTCCGAGATCTTCGCAGTAAAACTGAAGCGATTTGTCCATATTGCCAGTAACAAACGCTGTATGTGCAATGCCTTTAATCATCTGCTTCACTCCTATCGGTCTTGATCCATCGTTACATGCAGATACATGTTCCCTTACCATAGCACAATCAAGCAGAAATACGCGGAAATTTGTAAAAAATACCTTATTTCGTTTCTCAAAGTCGGATAACGGGTAAAACCATTTCTGTAAGCAATTTTGGAAAGAAGGTGAAGGATATGGCTAAATTCAGAAGACTGATCGCCATCGTCCAGTTAGTTGTTGTAGCGTGGCAGCTCGTGCAGAGACTGCGTAAAAAATAGGCTAGTAAACAAGTAAAGGAGTGCAGGTTATCTATGAGTAAAATCGCTTGTGTGATGACAGATATGTTTGAGGATTCTGAGTACACGTCGCCGCTGGAAGCTTTCCAAAAGGACGGTCATGAGGTAACAGTCATTGGCGATGAGAAGGGCAAAAAGGTCACCGGTAAAAACGGGGATGCTACAGCAGAGGTGGACCTTGGCATTGATCAGGCTGACCCCGCTGACTATGATGCGTTGTTTATTCCGGGCGGGTTCTCGCCGGATATTTTACGGGGAAATGAAGATTTTGTTACGTTTTCCAAGCATTTTATGCTTCACGATAAACCCGTCTTTGCTATTTGCCACGGGCCGCAGCTGCTTATTACAGCTGATGTTTTACAAGGGCGCAAAGTAACCGGATTTAAATCCATTCACATGGATCTGCGTCACGCTGGAGCGAATTTGTTTGACGAAGAAGTGGTCGTCTGTGGCAACCTTGTCACAAGCCGCACCCCGAATGATCTGGAAGCATTTAACCGTGAATCAAAAGCGCAGCTTCAATAACAGCTGCTGCTATAGTACCTGATACAAGACAGGCTTCAGAATTCGTCTTTTCTGAAGCCTGTTTCGCTATGTATAAAAAGGAGGAGTTCGATGATACAGGCAGATCGAATATGGGTAGGGGCCCGCGTATTGACGATGGAACCCGGTGAAGAAATAATTGTCGATGGTGCAGTAGCTGTAAAGGATAATCGCATAGCAGGCGTCGGTACGAGTGAAGCATTGAGACAGACCGTAGAAGCAGCCGAAATAATCGATGCACGAGGGAAGCTGATCATGCCGGGACTGATCGATGCTCATATTCATTCCAGCTATGCGGTAATCCGCGGAGTCGCTCAGGATATGGATCACTGGATGCAGAAGGGTATTTGGCCATGGATGAAATACATGACGATGGAAGATCGGCTCGCCGGGTCTTATATGAACATTATCGAAGGCATCCGCGCCGGCACGACAACGTTTGCTGATTACGACAGAAAAATGGACAGTCTGCTTGAACAAAATGCCTCACTCGGTGTCCGCTTTCATGCAGCAGAAATGATTAACGAACTGCCGGATGATATTGGAGACCTGCCGGTATCAGAGCTGTATCCGTTGGACAGAGAAGCGGGAAAGCGCCGGTTGCTTGCAGGTACAGACCTTTATGATAAATGGCACGGTGCAGAGAATGGACGCATCACTGTGCTGCTCGGACCACAGGGACCTGACATGATGAGCCTTGAGTTGCTCCAGCAAACAAAGGCTGAAGCAGATAAACGAGGAATCCGTCTGCATATGCACGTCTGTCAGGGGGACCGCGAGCTGTACCAGCTTGAAAAGCGGTACGGTAAACGGTCGATTGCTTTTCTGGAGGAGCAAGGTTTATTAAATGAGCGGTTAACAGCTGTGCATTTGACCGAGGCAGACGAGGAGGAGACCGCTTACGCTGCTTCAAAAGGCGTGAATATGATTCACTGTCCCGGCAGCATTGGCATTATCGATGGCATCGTCCCGCCGGTGCAGGCGTTTTTGGAAGCCGGGGGCAAGGCTGCGATTGGGACCGATCAAGCGCCGGGCAACAACAGCAGCAGTATGTTTCAGGAAATAAAAGCAGCAGCAGTGCTCAATAAAGTAAAGGCTCGCGATCCGAAAGTCTTTCCCGCACAGCAGGCTCTCCATATGGCGACGCTGGGAGCAGCAGAAGTCCACGGACTGGACCATGAAATAGGAAGCCTGCGCACCGGTAAAAAAGCGGATTTGATCGTTGTTAACTTAGAAACGCCGGCCCTGACACCGGCATTGACGAAACCAGTTGATACCATTACCCCGAATTTGGTGTATGCGGCTTCTGGTGAGGAAGTAGAAGATGTAATCGTGGACGGCCGCTTCGTGATGAAGCAGCGTAAGCTAGTGCATGCTGATGAAACAGCTGCTGCTCAGCGTGCGCAGCAGCGTGCCGAGCAGTTAGCCCGGAAGGTAAAAATCTAGCTTGCCAGCGCACAGGACATCTCGTAGAATAGATGGAGCTGTGCTGAAATTATCTGGAAAGAAGGACGTTTTACCATGTGGGAAACTTTAAATATCATCGGGACGATTGCTTTCGCGCTGAGCGGTGTCAATGTGGCGCTTGAAGAGCGGTATGATCTGATGGGGGTGTATATACTTGGTTTTATTACGGCGTTTGGAGGAGGTGCAGTCCGCAATCTGCTGATCGGACTCCCCGTCTCTGCGCTGTGGGACCAGGGCTGGCTCTTTACCGTGGCGTTCGTCGTCATGACGTTTGCTTTTCTGTTTCCTCGGCTCGTACGCTGGACGCTGCTGCGAAGAGGCGTTTTCTTTGATGCGATTGGGCTTGGGGCCTTTTCTGCTCAGGGCGCACTCTTTGCCGCATCGATGGGGCTGCCGTTAAGCGCATCGATAGCAGCTGCAGCGCTCACCGGAACAGGAGGCGGCATGATCCGGGATATACTGGCCGGCCGCAAACCGTTATTCCTGCAAAAGGATATTTACATTGCCTGGACGCTGATTCCAGGCGTGGTAATCGGCATGAACTGGGTTACCGGCGGGGCAGAGGTGCTTGGTATCGTTGCACTCGTCGTCATCATGAGGCTGTGCTCCGTTTATTTCGAATGGTCACTCCCAAGTCGGGAGCCGGAGAAAGCTGCATAACAAAAGGCGCTGCGGATTATCCGCAGCGCCTTTTTATAAGTGGGATGGTGTTTACAGCGCCATTCCGTCCGGAGCATTCGTGACAACAATAATTACTTTTCCGTGGTCAAGCTTTTCTTCCAGCTCGCCGGCCATGTCTTTGGAGAATCCAAGCTCCTCAAACTTTGCGCGAAGCTCATCGCCGGGCTTACGGAAAATATTTTTAGCCGCAGTACCGAAGTCCATGTCGCCAGTGCTGACCGTATTTGCATCTGCATTATCAGCAACACGCTCCGTGCGGTCGTCATCGTGCGTCAGAATGTAAATATCATCTTCATTTACACCTTTTTCTTTAATTCCTGTTACAGCATCTACTACTTCCTGATCGTTATAAAACTCTTTGTAAAGTGGATTCATGCGTATTCATTCCTCCAGTTCAATTTTAATGGTAAAGAACATCCTGGTGACGTCCTATTCGTATTAATACCATCAATAGAGGAAATTAAAACCTGAAAAGGTAAAAAACTGCCGGGAAGCTTGCTATGGCAGGGAATCAATCATTTTTTCTGCAGCACGCCGGTATAAATTACTTTGATGAATAAAGCTTAAAATCAACAGTACCTGCTGCACGTAAGGATCTGCCTCTTTTTTCTCCATGTCTGCTGCCTGTTTAATCATCTCACTGCGGACGAGCTCTGTTTTTTCATCTGCACAGTTCAAATAGCTGCGATAAAGCGAAGCAGCACTTCCGTTTTTAGGCTCCTGTGCTGTCACGCCGGCTGTGTCGAGAACCTTCTTAATATCCTTTAAAGAAAGCGCGCCTTTCATTTCGTAAATCATGCTGATCATCATGACATGCTCCTTCGTATACCGCTTGTTTTTAGCAGGCAGCAGAAGGTGCCCTTTGGCATAATTGTTAATCATTGTTTTCGTCATGATTTTTTCTTTTTCATCCCGCTTTAAATCCTGATAAGCAAGTTCGAACAGCTGAATGACCTGGTCCATATACAAATCCAGATCCGGCAGCTGCTCAACGTGTACGTGCCGGTCCAGCATCATCGCCTCTACTTGTTTTCCCAATGACATTGTTCGTCACTCCTCCTGTTTGCATCTACGTGTTATTGTACCTTACTTTTGCGTGAAGCAGGCCAAACGGTAAAAAAGCGAAAGGAAAAACTGGATTTCATCATAGAGGCATGGTATTATGTAGTTATCGAAACTACGTTATGGTTTATGGAGGTTGCGAATGAGTACATTCACATTTACGAGAGAAGAGGAGAAGGTTAACGCCGCCACACACGGGGTCGGCATCGTGATCAGCCTTCTTTCCTTAATTCTGCTCACCGGTTACGCGGTAGAGCATGGAACGACGACACACGTGGTCAGCTTCGCCTTGTTTGGCGTGTCTATGCTGCTTTTGTACACATCTTCCACGCTGCTGCACGCTCTGCCGGAAGGGCGAGCGAAGGATATATTTGAAATCGCAGACCATGCCTCCATTTATTTCTTTATAGCAGGCACCTATACACCGTTTCTCTTCATCGCCGTACAGGGCTGGCTCGGATGGGCGCTCTTCGGCATTGTTTGGGGCTTTGCTCTGCTTGGTACGGTGCTGAAAATCTTCTTTGTTAAAAAATACATGTTTTTGTCAACGCTCGGCTATGTTATTCTCGGCTGGCAGATTGTTTTCGCCTGGAGCAGCATATCAGCTGTGCTTCCGGCGGCCGGACTGCAGCTGCTTGTGCTTGGAGGAATATTGTATACCGGAGGCGCGGTCTTTTATATGTGGCGCGGCTTCAAATACCATCACGCCGTCTGGCATCTGTTTGTGCTTGCCGGAACGATTTCCCATATCGCTGCCGTCGCACATCTGCTCATGATTTAAAACGAGTAGAACCCCTTTCCGAATCGCTTATCCGGAAAGGGGTTCTTTTGTGAAAGGCTTGCTTTATCCCGCTTCTTTTTCGAGGTTTTTTTCCTTGCGCATGGCATTGATTTCTCCGCCGATAAGCAGGATAAGGGAAATGAGATGAAACCAGACCATCAGGGCAATGACGGCTCCAATCGTCCCGTAAGTAGCAGAGAAGTCGGCAAAACGCGATACAAACGCAGAAAAAAAGTACGAGGCTACCTGCCATCCGACAGTTGCAGTGAGTGCACCGATATACACATCCCGAAACCGCAGCATTCGGCTTGGACCAGTCCAATACAGCAGCATAAATACAGCAAAGAGCATAAGGGACGTCAGACTCCAGCGGACGAGATCCATGTTAAACAGCATCAGTTCAAGCTGCAGCCAGTCCCGTATATGCACCCCGACCACTTGGAGAACAAGTGCTGCAATAATAACAAAAAACATAGCAATCGTGAGGAGCAGGGCAATCCCTCTTTCCTTCAAAAAGGGGCGGGTTTCTGTCGTGTTGTAAGCCAGATTTAAGGAGCTGATAATGGAGTTCAGAGCAAGAGAAGCTGTCCATAGCGTCAAGAGCGCCCCAACTGATAAAAGGGCAGGCTGCGTATCTGCTGTCAGCACATTCCACTGGCTCTCTACGACCTCAAGCGCTCCTGGAGGGACATAAGCATTCTGAAGCAGCAAAAACACGTCAGAGGGCCGAAACGGCAGGTAGGATAAAAAAGCGATCACAACAAGCAGGAAGGGAAACAGCGACAGGAGCAGGAAATAGGCGCACTGCGCACCGAGATTTATCAGCTGATGATCTTGAAATCTGCGCCAGAATTCCTTCATGTGAACCGCTCCTTTCTAAGCAAACGCCTTTTTCAGACGCTTTAAGCCTTCCTTGACTGTATCCCGCGGACAGGCGATATTCATGCGGACAAAGCCGGATCCGGCTTCCCCGAAGCTTTTACCAGGATTCAGGGCAAGCCGTCCCTTCTCCTTTAACGCCTTGTTTATTTCAGCATCGGACAGACCGGTTTTGCGGCAGTCAATCCACATGAGATAGGTTGCTTCAGCCGGAACGAGTCTTAAGTCCGGTAGCTCCGCCTGCAGATAGGAATCAACGAGCTTCATATTGTCCTGGAGATAATCAAGCAGCTCTTCCAGCCACCGTTCTCCCTTTTCATAGGCAGCTTCCATCGCAAGAATACCGAACGTGTTCAACGTGAAAAATCCATTTTTCTTATCGATCTGCTCCATTTTTTTTCGAAACGATTCGTTTTCCGTCACGATAAAGGAGGCCTGCAGTCCCGCCAGATTAAACGTTTTACTCGGCGCTGCGAGCGTGATGGTGCGTGCAGAGGCTCCGGCGATCGAAGCGATCGGAATTTGTTTATATGGACCAAAAACGAGATCACCATGTATTTCGTCAGAGACAATGATGACATCATGCTTCTCGCATAACTCTGCGATCCGGGTCAGCTCATAGTGCGACCAGACCCGGCCGACAGGATTGTGCGGCGAGCACATTAAAAACATGCGCGACTGCTTCAGCTTTTCTTCAAAATCGTCAAAATCAATCGTATACGTTCCTCCGGATTCTACGAGAGGAGAATCAATAACGGTTCTATCGTTATCTTTTATCATAGAGAAGAACGGCGGATAGACCGGGGACTGCAGGAGAACACCGTCTCCACGCTCTGTTAGCGCCTGTACAGCCTTACCGATCGATGGAACGACGCCGTGACTGAACTGGATCCATTCCGGTTGAATCGTCCAATCCATGCGCCGCTGCATCCAGTCCACAATCGCCTGCTTTACGCTGTCGGCAATGTATGTATACCCAAATAATCCGTGGCCAGCACGCTCGCTCACGGCCTGCCTGACAGATTCGGGAGGGTGAAAATCCATGTCAGCCACCCACATTGGCAGCAGTTCATTTTCTGCATGATAAAGCTGCTTTACTTTATCCCACTTTACGGAATACGTCTCGCGACGGTCGATAAATTCCTGAAAATAATTCATCATCATTCCTCCTTCTGTTTTCATTATACAGAATCAGCTGGTTGCTGACCCGTGCTGTGCATTCTATGCTACAATACGTGTGGCGGAGGTGTTAGGATGATCTGGACATGGATCGGCATCACAGCTGTAGTCGCCGTCCTTATTCTGCTTACAGCAGCGGTGCTGAAGGAAAAGCAAAAGCTGCAAAAGCTCGAAAAGCAAACGCAGGAACTCCGCGATGAGCTTCACAGGAGGAAAACGAAATGAGAAAAGCTGGCATCTGGGTATGGGAGCTGACAAAGCTTGCGGGCGTCATGTTTGTGGCACTGCTCATCTACAGCGTGGTTAATGCCCTGCTGCTTGAAGCAGCTGGAGGTATGGAGGCGCTGGAAGCGAGTGGGCTGTTCACCGTCTTTTTCCTGCTGCAGACAGGCGGCGTACTTGCTCTGATTACCGTTTATTACCGAAACAGACTGCTCCCGCGTTCAAAACTGCAGCTTCCTGCCCGGGAGCCCTTGTCACAAGCCTGGACACGCAGGCTGATCGGCATCGGGGTTGCTGCTATTACAGCATCGTATATTATTTTGTTTATGATTATTCTTTAAGACAGGGAGGGAAGTCTGGTGCTTCAAGCTTTACAAGGGGTACTCGCAGTGCTTGCGCTGATGTGCATCGTTCCAGCTGTTCTGTTCGGCTCTCAGGGATTTGTCTACGGGGCCATTGCCCTGGCATTTGCGGCCTTTATCGTTCAAATCGTTTCGAGGCGAAAAAACAATGCAGAAGATAAGAGCTCTTCCTGAGGGAAGGGCTCTTTTGTGGATAGTCAGCCGTCAGATGATCCGATGCCGCCCCAGGAGATTAAAAAGACAAAAAGAAGAAGACTGGAAAACCAGCCTTCTTCTGTTCCACTTCATAAGGGACCCAACCGTCTCTGCTTTCCTGCTTCCCGGCTCAACATAGGCTTTTCCGTCGATTCTCATCGTTGGAACGGATCCGCAGAGTGTTATTCCGTGGTATCACGTTAGATTACTCAGCGCCTTATCCATTATCGCAGTACAAACAAAATTCGTACACGATCTATTCACACGGAATGACGAGGCTGAGTCTCTTATAAAGTGGAGCTACTTTACAATACCCGCTATGAGAAAAAGCAAAACATACTTTTTGGTTTTTTTCAGCAGACGAAATGGTCATGCTGCTTGAACAGCAAACAACGGGGGTTTTGGCGGTAGGCGTGCTACAATAAGGCTGTCGATAAGATTAAGTCGTTTAGCAAAGGGTGATAGTCGAATGCAAATTGCAATAGCTGGAGCAGGACTGGCAGGCGTGTTCGCAGCACAGACACTTGCCGCTGCTGGTCACGAACCGTTTTTAATCGATAAAGGCAGAAGTGCCGGCGGCCGGATGGCAACGAGACGAATTGGGCAGGGCAGGGCCGATCATGGAGCTCAGTTTTTTACAGTCCGGACAGAAATCTTTCAGAAGGAAGTGGACCGCTGGCTTGAGCGAGGCCAGGTTAAAAAGTGGTTTGGTGACGACCATCCGCGATACATGGCACCTGACGGAATGAATACGTTAGTAAAGCAGATGGCTTCTGCTTTTGACCTCCACTTGGAAGAAAAGATTGTCCGAATGGAAGCGGAGGCGGACAGTATTCTGCTCGCAGCAGATTCCGGCAGCATTTTCCCGGCAGATGCCGGAATCGTCACGTTCCCCCCTCCGCAGACCGCAGAGCTCATGCACCGTTCTGCTATTCCGGGCACCAAAGAAACGGTGAAAACGTTGGAAATGTTAACCTTCCGCCCTGCCATTGTTGGACTGGTGACGCTAAAGCAGCCGGCAGAAGCCGGTTCACATGGAATGTTGGACCGGGATTTACCTGAAGGGATTGAGAAAATCATTGCCGCCGATCAAAAAGGACTGACGTCTGAACCGATTTTATCTGTTTACATGACAGCAGACTGGAGCAGGCGCTACCTGGATGAACCGGATGAGAAGGCAGCCGAAGCGCTCAATAACTCACTCGCTGAATGGAAACAGCTTGAAGTAAAGGACTTGCAGGTTAAACGCTGGCGCTATTCAGAAGCAGAACAGACACACGCAGGTGCATGGCTGCAGGCAGAGTCACTGCCGCTGTACTTTGCGGGAGACGCCTTTTTACACAGAGATGATGCAAGTGGAAGAACCCGTGTTGAAAGCGCCGTGCTTTCCGGCATTGCAGCTGCCGAGGCACTCATCAAACAGCATGGTTAACTATAGCAACTGTATTCACGAACCGAGCAGCATCTTCGGCCTGTCAGACAACTGACAGGCTTTTTTGTAAAGCGATTTTCTTTCATGCGGGACGTTGATTGGCCCCAATCTGAACGTGCACATCTGTATAATGCAGCGTGTCGAAAAAGAAGTACCGGAAGACACAGCGGGTCGATTCCAATTTATATCAATAATAGGTCGATTGGACAGCAAAAAAATAGGAGATACTTACACTATTTCTGAAATTTTAGTTAATTCATTGAACTTACTAACTTTCGTGCGTATGCTGAAAGAGAAATGATAGCGCTGTCATGATCCGGGAAGGCTGGTGAAAAGCAGAAGGTGTGATCAACAAACAGCACATGAATAACAAACTCAGCATCTCATAAAAGGAGAGGGTTTTTTGAGACAGGTAAAACGAACGATCGCAGCTGTAGCCGCTTTATCGCTTACGGCACCATTTGGAGCAACAGCTTTTGCCGACAGCCACAGTCCTCATGCGCTCGATGCAGACTCCATGCAGGAACGGTTTGCAGACTCTTTTGATATTGGTGCAGCCGTAGAGCTTTATCAGCTGGAAGGTGAGCATGGAGATATATTGAAGCACCATTATGGAAGTGTAGTCGCAGAAAATGTGATGAAGCCGCTTTATATACAGCCTGAAGAAGGGGAGTTCTACTGGGATGAAGCAGACCAGCTGGTATCATTTGCTAATGAGCATGATCTGGATCTCAGGTATCATACGCTCATCTGGCACAGTCAGGTTCCAGAGTGGTTTTTTATCGATGAAGAAGGCAATGAAATGGTAGACGAAGAAGATCCGGATCAGCAGGAAGCAAATAAAGAACTGTTGCTGGAGAGGCTGGAAACGCATGTTAGCACAGTAGTTGAGCGATACAAAGATGACATAGATGCTTGGGACGTGGTGAATGAAGTCATTGATGATGAAGGCGGATTACGCGAATCAGAGTGGTATCAAATCACCGGAGACGAATACATTAAGCGTGCATTCCATACCGCTCGTGAATACGGCGGGGAAGATGCGAAGCTGTTTATCAATGATTACAATACAGAAATCAATCCGAAGCGCGACGATTTATATGCCCTCGTGGAGGAACTTCTCGATGAGGGAGTACCAATTGACGGCATCGGCCATCAGTCTCATATTCAGCTTGACTGGCCGACGCTTGAAGAAATTGAAGAGTCGATCCGCTTGTTCGATGGCCTTGGGCTTGAAACGCATATCACGGAATTAGATGTCAGTCTTTACGGCTATCCGCCGACCCCGGCGTTTGATACGTACGCTGATATTCCGGATGAGGCGTTTGAGGTTCAGGCGGAGCGGTATCATCAGCTCTTCACGCTTTACGAGTCGCTGGATGAGATGATCACGAACGTGACGTTCTGGGGCATTGCAGATGACCATACGTGGCTTGATGATCGTGCGGAGGAGTTTAATGACGGCATCGGAAAAGACGCTCCATTTGTATTTGATGTCGACAAAAACGTGAAGCCTGCCTACTGGGCAATGATGAGCGATGAACCGGCGACAGAAGCAGAAATGGAAGCAGGCGTTGAACCAGTAGACGTGGAAGAACACGGAGATGAGCTGCCAGCTACAGCGACTAATATGCCGCTGTATGGATTGCTGGGGCTTGTTGCAGCTGCCGTGGGCGTCATTCTTCTTAAACCGAGAAAAACAGAAGAATCACGCGCATAAGCATAAATTAAAAGCACAGTCCGTCGTTGCGGACTGTGCTTCTTTTAACAAGTTATTCAGCTGATTCGATCTGCCATGAACCGTTACGGCGCGGGTCACCACCGCCGTACATGCCGGACACATTTCCATCTTCATCAAGCGTCAGGCCGAGGCCTTGAATGCCGCCGTAGAAAAGTGGGGAGGTGTGCTCAACAACAGAGTAGTTCATTGCCTGCAGCTCCTGAACCGCTTCCGGATCAAAATCGGTATCCTCTACATAAATGACGTTATCTTCATTATAGAAGCGAGGATGTTCAATCGCTTCCTGCAGAGACATCGATTCACCGTCGTCATTTACTCCGTGCTGGTAGCGCATAATCGTCTGCAGCACCATAGCGGGAATACGACGTCCGCCAGGTGAGCCCATTCCGAGAACAGGACGTCCCTGCTCTTCAAAGATCATCGGTGCAACAAACGTACGCGGACGTTTACCTGCCTCATAATAGTTAGGAGATTCCTCATCGAAGCTGAAGTTATCTACCTGGTTGTTTAAGAAAAAGCCGTTCGTGTATATACCAGATCCGTAAAACTCCCCAAGAGAGTGCGTTGCAGATACCATCCGACCATCGGAGTCTACAATGACAAAATGAGTCGTATGCCGGGCATCCGCTGTCTCAGAAGGAGTGTCAAACAAGTCTGTATCAGTTTCGCCGATCTCTTCTGCAGAGAAATTGTCGACGAGCGTATCGATGTAGCTGTCAGCTGTCAGCTGATCGTTGTCGACATTTGTATAGGCCGGATCACCAAGCGTATCAAGTCTGCTTGCATACGTGATACGCGTGATTTCATTAATCATGTGCGTGTAGGCAGCTGCATGCTCGGGTTCGCTGGCCAACTCCTCAAGTGTCACGTCACTTTCTTCTGCAATGCGCTCAGCCATCTGAAGCGCCTGTACAACTACAGCACCGGAAGATGGGGATGCACCGCCGTGAACGACCTGTTCGCCAACCTCAGCTGAAACCGGATCGTTTTCCTGTGCTTCATAATTTGCTAAATCGCTCAGCTCAAAGGGAGAACTATTGTTGGCTCCAAAATCCGGGTTATCGATAACGCGTTCCATTTCTGCGACGATTGCTTCCGCAATCTCGCCGGTATAGAACCCGTCCGCTCCTTCTGCCTGAATCGTTTCCAGGGTATTTGCAAGTTCATCCTGAACGAGCGTGGAGTTTACTTCGAACGGCTGACCGCCCGGGAAAAAGATTTCCCGTTCATCAGGCGTGAGCGTATTCAGGCGGCGAGCCGCGTTACCAGTCGTTTGATTGAGCACGTTTCCAACGTCAAAGCCTTCACGGGCTGTTTCGATCGCGGGATCAAGCAGTTCCTCCCACGATAGCTCAGAATGGTTCTCATGGATCATTTCCATCCCTTTTACGAGGCCTGGCACAGCGATGCCTCGCGGCGTACCTTCGCTGTTCTCTACCATGTCCACGTCAATACTTTCAGCGGCAGCCTCCCGGTAATCGTAGCTCAAAATGCCTTCTTCGGGATCGTGGACGAGCATAAGCCCGCCTCCGCCAATCCCGGAGCCGTATGGCTCGACGACGTTCAGCATGAAGGAGATCGCAACGGCGGCATCAACTGCATTCCCGCCGTTTTCCATAACTTCCATACCAACATCTGCAGCGAGAGGATGTACGGAGCTGACGCCGTACACGCCGATTGACGGCTGCGTTTCTTCTGAATGATTTGTATTCGAAGTGTTCTGTTCATTGTTCGGCTCTTCAGTCTCATTGCTTCCGGATACCTCAACAGAGTCTGTCTGCCGATCCTGAAAGGCACCGGAGTATGGTTCGCGGAACGGATCGAATTCGTCCGCAAAATAAAGGTTCCATGCGACGAGTCCTACAAAAATGACGGATGCTGCTGCATAGGTCCAGCGGAGATATGGTTTGTAATTCATGATGGTCCAACTCCTTCAAGCACTCCAGCAGCGTCCAGATCCACCTTGAGGCGGCCATCCTCGACTGTCCACAAGTCGGAATCAAGTTCTTTACGCAGCGTACGGAAAATGCGGAAATCGTGATAGCTTTTTAACGGTCCGGCCGTTTCATACGGTTTTGTATCTCCAATCCGGATCGGCACAAAGGACATTTCCGTTGAGCCGTCATCCAGAAAGTCGAGCTGGGCAATGACCGATTCCTTCGTACGGGACCAGCCCTGGTCAAATACGAAATTTCCTAGGCTGTTCATGACAAACGTGCGGTGGCCATCGTTATTTTCAACAACTGTTAACGGCTCCAGCACGTGGCTGTGGTGACCGATGATAATATCGGCGCCGTAGTTGTTCATAAACTGGGCCAGCGCTTCCTGGGTCTCGTTGTAGCCTACCTGATACTCATCGCCCCAGTGCACGTGCACCATCATCACATCAATGCCAAGACCGCCGTCTTCTTCAGGAAGTTTTGCCTCCTGCAGCTGTTCCCGCAGGATGGTCAGTCCGACATATTCGGATGTAAAGACCCCGCCGACGTAATCAGAGGCGCTGAAGCCTTGTACGAAAACGTCGGTGAAACCGATAATGCCAAAGCGGACGCCGTCTTCATTTTCAAATGTTTCAATGCGTGAAGCATCGAGATCCCCTGTATCCTCTTCATCAATGTTCAAAGCATCCCCAATGCCAACCAACTCAATATCTGCATCGCGCATGTGGTCAAGCGTTTGATTTAATGATAAGTCACCGTAGTCGAGCATATGGTTGTTCGCCAAGTTCACAGAATCAAAGCCGGCATCGATCAAGGCATCAACGGAGTCCGGCTCCGCAAAGAAATGAATATCCTTATTGTGAAGCTCGGCGTCTTCTATTTGCGGGGCAATTTCCGGATCATCGGGGTCCATCACCGGATTCTCAAAATTTCCCGTTGTGTAGTCAGATTCGTGAAAGAACGGTGTCACGTAGTCAAATACGCGGTCAATTGGTTCATTTGCCTGGTTTGCGGCCTCCAGCACGTGCCGGCCCATCATCATGTCTCCGACCATGGATATGCGGTAATCAACGTTATCCGGTCTCGTATCCTCTGCTTCCTCAGCAGGAATGAACCAGCTGTACCCAAATAGGGGGACAGAGATGACAGCCATGGCAATGAGGGAATCACGCAGGGCCGTTTTTTTATGTTTGATTTGGAGCAGCTTCATGCGCTCCTGAAAGGTAAACTTTCTTTCCATAAACTATTCTCACCTGCTTTAAAATAAATGAAACACTGTGATAATAACAAAGGTAGCAAAGGCTATGACAAAGGTGGACGAGAAGGTGGGCAGAACGCCCTGCTTTTGAATCGAATTTGCTATCAGCCCCGGCACGATAACACCTATGCCCCGGAGCTCAAATATCTCGAACCCGACAAGCGGATAAGAAAAGTCAACGGCCATTTTTAATAAAATCCCTACCGTCAGCATCGCACCAAACTTTCGTCTGCCGTATAAAACTGTCATGCGTCCGATCACCTGCGTGACGATTAAATATGTAAGCAGACTGATTGCGGCAACAATCACTAAGTACATAATCTGATCAAATACGAGGGCCAGATAGCCCGGTACAACAAGTCCTGCAGGAACAATTCCTGTTTTCTCTGCATAAAGAAGGGATAGCAAAACCCCGACAACAATCGCAATGTATAAATCCGTACCAAACAAGCTCAGCCAACTCCTTTAAAATAAGTGAAATATGCATGCCGAGAAGGCTGCCCCGTAAAAGAACAGCCTTCCACGACTTGCCGATTAATGCTGCTCGGCCAATACGCGGTCCCGTCGTTTCGGAAAGTAAGCTGCACCTGACTGCTTGCCAGGATCTTTCCGTTCGGCACCGAGTTCTTCCATGGCGTCAGCAATTTCCTGACCGCCGCCGTGAATATTTCCAATCCCATAGAGCAGCGTCTCATCCGGGAGCTTTTTCAGTTCATCAATAACTTCCTCTGTGTCTGCTTTTTCCAGGTTAATCAGCTTATTCACCTGGATGCTGCCTTCCTCATAAGCGCGGACAATGGGCTGGACGGCTTTACCAGCTACGATCAATGTGTCCATTTTCAGCTCGGGAAGCACTTCTTCAGCAAACTGAATCGTTCTGTCAACACGGTCATCCCGGCAATTCATGATAACTGCCTTGTGCCTGTGACGGTAGCCAGAGGCAAGAATTTTATTCCAGATATTCCGCGTGGAAGTAGCATCATTTGCAGCGAAACCATTAAAGAAATAGCTCGGTTCAGATGCTGTACCGAAGGAATGAATTTTCATCGCACCCGGATCTACCGGTGCATTCAGCATCCCCCGCATCGCTGTGTCACGGTCTATTCCAAGAATGCCGGCAACGGCTAAACCAATCGCCGCATTTTCCGCAAACATCATGTAAGGGAATTTCTTCAAGTACGACTCATCAATGCCCTTCGTAGAATAGTAGACCACTTCAGAGCCGCGGTTTTCTGCGATATCCTCAAAAAAATCATTATAGTCTGTTTCCGGCATGACGACATATCCGTTTTTCGGAATCGTACGGGAAAAGGCTTCAGCAATCTGATCGAGGGTAGGACCCATGACATCAAGATGATCTTCCACAATATTCGTGATAACCGTAATGTGCGGACGAACAAATCGGTCTTCGAATACCTTCTGATACTCCGGGTTTACTGCCATACACTCTGCAACAAACGTGGAAACGTTGCGGTCAGCTACTTGATCATTGATGATTTTCTGCTCAGAAATGTTAGCACCCTGCAGGCTTCGCATAATCGGTTCTTCCTCTTCAGAATCCCAATAAAACAAACGGGGAGAGGTGCCGGTTGTTTTACCAGCAGTTCGCTGTCCATCTTCTTTCGCGATTCCCATTAAGAGTCGGGTGACGGTTGATTTTCCTCGAATTCCATTTACAAGAATTCGTGTCGGAATCTTTTGCAGCTGCCGATCCATTTTTCGGCGTTCCTTGATGCCAATATAAAAAATGACTGCTGCAATGACTCCGAGATACATTAATTCGGCCATTCCTGCTACCTCCTGAAATAACTTGCACCTTCTGTTCTGTCCAGTAAGCGGACGTTCTCCAATTATAAGAACGTCAACCATCCTGTTATGTTTCACTCAACAGAGAAAGTTTCTTATAGTAAGGACGTCAGCTGTGTCAGACTGGAAAATAGAACGGAAAAGACACTATCCTTAGAACTATTCCCTTGAAAGCATGCCCCTAACCGCTGAATTTACATGAAATATTTACCATGAGGCAGGCGGGAGTAAGCTTCAAGCATTTCTATTATACGCTGTACCTGATACACTTATACAGGAATCCTAATGAAAAATCTATTATTTCGTCGAACTGTAAAAGGAGCTTAATATTCATGAAGTCGATTTTAATTGTGACAGCGGTTGAAAAAGAGCGTGAAGCAGTAAGACGAGTGTTTGCGGAATCAGAAGCTGCAGTGGAACTGTGCGGCTTTGGACCGGCAGAATCAGCAGCGAGAACCATGAAGGCTGCACTGACACATAAACCAGACGTGATCATCAATGCCGGTATAGCCGGAGCATTTCCCGGAAGAGCCGTAATCGGTGACGTCATCGTTGGCACACACAGTATTTTTGCGGATTTAGGAGCGGAATCAGAAGCTGGATTTTTAAGTACGGATGAATTAGGATTTGGAACGTCTGCTTTTTCTTCAGAGGCTGCCTCTCAATTTGCGGAGCTTCAAGCACACTATCTCCCTATCTTAACAGTTTCTACTGCTGCTGGAACAGAGTCCCGAGTCTCAGAACTTATGGTGAGGTATCCTGAAGCCGGAGGAGAAGCGATGGAAGGTGCAGGAGCTGCTCATGCCGCGTTAATCTGTGGGATTCCATTTGTTGAAATTCGTGCGGTTTCAAATATAACTGGGCCGAGAAGCTTACAAAAATGGGATATCGAGCAAGCGCTTAAACAGCTCTCGCTCGTTCTGCAGCAATGGAAGGAGAGAGTAGAATGAAAATTGCATTTTCACCATGCCCTAACGACACATTTATTTTTCACAGCCTGGTCAATGGATCTGTACCGGGGTTCGATGATGTTAAAGTCACATACGCTGATATCGATCAAACGAATGGATGGGCTGCTGAAGGAGAAGGTCCATCTGTCATGAAGATATCATTTGCCGCACTCCCGTACGCGGCGTCGGACTATGACCTGCTGCAATGCGGCGGCGCGCTCGGCCGAGGCTGCGGGCCGCTTTTGCTGATGAAGCAGGAAGATACATCTGACTGGCACGAAAAAACGATTGCCGTGCCGAGTGACAAGTCCACTGCCTATCTGCTCTTCCGCCTCTGGCAGAAGCAGCAATTCTCAGGTGTTAAGGCAGCAGTAACGGTGATGCCGTTTGAAGACATCATGCCGGCAGTGGAGCGCGGTGATGTAGATGCAGGTCTTGTCATCCATGAAGCGCGATTTACGTATCAGAACTTCGGCCTGAAAAAGCTGGTGGATCTTGGAGACTGGTGGGAACAGGATACCGGCACACCTATTCCGCTCGGGGCGATTATTGCCAAAAAGGGAACGGACACAGACATGTTGGCAGCCGGGATTCGAACGTCACTCACCGCAGCGTGGGAGAATCCGGAGAAGGTTATGCCTTACGTGATGGAGCACGCGCAGGAAATGTCCGAGGAAGTCGCAAAATCGCACATTGATCTCTACGTGAACGAATTTTCATTCGCGCTTGGCAGTACCGGCCGGGAAGCAGTCGAACAGCTGCTTACCCGTGCAGCTGACGAAGGTCTCGTACCAGAAATGAATTGGGACGATCTCTGGAATAAACAGAGCTAGGCAGAGGCGATCCCTTTGTCTGTATGTAATCAACGTAATTCAAAAAAAGCCTGCTGTGAAGGTGCACAGCAGGCTTTTTGTTATGAAATGCAGGTATTATCAAGAAGGCTTGTAGGTTTTTTGGGTAGAGCCGTCCTGTTTCTGGACGATAACCGACGTTTCTTTATTCCGAGCAATCTCCTCGGCCCGGGAGACGGCCTCCTGTTTTTCCGAAAAGGTGTCTGAAGGCTGTTTCGCACTTTTTGATTGAACCGCCCAGCCATTTTCGTGGGGTTTTACGTAAACATCCTTATCCGTTAACTCAGGGCGCGCGGAATCATCACCGTCTGCGGACTCGATTTCCTTTTGGGATGCTTGCTTAAGCTGCTCGATTTCCTTGTCAGATGCATTTTTCTGCCATTCCTTAGCTTGTTCGGTCGCAATCGGGATTGCTTCCCCTTCCTTATAGCCTTCTTCGAGCATCGTATTCGCGATATCAATTGCTTTTTTGCGCACGGCAGTATCTAAATTTTTCAGAGAGCTTGGGTAATCCTGCATATTCCATGGCATGGAGGTCACTCCTTCAGAATGTAGTGTACAGCTCTTTTCCCAGATCCCTTTTAAAATAATCGTGTTTAGGAAAAAGAAGGGAAAGGAAATAGAAGCAGTAATGAAACCATTAAGAGGAGGAATGCTTCATGAATGAGATTCAAAAAGATGAACTGATGAAAGCATTGCATGACTGTATGGAAGCCTGCAACAGATGTTTTGATGAATGCTTAAAGGAAGACGACGTTAAGATGATGGAAGCGTGCATCCGAATCGACCGTGAATGTGCGGATGTCTGCTCCTTTACCGAACAGGCTGTTTCCAGAGATTCTCCGTTTCTTGATGAATATTTAAAAACATGTGTGGTCGTTTGCAAGGCTTGTGCTGATGAATGCGGCCAGCATGATCACGATCACTGCCAGCACTGCGCAGACATGTGTAAAAAATGTGCTGACGTATGCGAGCGGTTTATCGCTTAATAAATAAAGAAACGGAAAGCATCGACCACTCAGGTGCTGTCTCTACTACAGGGGCAGCACTCTTTGCTGTCTGCGGGAAGAAAAGATGCTAAATACGTTTGCCGAAAAAGGATACCTGCTATACTTTTGGAGGGGAGGGGGAACTTCATGCAAAATACAAGACTGATCACCTTAACAGCAATGCTTACAGCTATTGGAATTGTCGGTGCAGCATTTATCTGGTTTCCAGCTGGTGTTGCCCGAGCGTATCCTGTCCAGCACGCGGTAAACATCATTGCTGCCGTCCTATTAGGGCCCGGGCCTGCGGTGCTGATTGCATTTTTAATCGGGCTGCTTCGAAACCTGCTCGGACTGGGAACGATTCTGGCCTTTCCCGGAGGGATGGCAGGAGCGCTGCTGGCAGGATTGGCATACCGATGGTCACGTAAAACGTGGGCGGCAGCTGCTGGAGAAGTAATCGGAACATCCATTGTCGGAGCGCTGTTGGCTGTACCAATCGTCATTTTCTTTTTAGGAGATTCAGCAGCTATCTTTGCTTTTGTACCAGCATTCTTTGTAAGCAGTGCAGCGGGTGCCGTCCTAGCTCTGCTTATTTTAAGCCGCTGGCGGCCGGATCGAAAAAGAAACGAATCGGAATAAAACGAAGAAAACAGAGTAGGGCCAGTGCCTTCCCGGCGACGTGCACTTCCCGCGCCTCGTCAATTCTTTAAGGCGTCGAGCAGTTAACATCAACGAAAAAGTCTTTCCACTTACATGTTTATTCGCTTGATTGTATTTCCCCTCTGCTTACTTAGCCCGCCGCGGGCTGGCCTTCAGCTGTTTGATCCCTGTTATGAAGGGAAGAAAGGCACGGGAGGATGGCGCGGCTTCACTCGGACTCAGGCTTCTCACAAGAAGCCTTCAAAAGCCAGTCCGGCTCCACTCGTGCGTGGATGCCGTTCACAGATCTGAACGGTACGAAATCTTCAGACTGCTTGTTGCGCCTCCGCCGGACACACCGGGAAAATGGCTCTGATTCGTGGAGAATAATGTCACGACAGGTAAACGCGACTGCTTTTTTACCTTTTATACGGAATTGTAGGAAGTACGGACACCCCTGTTCAACATCGAAACGTCTCATCGGGAAGGTTCTATCCTGTATGGAAGCCGATCGTGCAGTCCGAACCAGGCACGTGAAACGCACTGCAGCTGCCGGCATCGAAGGAGCTCGGATCAGAACGAGGCGAAGATCCGGCGAAGGGAAGAAGGGAAAGCCGAGCCCGTTCCCTCTGGAAAGCGAGTGTCCGCAGATACAGGCAGATGCAACGTGATTCACCTAAAATGATGTTATCAACACTCTGAAAAGCGAGCCGATCATCATCGGCTCGCTTTATTCTGCAGTCACAGGCGTAAAATCAGAATGCCTGTGAGCTGAAACTTGGGATAAGAAGGCGTTCTGCCGTTCGTCGATACGAACGGCAGAAAATATTTATTGCTCAAGCTCTGTATACACGACAAGTCGTTCACGGTGGGTGCCAACATTGCGGTCAAATTCTCCGGTGCACGTAATTAAGTTTAAATTGCGCGACGCCGTGCCGCCAAAAACCTGGTCAACTGGTGCATCGTCATACGGATAACTCTCCATTGACTGTACAATAAAGGTCATCTGTTCACCGTCTTCGTCATACAAATGAATGCTGTCACCTGGCTCTAACTCTTTCAGGTCATAAAATACGGCCGGACCTTCATAGTCATCAACATGGCCTGCCAGAACCGAATTACCTTGCGCTCCTGGTTTGGCACCTCTGTTAAACCAGGCAACTGTTTCACCCTCATCCGGAACAGCCATTTGACCCTCTTCGTTCAATCCATACCCGTCCACGACCGCATCTACATCGATTGCGGGAATTTCAATGCGAACCGGTTCCATTCCGGAAGAAGTTCCACCAAGAACAGGTTGAATCGGCTCTGCCTCCTGAACGTCTTCAACTGTTTCTTCAGCTTGATTTTCTTCGGGATCGTTCTCTTCTTCGGAAACTGCATGTTCCTCAGGCTCGTTCGACTCGCTGCTTGATGCAGTTTCTGAATCTGGCGCATACTCGGCATCCGCGTCACCGGGTTCAGCCTCAACCTCTTCTGATACAGCCGGCTCCATTGGGCTCTCAGGGGACAACGAAGTTTCCGGAGAAGAGAAATTGTCCTCCCCGGAACCGGAACAGGCTCCGAGGAAGACAAGAAGACTTACCCAGTAAAGGTTACGCTTGTGGAGCAAAACGTCTGCGGAAGAATACTGCTGCAGCGAGAGCCCCTGCTGCAATTGTCAATGCAATCGGCATCAGGCTGGAAGACTGGGAAGCTCCGCCCATACCAGTTTGCGGCATATCAGATGGAGCAGCGTGTGCTTCGTCAGCGACGAGAACAACATCCAGCTCATCAGCATCTGCGCCTACTGCGTATGCAGAGTACACCATATCTGCTTCAAGCGTTGTACCGGAAAGGTCCAGAACAGCATCTTCCGTACCAGCTGCACGGATTTCCAGATCATACGTGTCTGGGTCAAGCTCGAGGTAGTCCGTTACTGCGAAGAATTCAGCACCTTCGAAAAGGGAATCTCCACCGACAAGCCCGACGTCAACAGCTGGTGCACCTGGAGACAGGTGGCCGACACGTATTTTCGTCATACCTTCTGTTACCGTGTTATCGTCAGCAAAAGCTTCAAGACGGAGGTTTTCAAGCGTGTCGACAGCAGCTACTGTGTAGTACATGCCGCCTTCGACTGTGAGTGTCTCTTCAATGACAGGATCACCTTCGCCGCCTTCACCGGCTGGGAAAATCGCTACGTCGTGATCGCCTGCAGGAAGTTCAAGGTAGTCAGTGATATCCTGGAATGCTGCTCCTTCAACTGCTGCATCACCGTTCACATACACGTCTACTTCCGGAGCATCAGGAGAAGCATGGAATACCCTCACCATCGCGTTGTCGCCGTCATCCCCGTGACTGTCCGCAAATACAGGAGCTGCTGCGCTTCCAAACATAAGCATAGCAACGAAAACAATCATAAGCCACTTCAACTTTCTCAACCTCATCATCTCCTTGATCATTTTTGTATTGGTTGAATAACTTCTATACAATGTATGTAAAGAGATTGTTCAACCAACGTATAGACTATATATCCCGTTTGTACAAAAGGTAAACCAATAATCTGAAAACTTTTTTATGTTGCTAACAATGTCACGAAAGAAGCTGTGACGATCGTGACTATTTGGAATACGTGTCATTTAAAAAAGTTTTTATCTTCCATATAAGTAACAGTCACACAGAGATTATTTCTTTAAGGAGAACCGTTGCTTTATTGAAAAGACTCTATAAATGACTGATATCGGAATAAAGAAAGTACGCCTGCGGCACTTCCGTCCGGAAGGATCGACTCGTCACGCTCTCTTTTTCTTCAGGCCTGCGAAAAAGCTGGGAAGTTCATGCAGCTTGGTTCCTTCAATCAACCAAGGGCGTGAAATTAGTAAAATAGGATATACAGCTGAACGTGTTAGCATCATGACAACTCGTAAAGAAGGATGAATATCGTTGCAGTGCAGCAAGGACGTGCCTGAGCACATTCGTTTCTCTAAAATGTACAAAGTGAGTTAGACGCGAAAAATTTAGTCGTCATCATTCATTGACGTAAAAGACAGCGCTTCCAGCAGACTAAGCATTGCAATCGCTGCGATTTTCCCTTAGAATGAGGAATTATCACGTTAAACTAAATATTCTGACGAACTTTCTTATCAAGAGAGATGGAGGGACCGGCCCGTTGATATCTCAGCAACCAGCCTTTGGCAAGGTGCTAAATCCTGCAGTTTCCGAAACTGGGACTGTAAGATAAGAAGAAAAATCACGACACTTTCTTCTTTATCGCAGCCGGTAAAGAAGTTTTTTATATTTACAGACTCGTTACCAGACTCGTCAGTCTATAACCAGAGAAGGGAAGAGCGCAGCCATGACAGACCGGAAGTACTCACTGGAAACAAAGCTTGTACAAGCAGGGAACCGCAGCGATCAGACAACTGGAGCCGTTAATGCTCCCGTTTATTTTTCCACTGCCTACCGGCATGAAGGAATCGGCCAGTCCACCGGCTTCGATTATTCACGAACAGGAAATCCGACTCGCGCGGTGCTGGAGCAGTCCATTGCTGAGCTGGAAGGTGGCGTGAGAGGACTGGCCTGTGCATCGGGGATGGCCGCGGTACAAGTAGTCCTGTCCTTATTCGAACAGGGTGATGAAATTATTGCGACAAGCGATCTGTACGGCGGAACGTACCGTCTCTTTGAGAACGGCTGGACGAGATGGGGTATCACGTTTCATTATGCAGAGCCTGACCAGCCGGATTCCTTTGAGGCTAAAATCAACGAGCGCACGAAAGCGCTGTTTATCGAAACACCAACGAATCCGCTCATGCAGGAAGCCGATCTGGCTGTCTACGCAGCGCTTGCGAAGCGGCACGGTCTGCTTCTGATCGTGGACAATACGTTTTATACGCCGGTGATTCAGCGGCCTATAGATGAAGGGGCTGACATCGTTATTCACAGTGCCTCCAAGTATTTATCCGGACACAACGATGTCATTGCCGGGTTAATTGTCGCAGCAGATGAAAAAGTTGGAGAGGAGTTGTTCTATTATCATAACAGCATCGGAGCTGTACTTTCTCCGTTGGATTCGTGGCTCGTGATCCGCGGGATGAAAACGTTGCAGCTCCGGATGGATAAGCATACCGAAAACGCACGGATTATCGCTGACTTCCTGGAGAAGGAAGACCTCGTCACAGACGTTATTTATCCAGGAAGGGGCGGGATGCTATCCTTCCGGGTGGAGGATGAAGCGATGGTCAATCCGATCCTGCAAAACTTGTCGGTTATCTCATTCGCCGAGAGCCTCGGCGGAGTTGAGAGCCTTATGACGTATCCGGCTACGCAGACTCATGCAGATGTTCCGGAAGAAGTGCGTATGAAGCTTGGTGTCTGTAACAGGTTGCTCCGATTTTCGGTAGGCATCGAATCAGCTTCAGACCTGACAAACGATTTAAAAGCGGCATTTCAACAAGCAGCGCTGGAAAGGAAGATATAAACCATGACCCACTATTCTAAACAAACATCACTTTTGCATTCGCCTCATAAAACCGATCCGGTTACTGGTGCAGTAAGTGTGCCAGTACAACACGCTTCCACGTTTCACCAGCCTGATATTGAACAATTTGGTGACTATGATTATGCACGATCCGGCAATCCGACGCGTCAGGCTCTTGAAGAGACGATTGCCGGGCTTGAGAACGGCACTCATGGATTCGCCTTTGCTTCCGGAATGGCGGCTATTTCGACCACATTTATGCTTCTTTCCACTGGTGACCATCTGGTCATTACAGATGACGTGTACGGCGGCACCTTCCGTTTGACCACGAAGGTGCTTCATCGGCAGGGAATAGAGCATACATTTGTCGATATGACTGATCCTGAAGCAGTTAAAGCAGCGGTTAAGCCAAATACAAAAATGATTTTTATGGAAACACCGTCAAATCCGACGATGAATATTACGCCGATTCGTGAAATCGCTGAATTTGCAACAGACAACGGCATTTTGACGGCGCTTGATAATACATTTATGACGCCGGTTCTGCAGCGTCCGCTTGATCTTGGAGTCGATGTTGTACTGCACAGTGCAACTAAATTTATAGGCGGGCACAGTGACGTCGTTGCCGGACTCGCTGTCGTAAAAGATGCCGATTTGGCAGCAGAGCTGCAGTTTCTGCAGAACAGCTTCGGTGCGATTTTAGGTCCTCAGGACTGCTGGCTTGTCATGCGGGGGCTGAAAACACTGCATGCAAGAATGAGTGTGTCGGAACAGTCGGCGCATGAACTGGCAGCCTGGTTTTTAGAGCAGCCCGAAGTAGAGCACGTGTACTATCCCGGGCTCGAAACGCACCCTGGCTATGCAGTGAACAAAGAACAGTCAGAAGGAGCCGGTGCTGTTTTATCTTTCCGCCTGAAAGATAAAGAGGCCGTCCGCCGTTTCGTGGAGCACGTGGAAATTCCGGTGTTTGCAGTCAGCCTTGGTGCGGTGGAATCGATTCTTTCCTACCCGCGAACGATGTCCCACGCCGCGATGTCGGACGAAGAACGGCATGCGCGGGGCATCACGGATGGCTTGCTCCGTCTGTCCGTCGGACTGGAAAAGACAGAGGATCTGAAGCAGGATTTCGCCAACGCATTTGCTGCTGCCAGAAAGGAGGAGCAGGTATGACCCTGAAGGAAAAACTGAGTACAAGCCTCGTCATCGGTGACGGGGCCATGGGGACCCTGCTCTACCAGAAAGGAATTCAGGGCTGCTTTGAAGAGCTGAACGTATCCGATCCGGATCAGATTGAAGAAATTCACTGGCTTTACATCGAAGCTGGAGCAGATCTGATTCAAACAAATACCTACGCGGCGAATGCCTCCAAGCTGGCACGCTATCAGCTTTCCGACTGTGTGGAGGAGCTGAACCGGGCTGCTGTCACTATCGCAAGGAAAGCTGCGGCGGGTCGTGCCTATACAGTCGCAACAATTGGCGGTGTTGCGACGATGCATCAGGAAAAAACACCGCTGGACGAACGGTTATCCGTCCTGCGGGAGCAGGCGGATGTCCTGCTTGATACGGATGTGGACGGTTTTTTGTTAGAAACCTTTTATGATTTTGAGGAGCTGAAGCAGATTCTAACATATGTCCGGGCAAAGACCACACGGCCGGTCATTGCTCAAGCCACACTCGGTGATATCGGCGTGCTGCACACAGGAATGCCCCTGCAGCAGGCACTTGAAGAGCTCGAAGAACTTGGCGCTGACGTCTGTGGAATCAACTGTCGCATGGGACCTTATCATATGCTGCAGTCGCTGGAGGAGACAGCTACCTTAAGCAGGGCGGTATTGAGCGTTTATCCGAATGCAAGTCTGCCAAACGTCCGCGACGGGCGTTTTTCCTATCAATCCAATCCGTCGTATTTCGGCGACATGACGACCTCTCTGGCAGCGGAAGGAGCAGTCTTGATCGGAGGCTGCTGTGGAACGACACCTGAACACATTCGAGAAATCCGAAAAGCAGTGACAGAGCACGAATTGCAGCCGGTCACGAAAACAGAGCCGAGCAGAAGGCGGGCAGCTGCCGCTCCAGAATTGGAAGGGGAACGAATTACAAAGCTGACAGAGCCGAGCGGACAAACGTCCGTCATTGTCGAGCTGGATCCGCCAAAGGCGCTTTCTGGTGTTCCGGCATTTATGGAAGGAGCGCGCAAGCTGACGGGAGCTGGAGTCGATGCGGTCACGTTAGCGGATAATTCACTAGCGTCGTCGCGGATTGATAATCTTGCGCTCGGTGCTCGTATTAAAGCAGAGGGCTCTCGGCCGCTTCTGCACATCGCCTGCCGGGACCGCAATATCATCGGCTTGCAATCCCATCTGCTTGGGATGCATGAGCTCGGCATACGGGATATTCTTGCGATTACAGGCGACCCGGCAAAGGTCGGCGATTTTCCAGGGGCTACGTCTGTATATGATATGTCCTCTATGGACTTAATCCGTTTGATTAAACAGTTGAACGAAGGCACGTCCTTCTCCGGAAAGGACCTTGGGGCGAAAACCGACTTCACTGTAGGAGCTGCATTCAATGCTAATGCAAGACGACTTGATCGGGAAGTACAGCGTCTGGCGAAGAAGAAGGAAGCCGGAGCTGATTTCTTTATGAGTCAGCCGGTGTACAGCAAAGAACGAATCGAAGCAGCAGCAGAAGCCGTAAAGGATCTTGAGGTGCCCGTGTATATTGGAATTATGCCGCTCGTCAGCAGCCGAAACGCTGAGTTTCTGCATCATGAGGTGCCGGGTATCACGCTCACAGACGATGTGCGCGAGCGGATGAAGCAGACCGACGGAGACAGAGAAGCAGGAGAGCGGGAAGGGATTCAAATGGCAAAAGAGCTGATCGATACCGCGCTGAAGCATTTCCGAACCGTGTATCTGATTACGCCGTTTCTGCGTTATTCCATCACAGAAACACTGACGGCGTACATTCGGGAGCAGGAGAAAACAGCCGTCATCAGCGGACGGGCAGCAGGGAGAGGATGACAAGCATGACGACAGCATTTGAACAGCAGCTGCGCGAACGAATTTTGCTTTTAGATGGAGCGATGGGAACGATGCTTCAGGAAGCAGACCTTCACGCCGATGATTTTGGCGGGGAGGAGTATGAGGGCTGCAATGAATATTTAAACGAAGTTTCCCCGGATGTCATTCGCCGGATTTACCGAGCTTACCTGGAGGCGGGTTCGGATATTATCGAAACCAATACGTTCGGGGCCACCTCTATCGTACTGGCTGATTATGATTTGCAGCATAAAGCCTATGAACTGAACGTCGCAGCAGCCAAGCTTGCGAAGCAGGAGGCAGAGGCCTTCTCTACGCCGGAGAAGCCTCGTTTTGTAGCTGGTGCAATGGGACCGACAACAAAATCGCTGTCCGTTACCGGAGGAACGACGTTCGAGGAGCTTGCTGAGACTTATGAAGAGCAGGTGCGCGGACTTGTGGACGGCGGTTCTGATCTTTTGCTGCTTGAAACAAGCCAGGACATGCGGAACGTCAAGGCAGCCTATGTGGCGATTGAACGGGTGCAGCAGGAATATGGGCGTACATGGCCGCTCATCGTATCCGGTACGATCGAACCGATGGGCACGACGCTTGCAGGGCAGAGCATCGAAGCATTTTACATTTCGCTGGAGCATATGAATCCGACCGTCGTCGGACTGAACTGTGCGACCGGACCGGAATTCATGCAGGATCATCTGCGCTCGCTGTCTGATTTGTCCACGACCTTCGTTCATTGTTATCCAAACGCAGGGCTGCCGGATGAAGAAGGGCATTATCACGAATCCCCTGACATGCTGGCTAAGAAATTAGCCGGGTTCGCAGAGAAAGGGTGGCTGAATGTCGTCGGTGGATGCTGCGGAACGACGCCGGAGCACATTCGCGTCATGGATGAAACACTGAAAGCGTACAAGCCTCGTGCGCTTCCAGAACGGCACGGCCATGTCGTTTCCGGCATTGAACCGCTCGTCTACGACGAATCCATGCGCCCGCTGCTGGTCGGCGAACGGACAAACGTTATCGGGTCCAAAAAATTTAAGCGCCTGATTGCAGAAGAAAAGTTTGAAGAGGCGTCTGAGATCGCAAGGGCGCAAGTGAAAAAGGGAGCCCACGTAGTGGACGTCTGCCTGGCCGATCCGGATCGCGACGAAATGGAGGATATGGAGCATTTCCTCAGCCAGGTGATCAATAAGGTTAAAGTGCCTCTTATGATTGATTCGACCGATGAACACGTCATCGAAAAGGCGCTCACGTACTCGCAGGGAAAAGCGATTATTAACTCCATTAACCTGGAGGACGGAGAAGAACGCTTTGAAGCGGTGGCACCTCTCATACGGCGATTCGGAGCTGCTGTCGTCGTCGGGACAATCGATGAGGAGGGCATGGGCGTAACCGCACAGCGGAAGCTCGATATCGCGAAGCGATCCCATGACCTGCTGACAAAAAAATACGGAATTCCTGCAGAAGACATCATCTTTGATCCGCTCGTTTTTCCGGTCGGCACCGGAGACGAGCAGTATATTGGTTCTGCAGAAGCAACCGTGCAGGGGATTCGGATGATTAAGGAGGAGCTGCCGGACTGTCTGACCATCCTTGGAGTCAGCAACGTTTCCTTCGGTCTGCCGCCCCTTGGGCGCGAGGTGCTGAACGCAGCCTTTACGTACCACTGCACACGGGCTGGACTTGATTATGCGATCGTGAATACAGAAAAACTCGAGCGGTATGGTTCTGTTTCAGATGAAGAAAAGCGGCTCGCTGACGAGCTGCTGTTTGACACAAACGATGAGACACTGGCCACCTTTACTGCGTTTTACCGGAAAAAGAAGCCGAAGGCGGAGCAGGCTGCCGAAACGATGACGCTCGATGAACGTCTCGCCAACTACATCGTAGAAGGTACGAAAGAAGGGCTTTATGCGGATCTGGACATGGCGCTGGAAGAGTATGACGAGCCGCTCAGCATCATCAACGGTCCGCTCATGACGGGCATGGATAAAGTAGGAAAGCTGTTTAACGACAACGAGCTGATCGTAGCAGAGGTGCTTCAAAGTGCCGAAGCGATGAAAGCAGCCGTTGCTCACCTGGAGCCGCATATGGAGGAAAAGAAGGACGATCGCGGGAAAGGAAAAGTGATTCTTGCGACCGTTAAAGGCGATGTGCATGATATCGGAAAAAACCTCGTGGAAATTATTTTGAAAAATAACGGTTTTTCCATCGTCAACCTTGGGATCAAGGTAACGCCGAACGAGCTGATCCAGGCAGTGGAAAAAGAACAGCCGGATGTTATTGGGCTTTCCGGGCTGCTCGTAAAATCAACACAGCAGATGGTGATCACCGCGAATGACCTTCGGGAGCATGGCATTGATCTGCCAATTCTTGTCGGCGGTGCCGCCCTCACCAGACGATTTACAGATACAAAAATTGCCCAGCAGTATAACGGCATGGTACTGTATGCCAAAGATGCGATGAACGGACTCGATATTGCCAACAAGCTCGTGAAGCCGGAGGAGCGGGAAGCACTTCGTTCTCATACAGAAGAAAAGCAGGCTCAGGCACGAGAACGAGTGGCGGCTGACGCGGAAAAGAAGCAGGCAGCGACAGCTGTTGCAGAAAAACCTGTTTCAGACGTTAATCGACAAGCACCTCTGTTCATTCCCGAGGACTATAAGCCGCATATTATGCGCGACTACAGCCTGAAGCATCTGTATCCATATGTGAACATGCAGACGCTGCTTGGTTCCCACCTTGGTCTTCAAGGAAACGTGAAACGGAAGCTGGAGCGTGGAGATGAAAAGACAGAAGAGCTGAAGGCGCGGGTAGACGGCTTTTTACAAAAGGCTGCAGCTGAAAAACAGCTGCGCGCAGACGGCATGTATCAGTTCTTTCCGGCTCAGTCCGAAGGAGACAGCGTGTACATTTATGATCCGGCAGATCCGAAGCGCGTCCTGGAAACGTTCACGTTTCCGCGTCAGGATAAAGCGCCCTACCTCTGCCTCGCCGATTTCCTTAGAAGCAAAGAGAGCGGCGTCATGGACCACGTTGGGTTTCTGGCTGTGACTGCAGGTAAAGGCGTACGCAACCTTGCAGAAGAAGCGAAAGAAGCCGGTGAATATATGGACAGCCACCTCATTCAGGCAGCAGCGCTGGAGCTCGCGGAAGGATTTGCAGAGCGTGTTCATCAGATGATGCGTGACAAGTGGGGTTTCCCGGATTCGCCGGACTTTACGATGCAGGAGCGCTTTTCTGCAAAGTATCAGGGAGTACGGGTTTCCTTTGGATATCCGGCATGTCCGAATTTGGAGGACCAGGAGAAGCTCTTCAGCTTAATCCAGCCCTCCCAAATCGGGATGGAACTGACAGACGGCTTTATGATGGAGCCGGAGGCAAGCGTCACAGCGATGGTATTTGCCCATCCTGAGGGACGGTATTTCGCTATATAAGCTCTTTAGGTCCCGCTTCGAGGGTGGAGAAGGAGCCGTCTGCACGATGTTTGAAGAAGGACGCAGCGAAACAGGGTGAACGTTTTCCTGGGAAAGTGGAACATTTGGCTGCTGTAAATAATGGCAATTTCGTTATGCCAGCCTTAAGTTGATGCTCGTGAACACTTGCCGGCAAGGATAAAGCTTTCATAAGAAAAGTTGTAGCTTTCAGGAGCGTGATTAATGCTTTTCCTCAGAAAGTTAAACACTTGTGAAACCATGTTTCACAAGTGAGAAGCTGTTTCACCGATATATGCGGCAGCCGCGACTGTGAGCTGCAGCGCAGCCCTGCTGTCGAGCGCTGCTCCAGTATAGCAGGGACCACCTGTGAAAGAGCGCAGGTACAGGATGTCTGCTTTCAATACCGAAATATGGTATACTCAATCCAGAATGGCACCCATCACTTCCGAAAAGGCTTTTGCGGAGAGGTGCACTGACGGAAACCATGAATTCGGACGATCGTCTTTGGAAGGGCGGGAGGAAGCATGCGGAAAAAAATTGCAGTGCTGCTGATTACAGGCGGACTCGCCGGAGCAGCTTGGAACGGTTACGCTTGGGCCACAGAAAGCTCTTCCGGTCGTGAAGCACTGGATACGGCTGATATTGTCATGCAGGAGCCGGAGCCCGAGCCGGAAGAAAGTGCTGAAGCAGAGGCTGAACCGGATGAATCAGCTGAGCTGCCGACGCCTGCTTTTGATTCGCCGGAGCCTGGAGAACCGAGAGTGTACGACGAGTATGACAATGGAGATGACATTGGCTGGCTGCTGATTCCGGCGGTCGATATGAAGTACCCAATCTATTGGGGTACAGACGATGAAACGCTGAAGCAGGGGGTCGGCTACCACGAAGGTGATTTTACCGTTCCGCCAGACGGCATGGGACATACCGTATTGTCTGGACATCGTGATACGGTATTTCGAGAGCTCGGCGAACTCGAAGACGGCGACAGTATGTATATCCAGTTTGAAGGCGTCCAGTATGAATACGAAATCGATAAAACATGGATTACGGACGCCGAAGACCGAACCGTTATCGTGGATAAAGAGGAACCGATTTTAACACTCACGACGTGCTATCCGTTCACGTTTATCGGACCAGCACCGGACCGCTACATTATCGAAGCTCCGCTCGTAGACACCGTCCCTATGGAAGATGAATGATAAAGCTCTCCGGCTTGCCGGGGAGTTTTTTTGCCGGATGAGGACTCATCTTTTGCAAAGCTCTCAGAGTTGTGTGCTGGACGATTGGTCAAGCTTGTGAAGCGTTGTCTCCAGGCTGTTCGTCAGCTGACCCCTGCTGCTCCCATAAAAAAGGCGGTCGAGGTTTCTGCACCGTTGGTCTGGTCTGCTCTGATCAGGAATGATAAAATGAAGCGGGAAACATTACTACAGCTACTACTAAAGGAGCGGTCTTCATGAACAAAGAAAAGAAGCTCATTTTTGGACACAAAAATCCAGATACGGATACGATTGCCTCAGCGCTTATTTATGCAGACTTGAAAAAGCAGCTTGGTGAAGAAGTGGAAGCAGTCCGCCTCGGAGAAGTGGGAGCAGAAACGCAGTATGCGCTCGATCATTTCGGGATAGAAGCTCCGCGTCACGTCGAGCGTGTATCGGATGAAGTGGATACGGTTATTCTCGTCGATCATAATGAATTTCAGCAGAGCGCCGATGACATCCGGGACGTGCAGGTGGCAGAAGTGATTGACCACCACCGGATTGCCAACTTTGAAACAGAGGGGCCGCTCTACTACCGGGCAGAACCTGTAGGCTGTACCGCAACGATCCTGAAAAAAATGTATGCGGAACACAACAAAGACATCAGTAAAGAAGTGGCGGGTTTAATGGTTTCAGCGATTATCTCCGACTCTCTCCTGTTTAAATCACCTACGTGCACAGAGGAAGATAAGCGTGCAGCAGAAGAGCTTGCTTTAACAGCACAGGTCGATCTGAAGGAATATGGACTTGACATGCTAAAAGCCGGTGCTGACATGAGCAGTAAATCAGTTGATCAGCTGCTGACGATGGATGCGAAGGAATTCACGATGGGCGCTCACACGGTCAAGGTGGCTCAGGTAAACGTTGTAGATGCAGCGGATGTGCTGAATCGAAAAGAAGACGTGCTGCAAGCAATGGAGCAGGAAGTTTCCAGCAACAGCTACGGTCTGTTTGCGCTGGCTGTTACGGATATTCTCTCCAACGATTCCGTCCTCCTTACTGCCGGCGGAGAAGAGAAAGCCGTTGAACAAGCATTCAGCGTTACGCTGAACGATCACGAAGCGGTGCTTGAAGGCGTCGTTTCCCGTAAAAAGCAGATCGTACCACCGCTGACAAATGCATTATCCTGATTCACTCAGAAAAGGAACGACACGGGAGGCGGAGGCATCCCGCCAGGCTGTTGAAAAAGTCTTTCCACTTACATGTTTATTCGCTTGATTGTATTTCCCCTCTGTTTACCTAGCCTGCCGCGGGCTGGCCTTCAGCTATTTCTCAGGGGGACCCTGTATGGAGGGAAGAAAGGCACGGGAGAATGGCGCGGCTTCACGCGGACTCAGGCTTCTCACAAGAAGCCTTCAAGAGCCAGTCCGGCTCCGCTCGTGCGTGGATGCCATTCGCAGATCTGAACGGCACGAAATCTTCAGACTGCTTGTTGCGCCTCCGCCGGACACAATGGGAAAACGGCTCTGCTTGTTTGAGAACAACGTCACGACAGACGCGACTGCTTTTTTCCGTTTATCATGAATACGATGAAGTACGGACACCCCCTATTCAACATCGAAACGTCTTATCGGGAAGGTTCTATCTGTATGGAAGCCAATCGTGCAGTCCGAACCAGGCACGTGAAACGCACTGCAGCTGCCGGCATCGAAGGAGCTCGACTCCTGGAGGATCAGAACGAGGCGAAGATCCAGCGCTTCCTACGGAAGAAGGAAGCGGTTAGCTGAGCCCGTTCCCTCCGGAAAGCGAGGGTCCGCAGATACAGGCAGATGCAACCTTATTTACCTAAAATGATGTTATCAACACTCTGACGGGATGCGGAGGCATCCCGCTTTTTTACAGCTATAAATGGAAAATAAAGGATTTAGGAGGGGTTGGATGACAAACGTTGCGTTAGTTACAGGGGTAGGCAGGAGAGCAGGGCTTGGGGCTGCTATCTGCCGCAAATTAGCAGCTGATGGTTTTCATGTTGTGTTTACATGGTGGGGAAGCTACGATTCGGAAATGCCCTGGGGAAAAGATGAACAGACGGTAAATGAATTGATCAGGGAGCTTGAACAGAACGGCGTGAAGGCAGCAGCGATTGAAGCGGATCTGGAGCGGCCGCAAGCCGCAGTGGAGATTATGAAGGAAGCCGAAGCGGCCATGGAACAGGCGCCGTCTGTTCTTGTCAATAACGCAGCCGTTTCGATTAATGATCACCTTGGAAATGTGACAGCAGAAGCGCTCGACCGTCACTATGCAGTAAATACGCGAGCGGTCGTGCTGCTGATTCAGGCGTTTGCGGCTATGCTTCCGCGAGGAGAAAAAGGGAGTATCGTAAATATTGCAACCGGCTGGTCTAAAGGGCAAATGCCGGATGAGCTTTCCTATGTGGTAACAAAATCAGCCGCAGAAACACTCGTATATTCAATCTCGTCCCAGCTGATGAAGCGGGGAATCCGTTTAAATGGTGTCAATCCGGGACCGACTGACACCGGTTGGATGACGGAAGAGATCAAGGAGGAACTGAAGGAGCTGTTCCCCGACAAACGTATTGGCGAACCAGAAGATGCTGCACGGGCAGTCGCCTGGCTTGCGGGAGAGGAGGCTCGCTGGATCACCGGGCAGGTGCTTCATTCTGAAGGCGGGTTTTTAAACCGGGACAGTCCGGGTACAGAGCTGTAAGACAAATTTCGGAAGGAGTAGATGACGAATGGAAATGGCAGGCGCGTTAGGCATGCTTTTTTTCATCGCCGTTTCTTTGCTGCCGCTCATTCTCGCCATTCTGCTGATTGTTTGGGTTTATCAGCTGAAGAAAAACTCAGACCTGCAGGCGGAGCAGATGAAGCGGGTGATCGCGCTGCTTGAGCAAAAAAGCAGTTCAGCAGGAAAAGATCTGGATCGAGACCGGATGTAAAAAAGCACCGTCCCCCATTCTGACTGGGAAGACGGTGCTTTTCGTCTGGCTGCTATAAAGCGCCGTAGCGCTCGTATCGCTTTTCCAGGTAATTTTGCAAAAGCGTCATTACGGAGCATACTGCCCAGTAAATCAGCGCTACAAGAATAAACATGGTCATGTAATCCATCTCTCGTCCTGCTACAATCCGCGAAAGCTGGAAAATTTCCGGAACCGTAATCATCGCAGCGAGAGAGGATGCTTTAATTAAATCGAGCAGCACGTTTGTCAGCGGCGGAACAGCAATTCGTGAAGCCTGCGGCAGAATGATCCGGCGCATCATTTTCGGATAGGTGAATCCAAGTGAGCGGGCGGACTCCCACTGCCCCCGGGGGATCGCGGCGATCGCCGAGCGGTTGATTTCCGCCATGTAGGCAGCACTGTTTAAGCTGAAGCCGATAATGGCAGCAGTAACGGCAGCAAACTCGATTCCAATGAACGGAAAACCGAAGTAGAGCAGAAATAAAATGATGAGAATCGGCACGCCTCGCATAAACGAAATATAAACGCGTGCCGGCCATCTCAGATAGAAGCGCGGAGAAGCTCGGGCAACCGCAAGCAGCAGGCTGATCACAAGTCCGATCACCATACTGACGAGAGAGATGAGCAGCGTCAGCCCAAGTCCCTGCAGCACGTAAGGAAGTGAATTCCATGCAAGCTCAATATCAAAAATGTGCTCCCAGCGAACAGAACTCACAGCCAGCTCCCCCTTCCCATTTATTCCTCGAGCTCGTCAAGGTCTTCTTCTTCATCCATAAAGGTTTCATCGTCTGCAAAGTCGACATCCGGCTCCTGGGATACATCCTGGCCACCGAAAAAAGTCTCGGACAATTCTGTGATCGTTCCATCTTCCATCATCTCGGCAATCACCTCATTCAGCTGATCGCGAAGCTCTGTATTTTCCAGGTCCATAATCATGGCCTGATTATTCGGATGGTAGAACAAGTCCGGATGCACGGTAACGTCAATGTCAGGCAGTGCTTCAACAGCCAGAGACTGCAGATAGAAGTCGTTCAGAACAACGTCCGTTTCGCCTCGCTCCACGTCGCGCAGGTACACATCGTTCGTGACATTCTCGTACACAACACCCTCAGCGCCAAACTCTTCGGAGATCTGCATGTAAATCGTAGTAGCAGCACCTCCCGCGCGTTTTCCTTCTAAATCCTCAAGCGTTTCAATGCCGGAAAGATCGTCTTCCCGGACGACCATGCTTCCATATGAGAATTTATACGGATCAGTAAAGAGAAAATTTTCTTCCCGTGCCGGATTAACGTCAATATCATTGACAGCAAGATCGACCTGTCCGTTGTTGATAGACGTCAGCATCCCGTCAAAGCCCATTTCCGTAAATTCGACGTCAAGATCAAGGCGCTCGGCTGCTTCTCGGACAACCTCTACTTCAAATCCAGTTAACTCATCGGAATCTTCATCCCGGAATGATGTAGGGTACAGAGTGCCGGAGGTTGCAACCTCGAGCACGCCTTCCTCTTCAATCTGTTCCCATCCGGAAGCATCATCTGTTGTACCGCAGGCAGAGAGGAGCAGAACCGCTCCGGCGCCTGTCAAAACTGCTTTCTTCATCTATGTTCCTCCTGTTATCATAATGAGTGAAAAAGTGAACATACAAAACATAGCATGTCACCCTTCCGTCTGGCAATGGAGCTGCTTCAAGTTCTTTTGCAAGAATTGAAACAGAGGGTTAAAATGGACCGGTACAGGGTATAGAACGTTAGTTTAGGGGTGGAAAGGAAGCGTTGAAGATGGGACGAGCGAAAACAATCGATGAGGTGCAGCTTTTCCAGGAAACAGAAAAGCTGATACTGGAGTCCGGTTACGCCGGTTTTCACTTCAAAGCACTTTCGGAAAGGCTTGGGGTGGCTAGAAGCACCATCTACAATTACTACTCGAAAAAAGAAGAGCTGATCACGGCTTTTATGGTCCATCTGCTCGAGCAGGTCGTTGAAAACATGGACCGGGCCAGCCACGCAGGCAATCCGGTACACGCTCTGATTCAGCTCTGGGGACGATACGCGAACATCCATCAAATGATGCAGGTGATGCCGTATATTGATAAGGAAGCATCACCAAAGGTTCAAAAAAGCGTAGAAGCGATGTTTCAACTTCTGCAGCAAATGCGTTCCAAGATTAAAGATATTCTGATTGAAGAGCAGCAGCGCGGCAGCGTCAGGGAAGATGTACCGCTGGACACACTGGCCGGCTTTGTTATGTCAGCGGTTCAAATTCCGTTCCGGCATGAGTCGGAGGAGGCATGGGCGGACGAAGTGTATAAGCTGATCCGAAGCGGTCTTTCTGCTTAGCAGTACATTCTGCTTTTCATAAAGCCGCTTATTGCTTATAGTTATAAATGACACTATCGTCATAAAAATGGAGGGCATCAGCATGATTGACAAAATTATATCGAGACCGAAAATTACGATGATGTTTATCAGTATTTTTATCCTGTTGGGGGTACTGACCCTTTTTCAACTTCCACAGCGGGAAATTCCAGAGATTTCGTTCGACGTTGCTAACATATCGACGCCTTATCCCGGCGGTGCCCCTGAAGAGGTAGAGCAGCAGGTAACCGTTCCGCTCGAAGGAGCTGTTGAAGGAATCGACGGTATTGCCGAGATTCAGTCAGTTTCGACTTCCGGCTTTTCGACCATTACTGTGGAGCTGGAGGACGGGGTTAACCGGAGCGAAGTCTTCACAGAAATCCAGCAGGCGGTTGCGCAGGCAGAGAGTGAACTTCCGGATACGGCAGAACCGGAATTTGCTGAGGTAGAAGGGCTTGGAGGGCTGTCGAGCTACCATATACTCGGCGATGACTATGAAGAGCTGTACGATCTTCGCGAGTTGATCGAAGGCTGGGAAGAAGAAATTGAATCGATTAATGATGTAGCCTCCGTTGGCATAAAAGGCTTTCCGGATCAGCAGCTGCTGATCGATGTTGATGCAGATGAGCTGTTTGACGCGGGCCTGCAGCTGCCGGACGTCATTGATGCCATAGGGGGTGAGCTGAATCCGCAGCCGCTGGGTATTCAGCAGGCTGACGGGGAAAACGTACAGCTGGAGCTTTCGACGCTGCAGAGCTCTGATGAGATTGGCTCCATTTTTGTAGGGAACGATCTGGACGGCGATCGGGTCTACATAGAGGATATTGCCGAGGTCGGCATTGATCTCGATGTCCCGGATGACCTGATTACATTTGAACAGACCCCGGCACTCGCCTTCACCGTCTTTCCGGAAGAAGGAGCCAATATTCCTACCCTGCATGACGCAGTGGATGAGCGGATGAATGAGCTTGGCGAACAGCTGCCTGGCGGTGTGGAGCTGGACCTGTTTTATACACAGGTGACCATTGTAGATGAAATATTTGGTGATCTCGCGCTTTCCTTTTTATTCGCCGCGATTTCAGTTATTGTCGTGACGCTGCTTGGACTGAATATTTCATCGGCCGTGATCGTGGCGCTGGCGATTCCGACCTCTGTGTTTATCGGGCTGATTCCGCTGCCATTTGCAGGTGTCGACTTGAACCAGATTTCGATTATCGGACTGATTGTGGCACTCGGAATTCTCGTTGATGACGCCATTGTGGTTGGCGATAATATTCGAAACAAATACCGGGAGGGACTGGACCCGGTTAAAGGAGCACTGACAGGCGTGCGAGAGGTGCGTACGTCGATTATCGTTTCGACGCTTACGATTGTCTTTACGTTTTTGCCGCTCGTATTTATCACAGGCGCAAACGGAAACTTCATCCGGGCGCTCCCAACTGTGCTGATTACGACGATTCTTGCATCGACCATTGTCGCATTAACATTCGTACCGATTTTCTTGATTTGGCGTCGGAGAAAGCAGCTTGTGAAGAAAGCAGGCTCACACCGGGCAGAAGTCGACGGTATCCTGGGGCGGCAGTTTAACCGGCTCGCTGACTGGTACAGCGATGTAATCCTCGCAAAAGTAGTCCGTCATCCTTGGAAGGTGGCTATTTCCGGACTTGTCGTTACTACCGCCTTTTATGCACTGATTCCGTTCATTCCGGTTGTCTTTTTCCCAAGTACGGATCGGGATGAAGTTACAGTAGAACTGCGCATGCCGGCAGGAACGTCTCTTGAAGAGACGGAAAATGTGCTGCAGGATATGCGGACGATGATCACAGCTGAAGATGAAAACGTCTATGAAACAGCTGTTTACGCTGGAGACGGGCTGCCGCCTCTGTTTGGTGACGGCCTGGACAATACCGGAGAAGAAACAGGAAATATTTTGCTGCGGGTGGAGCGTGAGGCCCAGTCGGCGGAGGAAACGATCGACCGCTGGACAGAGCCGCTGCAGGAAGAATTTCCTGATGCAGAAATTGAACTTGGAACGATTGAGGCAGGTCCGCCTGTCGGAGCGCCTATCGCTCTGACGCTGCAGGGTCCGGATGTTGACACGCTCATGGACATCAGCAGCGATTTGCAGCAGGAGATCAGCGAGATTCCGGAAAGCGGGACAGTACTCGATGATCTCGGTCCGCGACGTCCGACGCTCGTGTACGAGCCGGATCGTGACGAACTCGAAGAAAATGGACTTACACCGGCTGACATCAGTGAACAGATCGGTCTTCGTACAGAAGGCATTCCACTGCTCACATTCCGTTCAGCGGAAGAAACCGTAGACCTTCAGCTCGCCCTCGACCGAGTGCCGCAGGGAGAAGATATCGATATCAGTGAAATCGAAGTACCGAGTATGGAGCAGATGGAAGAGTCCGGGGCTCCGGAGCTGCTTACACTCGATACACTTGTAAGTGAAGAACGAACAGAGGAAATTCCACAAATCATCCGTGACGGCGGAGAACGGACCGTAACGGTGCGCGTTTTCCCGGGCGAAGGGGACGACCAGGCACTGGAGGAGGAAATTGAAAGCATTATTGCCGATGTGCAAACAGACTACAGTGATGACTATACGATCAGTCTCGGCGGGGAAACCGAGCAGCGGACTGATTTCATTTTGGAGCTGGCAACACTGTTTGTGCTTGTGCTGTTCCTGATTTATATCGTCATTGCGATTCAGTTCTACTCCCTCGCTATGCCGTTTCTCGTGCTGTCGACGGTACACATTGCCGCATCAGGCGCGATCGTCGGGCTATTCGTCACGCAGACCGGGCTCGGCTTTACCGCACTGCTCGGAATTGTGTCCCTTGCCGGGATTGTTGTCCGAAACTCGATTGTGCTGCTGGAATTCATCCGCCAGCGCCGCCAAGAAGGCATGGGGCTGCATGAATCTGTCATTGAAGCGGGACGTGTGCGTTTACGGCCGATTCTGTTGACTGCATTCACGGCTATTGGCGCACTGACGCCTGTCGCACTGAGCGGAGATGTACTGTTTCAGCCGCTCTCTATTTCCATCATTGCCGGTCTGCTGTTTTCAGCGGTACTGACCGTCATTATCGTACCAGCGCTCTATACGGCTTTTGCCGGAAGGGCTTTGAAAAAGCAGAAAGCGTAACGTCTTTTACTTGGAGGCACCTGGACAGCGATGTTCCGGTGCCTCCGTCTTTTTTCATTAACCCTGTTCATGACGGGAGTCGATAGTGAAAAATTGTCTGAACAGTGCCCCGAAAAGGCAGGCTTTTGACGATGCAGCTGTTTGATTAGTTTACTCTGCCCCTTTGCGCACAGGCTTCAGCGGATGGAGGCAGTTGCTTTTTTCAGCAAAAAAGAGTAAGACTAAAGAAACGATACGTCACGATCTGGGGGAGTCACCTTGAAAGAGCGCATATTAATTGTGGAAGATGAAGAAAAGATTGCTCGAGTGCTGCAGCTGGAGTTACAGTATGAAGGATATGAAGCAGACACCGTTCATGATGGAATGGATGCGTGGCTGACGATACAGGATAAACGCTATCAGCTCTACATTTTAGACGTTATGCTGCCTGGTTTAAGCGGGATTGAACTGCTGCGGCGGATTCGCAGAGAACAAAAGCAGGTGCCGATTCTCATGCTGACAGCACGGGATGCAACTGTGGATAAAGTGACGGGCCTCGATCAGGGGGCCGATGACTACGTCACGAAGCCGTTTGATATGGAAGAGCTTTTGGCTCGCGTGCGAGTTTTGTTAAGACGGAATGGGGCCGGGCAGGACGATAAACAGGATGAAAAGCTGTCGTTTCAAGATGTGGAAATCAATATTCCACGAAGAGAAGCACGGCGGGCCGGCGAGAAACTGGAGCTTACACCAAGGGAGTATGACCTGCTCGTATACTTCATGGAAAACCCGTACCGGGTCCTCTCCCGGGAACAGCTTATGGACCGGGTGTGGGGATTTGACTACGCGGGGGAAACGAACGTGGTCGACGTGTACGTCCGCTACTTGCGTCAGAAGCTGGATAAGCCGTTTGACAGTTCTTATGTGCATACGGTGCGCGGAGTCGGCTATGTGCTGAAGGATGAGTCGGAATGAAGCTTGCACAGCGGATGACGCTTTACTCCACCGGGCTGCTGCTGCTTATTTTAATTGCAGTCAATATCGGCATCTACCTTGTGTTTCAGCAAAACCTGCTGGAAGGGGAGCAGAACCGGACGCTTGAGCAGGCGCGCACGATGACCGAAGCTGTCAGCTCGCAGCCAGATCAAAATCCGGCTTCTTTTTTGGAATCATACGTTTCCGGAGACAGCATGATCCGCGTGATCAGCCCGGAGGGGAGCAGTCTGCTGACCGTGACCACTCAAAATACGGAACTTGCCACCATTCCGGTTACGGACCCGCAGCCAGGAAGAGAAACAACCCGAGTCTTTAATTTTGCGGGATCTTCCTATGCATCGGCTCAGGTTCCGCTGCTGTGGGAGGAAGGAGCAGTCGTCACACTTGAAGTAACTGAGCCGATGCCGATGTACGAAGAAACGCTTCAGATTCTGCGGTTCGTGCTGCTCCTGGCGACAGCTGTGATCGTACTGCCGTCTTTTCTGGCGGCACGATCGCTCAGCCGGTTTGTACTGCGGCCGGTGCAGGCACTTGTGGCCACGATGAAACAGATTGAAGAACAAGGTACCTTTAAGAAAATTGATTTGGAAACGAAACGAAAAGACGAGCTCGCAGATATGGGACGAACATTTAATCATATGATTGATCTTTTGCGGGAAAACTATGAGAAGCAGCAGCAGTTCGTTTCGGATGCTTCACACGAATTAAAGACGCCGCTTACAGTCATTGACAGCTATGCGCAGCTATTAAAGCGCCGGGGCCGTGATAAGCCGGAAGTCGTTGATGAAGCGGTTGACGCCATCACTTCAGAAGCGCAGCGAATGAAAGAGATGACCAATCAGATGCTTGCGCTTGCGTCCGGTGAAAACAGAGCGGTTGAGAAGGGGCCGGTGCGGCCGGGGCCTGTCTTTGCGGACACTGCCAGACAGCTGTCCGTTGCCTACAGTCGACCGGTACATGTGAAGACAGACGATACAGCGGTTATTGAAGGAAACGAACTGCAGCTGAAGCAGCTGGCTTATCTGCTGATTGAAAATGCGCTGAAATACAGCTCAGAAGATGTATCGGTCACCGTTGAACGTCAGACCGAAGGAGTAACCTGTACAGTCGCTGATAAAGGAATCGGCATTGCTGAAGAGGATATCCCCTATATTTTCGACCGGTTTTACCGGGTCGATAAGGCGCGCACACGAGCGAGCGGAGGTACCGGTCTCGGGCTGTCTATCGCAAAGGAGATCACAGAGTCACACGAGGGCCGGATTTATGTCGACAGCGTGATTGAGCAGGGAACAACGTTTACGGTTCTGTTTCCGGAGGAGGGGCTGGCATGACTGGAAAAACGATACGACTGATTCTTATACCTGCGGCTGCAGCAGCTGCCTTAGCCGCTCTCCTTTTTTTATTCTTTCAACAGGAAGAACAACTGGAAGGGAGTGCTGTAATAGAAGCTCTTGAAAATCGGTATCAGGCTGATGTTTCGAACCTGTATTTGGAAGCGGACGGCTACCATGCGTCCTTTTCGACAGCTTCAGGAGAATACGAAGCTCTCGTTGATCCAGTTTCAGGCGAGGTGCTTTCACTGGAGCAGACGAGGGTGCTGGAGGAAACGGACGAAGCCGCATCTCCGGACATGCTGACCGAAGAAGAGGTACGCGCCATAACTGAAGAAACCGTCTCCGGTGATATGGATATAACTGCCGTTGACCTGCATGAAGAAGGCGGGACGCCCTATTATGATGTTGCGTTTCAGGTGGACAGCCGCAGCGGCAGGCTGGAGATTGACGCCTTCAGCGGGGCAGTGGACTTGTTTACCCTTGAGGAAGAGGCTGCGCTGGAGCCGCTTACGGAAGACGAAGCGATAGAGATTGCACTGCAAGAGCACGAGGGCGACGTGGATGATATCGATCTTGAAGAAGAAGACGGAAGACTTATCTTTGAAATCGAAGTAGAAAACGATGAAACGGGTGTCGATGCAGATATTATCATTGATGCCTATACCGGCGAGGTGCTCTCCGTTATATACGATGATTGATGCTAAAACCGTCTCTGGCCCCGGTCAAAGGCGGTTTTTTATTTAAGTATACTCATAAAGCAATTGTCTGAGAAAAAAATCATATCATTCTAATCGAATTCTCATTTTTTCTTCATGATGTTCTCATCTCCACTGGATATAGTAGAACCAGATCAACAAAACACTTACAAAAAAGGAGCGAGTATCATGAAAAAAACAATGCTTTCGATCGCAGTGATTTCGATTATTGGAGGAACATCCGCATTTGCACTGGCTGGTGATGAACCGACAGCTGATCTGACAGAGATCAATCAGACAGAGCAAAACAACACAGAGCAACAGACAGACTCCGCAGCGGATGAGAGTGATCGCATTACGCCGGAGCAGGCAGTCGATGCCGCGAAGACTATTGTCGATGGCCAGCTGGATGAAGTGGAGCTGGATACGGAAAATGGAAGACTCGTTTATGAGGTCGAGCTCGACTACATGGACGATGACTATGATATTAAAGTCGATGCGTATACTGGTGAAGTCGTAAAGGTAGATGATGACTTACTCGGTACAGGAGCAGAACAGCAGGTTGCCATTTCCATTGAAGAAGCAGAGCAGACAGCGCTGAGCCTTTTTGACGGAGGCACGATTGATGACCGCGAACTTGAAAAAAAGAATGGCCGTTATGTGTATGAGCTGGAAGTAGAAATTTTCGACGAAGACGGAGATGTGTATATTGATGCTGAATCCGGCGAAGTCATTCATGTCGAAAGTGACATCCGCGGCTACATGACAGAAGGGAACAGCAGCCAAGCAAGCGAGGAGCAGCACACAGAAACCAATGAGTCTGGGAACAGCAATGAACAGATTTCTTCTCAGAAAGCAGCCGATATCGCGCTTAATCACGTAGGCAAGGGACACGTTGATGATATAGAGCTGGAACGGGAAAACGGGATGCTCGTTTATGAAGTAGAAGTAGAGTACGGAGATGACGATGTGGATGTTTATGTGGATGCCTTCACTGGTGAAGTCATTTACGTGGACCATTAAGATGAAAAAGCAAGTGAAGCAAGCGCTGCCGCTTTTATGCGGTGGTGCTTTCCTGGCAGGAATGTACGGACTATTTGGAAATGATCCGGAGCTTCTGCATGCAGAGGAAGCAGTCGACATGATGGAATCGCGCTACAAAGGGGAAGTAACAGCTTTTCAGGCACTTGAAGATACGTATACGATGCAGCTGACTGCAGCTGACGGGACTTATCAGATTGACCTGCATCCGGTCACCGGGGAGGTGCTGTCGTTTGATCCAGTGAGTGAACAGGGGCTTGAACAACAGGAAGAAGAAGAGTTGGAAAAGCTGGAGTCAGCTGATGTTGAAGCGATCGTATCTGAAACAGCTGCTGGAGCTGTGATCACTGAAATGGAGCTGAAAGAAGGGGAACAGAACGTGTACGATGTCGTATTTTCTCAAGATGGAGCGACAGGCCGGCTGGAAATTGATGCCTACAGCGGGGACATCGAGCTGTTTACGCTTGAGGAAACGGCCCCGGTCGATCCGATTGACCGTGATAAAGCAGCTGCTCTCGCCGTTAAAGCTTTTGAAGGCGAAGTAGATGACATAGATCTGGAAGAAAAGAACGGGCGGCTCGTTTATGAAATCGAGGTAGAAAATGAAGCCGCTGATCGTGAGGCTGATGTGATCATCGATGCGTACAGCGGAGAAGTGCTGGAGATTGTTCATGACTAACATGAAACAGCCCGCAGGCCAATCAGGCTGCGGGCTGTTTGGTGATTTAATCCTCTGACGTTAAGCTTGTCCGGGCAGCCTGGAGATAGCGGCAGTAACTCGCCGTGCGCTCAGACGTATCGTCCTGCATCGCATCCTCCAGAAATAAAAAGTTATCCGTTAAATGTTTTGTACTCATTCCGTGGCGCGTCAGGATGCCGTTCAGCCAGTGGGCATAGTCAACGAACATGGCTTCACTGTTTACCGTAAAGGCTGCAGAAAGCTGTTTCAAATGATGATGGTTGTCTTCGCGGCACTTTTCGACACCACGTTCACCGTATTTTTCAAGCAGTTCAGGATCAGCCTCATACATCCGCTTTGTCACGCGATCGATGATAATGTCAGCGGTGAGCGTCATGTAGCCACCACCTTATGCTGGGATACGGAAGGAATAATCGAGGCGAGCTCTTGATCGGGATATTTCTTTTCAAGATCGTGAGTTCGCTTAAAATCTCCCCCGCGAACCCAATTCATATACGATTCTTTCGTATCGAAAAACAGTTGTACGGTAATCTCGCCGGCTTTTTTATCGTTTTGCAGCAGCAGAAAATCGAGAAACCCCGGGGCATTATCGACGATACGCGAACGGTTCTGATAAATGCCGATCACTTCGTCCGCTTTCTCTTCGGGGACGTGAAACGTAGAAAATACGGTATACATGGCAGTAGCCTCCAATAGCTTTTCATTTCCTCCAGACTACCACAGGCTTCGCCTGTCTGCCTATTGCAGTCTGATAACATTTCTGCGTATGCTGCGAAAGAGCCTTTGCAAATGGCTTGTAATTGTTTAGAATGAAAAGGATAGTAATGCAAGTGAATTTACGCAATAAGCAGTGAGGGATTACAATGACAAATAAAATTAATCATACAGAAGCCGCATATGAACGGCTCGCATCAGTACTCGGAGACGGGCTTGTAAAACGAAACGAACCGATGAGCAACCATACATTGACGAAAATGGGCGGCAGCGCTGATATATTTGCAGCGCCGGAAACGTTTGAACAGGCAGCAGAAGTTGTAGCGATTCAAAAGCAGTTTGACATCCCATTTATGATTCTTGGAAATGGATCCAATTTAATTGTCAGAGACGGCGGCATCCGCGGTCTGGTTATGCACTTTAAACATCTTCAGTCGATTACGGTTGACCAACAGTCGCTGACGCTGAAGGCGCAGGGCGGAGCTAATATTAAGGAAGCTTCCCGCCGAGCACTGGACTACAGCCTGACAGGTCTTGAATTTGCCTGCGGTATTCCGGGCACGATCGGCGGCGCGATGGTCATGAACGCCGGCGCTTACGGCGGTGAAGTAAAGGATGTCATCGATCATGTGACGGTCATTACGCCGGAAGGACAGATCAAGCGTCTTCATAAAGACGAGCTTGAACTGGACTATCGTAAAAGTATTATCGGGCGCAAGCGCTATATCGTACTTGAAGCGGTATTTCAGCTGGCTGAAGGTGATGCAGGCGTGATTAAAGAAAAGATGGATGATTTGACGTTTCAGCGTGAATCGAAGCAGCCGCTTGAATATCCGTCTGTCGGAAGTGTCTTTAAACGTCCGCCGGGATACTTTGCCGGGAAACTGATTCAGGACAGCGGCCTGCAGGGAAAAGGCTTTGGAGATGCGGAAGTGTCGACGAAGCATGCAGGCTTTATCGTGAATAAAGGCCGTGCCACAGCGACAGACTATTTGAAAACAATTGATATGGTTCAGCGTACCGTGAAGGAAAACTTCGGTGTAGAGCTGGAGCTGGAAGCGAAAATCGTCGGCGAGGAATAAGCAGCCGGTCTTAAGAAAAAAGGGTCGCCACACCGGACGTTTTAAAATCCGGCACAGGCAGCCCTTTTTGTCGTTTCCTTAAGAAGGACCTGCCAGAAGGAAACCAAATAGAAACGTACCGAGTGAACCGATGATGGTGATAGAGGAATACCAGAGGGCCGGCATCCAGGCCCCGCGCCTCAGCAGTGTAATAGTTTCAACTGCAAAAGTGGAAAATGTCGTGAATGCCCCGAAAAAGCCGACTCCGACTATTAAAAAAACAGGGTCTTCGTATGCATCCAGCGGGATATAGCCAAGATAAAGGCCTAGAAAAAGGCCAAGACCGAAAGAACCGGTCAAATTCACTGCAAGCATGGGAATCGGAAAACTGCTTTTCGTAAACCGGTCGGATAACAGGACGCCAATCATGTAGCGCAAAAGCGCACCAATACCTCCGGCGAGTGCCGTCAGCAAAATCATCCTCCTCCCTCCTTTCGTTTCGCTACATAGTACATTCCGAAAAAGCCTGCTGCCGCAGCAGCAAGTCCTCCGAAAATAGAGACAGCCAAGTACACAACTGGTGCGGTTTCGCTCAGTCCGGCCGTCAGAACGGTATCAGAGGCGAGCGTTGCCATCGTGGTAAAGCTCCCGCAAAAGCCAGCGCCAAGGCCTGCTTTAAGCCAGGCAGGCAGAGGCTTCAACAGCGTCCAGGCGGTGAGGGCACCAAGCACAAGGCTGCCGCTGATATTTTCAATAATGGTGCCGTAAGGATAGCCGGTATCTAAAAATGCCAGGGTTACCCAGTAGCGTGAGACCGCTCCTGTCATACCGCCAATAAAGACGGCCAGTAACATAATGGGATGCATACATGCGCCCCCTTTCTAATTTGCCTGAAATCTGGTAACGTGTACGCCAGTGCGTACGCATCCACTCATTATACAGGAGGAATTGACTTTACCATATGACTGAATTTATTGCGTTACTTCAATACATTTTTCTCGGAGCAGTACAGGGATTGACCGAACCTCTTCCGGTATCATCAAGCGGCCACTTACGTCTCGTGCAGCACTTTTTCGGAATCGATGTTCCGGACTTGCATTTTGAGGTCTTCCTGAACGGGGCATCCTTGATTGCCGTTTTTATCGTCTATCGCCGTGATTTGATGGAAATGATCAACGGCACTGCCCGCTATGTCATGACGCGGGAGCGCCGGCACTATGGCTCGTTCCGGTTTGCATGGCTGATTGTGCTCGGAACGATTCCGGCGGTGATCGTAGGGGGACTGTTCGCAGACTTTATCGGAGGCGAACTGACGGCGATTCACATGGTCGCGCTTGCCCTGATGATCACGGCGATCGCACTCTGGCTCATTCGCAACCTTCGCGGAGATAAAACAGATGAGCAAATTACCGTCATGGATACCGTCATTATCGGCCTTGCTCAGACGCTCGCACTTGCGCCGGGGATCAGCCGGTCCGGGGCAACGGTCGTAGCGGCACTTGCCCGAAAAGTGAGTCCGGAAACGGCGCTGAAATTTTCCTTCTTTTTATCCATTCCGGTCAGTATCGGAAGCCTTGTGTTTATGATTCCGGAAATGCATGCGGCTATGACAGCTCCTGGCATGTTCGTGCCGTATGTTATATCGTTTATAGCTTCTGTTATCGTATCCGTTTTTGCGATCAAACTGTTTATTAATCTGGTCACGAATGGCCGCCTGATTTATTTTGCAGCCTACTGCCTGACAGTTTCTGTCTTGATTTTGTTTTTTGGTTAGATAGAAAAATGTTGCCAATGGCAAAATATTTTCAAGGATATGGTTGACACCTTGAAACTGCCCATGCTACATTTTCATAAGAATATCAGCTGAATACCTCGTTAGGTGAGGCTCCTGTGCAGGAGATACGCTGCTGCCCAAAAACGTCCAGAGACGCCAATGGGTCAACAGAAACCATCGACTTAAGGTGGTTTTTAACGCAGCTGGGAACATCCCTATGCCGCACAGTGCTAAAGCTCTACGATAGGGGGAGTACCGGCAGTTTTGCCGGTATATGTGAGTGCGTATTCAAGGCACCCTCTATTTGTGGAGGGTGCTTTTTTTGATGAATTCAGCTGAAAAGCAGGTTCAAGGAAAGGAGTGGGGAAAGATGGACCCCGATTCATGTTTATTCACAGAGGGTAAAAAAACAACAACAATAGAGGGAGTCGCTTTCCCTGCTTGTGGAAAGTGCTCCTTTTGATAAGGAGGCAGACACATGGTAAAACTCAATACGTATACTCGCGAAGAGTATAAGAAATATATCATTCAACAGATCGATGAAGAGCAGACGCTGAAGGTGCACGAGACGGTGATGGATCTTCATCCGACAGACCGGGCAGAGATCTACCGGGAGCTCACCGATAAACAGAAGGAGTTTATTCATACCGTTCTCAGTCCGGCTGAAATGGCAGAGATTTTCGAGCAGCTGGAGGCAGAAGACCAGGCTCACTTTATTCGAACGGTAGATGAGCTGTATGTAGCAAACATGTTTGATGAGCTGAATGCGGATGATGCTGCTGACTTTCTTGCAGAAATGGAAGATAACAAAGCAACTGAAATTTTGAGCATTATGCAGCAGGAGGAAGCGGAAGAAGTCCGGGAACTGATGGCATACGAAGAAGAAACAGCCGGGGCCATCATGACTAAGGAATTCATTGCGCTTCGTGCAAGCGATCAGGTAAAAGACGTGATGGAGCGTCTGCGCGAAGAAGCACCGGACGCAGAAACGATTTACTACCTGTACGTGGTCGACGACAAAGATAAACTCGCAGGCGTTGTGTCACTTCGGGATCTGATTACGGCAAGGCCGGAGGATACGGTGGCGGATGCGATGAGTACCCGTGTTGTATCCGTCGACGCTGAAGAGGATCAGGAGGATGTTGCCCGGCTTATTAAAAAATACGACTTTCTTGCTGTTCCGGTTGTAACAAAGCAGAATACGTTAGTCGGGATCATCACCGTCGATGATATTTTAGATGTTGTTGAAGAAGAAACGGAAGAGGATTTTGGTGAGATTTCCGCTGTGCGCGGCTCGCTCGACGCTAAAATCTCTTCTTTTACAGCAGCTAAGAAACGGGCTCCGTGGATTGTGGCCCTCATGTTCCTCGGGTTGATTACGGCAAACGTAATCGATCAGTTTGAAGAAACACTGGAAGCTGTTGTAATTCTTGCTGCCTTCATTCCGCTGATTATGGACTCTGCTGGTAATACAGGTACACAGGCGCTCGCTGTTGTCGTTCGCCGGCTGGCAACTGGCGATGTAGAGCGTGGACAGATTGGCGGCATGATCCGGCGTGAATTCGGAACCGGTGTTTATCTAGGTTTATTCTGCGCTGTCACCATCATGGTGCTCATTCCATTTTTATACGGAAACTGGGTCCTTGCAGGTGTTGTCGGTACGTCCATCTTTATCACGCTGAGCATCGCAACGGTTGTCGGAGCGACGATTCCGCTGATTATTAACAAGCTGAAAATTGATCCGGCAGTCGCATCCGGTCCGTTTATTACAACATTGAACGACGTAATCGGCCTGATGATTTACTTTACCATCGCCACTTCCATGCTGGCGTACCTGCCAAACTAATAGCAGCTGAAACTGCCTGTCGCATCTTGCGGCAGGCAGTTTTCAACGTATCGGCAACGTTCTAATGGCTGAAAACTCTTGTATGTGCGACACCCTCTTTGAGGAAGGGAATGGGCTCAGCTGACAGCTCCTTTTTTAGCAGGTAAGGTATTCGTCCATTAAAACAGCAGTTTGAGCCTGTTCACTAAAGAAGAGCCTGAATGGCAGGGAGCCGGTTGCGTTTTAATGAAGGGTGCGTTACACTCTGTATATAAATGATTGCTTATATACATAAAGACGGAGGATGATGTATCATGACAAAACAAATTCGTGTATTTGATCCTGCTCTCTGCTGTTCAACTGGCGTATGCGGACCGGATGTGGATCCGGCACTGACAAAAATGGCCAAGCTGCATCTGGATGTTCAGAAAGCAGGCTTTGATATGGAACGATATAATCTTGCCCAGGAGCCTCAGCCTTTTGTGGAAAACAGCGCTGTGAAACAGCTGCTCGATACAGAGGGAGCGGATGCACTGCCGGCGATAACAGTAGATGGAGAATTGGTGATGAACGGACGTTATCCGGACAGAAGCGAGCTGGCGGCTTTTCTGGATGTCGAAGAAAAAGAGTTGCAAAGTAAGGCTCCATCTACAAAAGTTGACCTGCTGTAAACGCGGCCGAAGGAGTGTTGAACGTGAAGCAATTTGACCCGACTGATCTAACGGTTCCATATCTATTTTTAACAGGTAAGGGAGGAGTAGGGAAAACGTCCACCGCTGCGGCACTTGCTGTCAGCCTTGCCGACCTAGGCAAGCAGGTGTTAATCGTAAGTACGGACCCTGCTTCTAATCTTCAGGACGTATTCGACATGGATCTCGGACATGAAACAGCAGCAGTTCCTGGCGTATCAGGTCTGTCCGCTATTAATCTGGATCCGGAGGAGGCGGCAGCGGCTTATCGGGAGAGAGTGCTCGGGCCATACCGGGACCTGCTTCCGCAGTCGGCTGTTGATTCGATGGAGGAGCAGATGTCCGGTGCATGCACAGTCGAGATAGCAGCATTCGACGAGTTTACCCAGTTGCTGACGAACAAAGATAAGACCTCCCCCTATGACCATATCATTTTTGATACAGCTCCTACCGGGCATACCCTTCGTCTGTTGCAGCTGCCGCAGGCATGGACAACATTTCTCGATGAAAACGAGCACGGTGCCTCCTGCCTTGGTCCGGTCTCTGGCTTAGCTTCTAAGCGGGAACAATACGCAGAAGCTGTCCGGGTGCTTGGAGACCCAAAACGTACAAAGCTGATTCTCGTTGCACGTCCGGACAGGGGCAGCCTTGCCGAAGCGCAACGGGCAGGAGCAGAGCTAGGTGAACTTGGAATCAACAGTCAGCAGCTGCTGATCAACGGTGTATTTGAGCGCAGGACCAGAGATGAAACGGCCGTGCAGCTTGAGCGGGTTCAGCAGGAAGCACTGACGCAAACAGACACGGATCAGGCTTCTTTTATACCGCTGAAGCCTCATAACGTGACCGGACTTGAAGCACTTCGATCGTTCTTTGACAAAGAAGCAGCCTTCCAGGAAGAGGTGGCAGGTTTCCGTTCGGAGCCCGGGCTTGAACTGCTTGCAGCGGATCTTTCTCAAATGGAAAAAGGCGTGATTATGACGATGGGAAAGGGCGGCACTGGTAAAACGTCGGTAGCAGCTGCGATTGCTTCTGCACTTGCAGCGACGGGACATCGCGTTCATTTAACTACGACGGACCCGGCTGCTCACGTGGAGCAGGCGATAGGCAGCGAGCGTCCCGCCTCACTTACGGTAAGTGCTGTGGACCCTAAAGAAGTCACGAAAGCCTATAAGGAGAAGGTGCTCAGAGAAGCGGGAGCCGGACTTTCACAAGACGAGCTGTCATTTATGAAAGAGGATCTGGATTCGCCATGTACTGAGGAAATTGCTGTCTTTCAGGCATTTGCTGAAATTGTAGACGAGGCTGCAGATGATATTGTTGTGATTGATACCGCACCGACCGGCCATACGCTTCTGCTTCTCGATGCAGCGGAGGCTTATCATCGGGAGGTGGAACGAAAGGGAGGCAACGTATCAGAAGCAGTTCAAAAGCTGCTGCCCCGCCTTCGCGACCCGCAGTATACAAAGGTTTTATTAGTCAGTCTTCCGGAAGCTACACCGGTCCTGGAGGGAGAGCGTCTCCAACAGGATTTGGAGCGGGCGTGCATTACGCCTGCCTGGTGGGTGCTGAATCAAAGCTTTTCAGCATCGGATACAAAAGAGCCGCTGCTCATGCACCGCGCTGCTGCTGAACAGACATGGATCAGCCGCGTTCAGGCAGGAGGCACCCCCTATGTAACAGCGGCTTGGAACAGCCGCGGCGAAGCAGCTGGACTGCTTGACCAGTTTTATGTCAGAAAATAAGGGAAGCAGAGGCCAGCCGGGACGTTCCGGCTGGCCTCTTACCATTCGTATGTACGGAGCAGCTAAGGCAGAGTGCCATAAAAAAGAGCCTGATCCATAAGAGGAGAGGCTGCTTTTAACTGCTCTGCGGTTTTTAGCTTCCAGTATCAGAAGAGGCAGCGAGCGCATTGCGTTTGGAAAAGTACTGGTTCTTCGTAAGCTGCCAGTTCACCATTTGTAAATGCTCCGTCTCCGGGAACAAGTGATTATTTTCCAGGACGCGGATGGAGCCCAGGTTATCGTGTCGGCATTCCGCAGTCACTCTGGTCACTTCTGTTAATTGAAAGCAATAGTTTAATATCGCTTCAAGTGCTTCAGTTGCATATCCCTGTAAGCGATAAGGCTTTCTGATTCCGTAGCCGACTTCCACTGTATGCCAGTTGTCCGGCTTCCCTTTAAATCCGATATCTCCAATTACCTCATCTGAATCCCGCAAATAAATTATCCAAGGGCCCCAGCCGTAGCAGGCCGAGTTCATCCGTAACCCTTGTAAATGAGCGTCAAGATGAGCTGGAAAATAGTTAGCCTGTCGCAAATGAGGGAAAAGGTCGAGAGAAAGAGCTTTTAAAGTAAGCCTCGATGAATGAACGACCAATCCCATGAAACATTCTCCTTTCAAGACAGGGTATTCTGTCACTGACCTCATTCCCTAAACGAACAAACTTAAACAAAACATATTCTGTTAAAATAAGAAATAAGCAATATAAACGAGTGATGCGATAAAGAGAAGCATTTCAACCCAAGAGCCGGTCCGGTAAACAGGAAGACTCGTGCGTTTTCTCGTCAGAGGGTAGAATAATGGAATGCCGCTTCTGGAAAACAAATCCCCGGTGAGATGAGCAACAAAGCCAAAACAGAAAGCTTCAATAAAGGCGTGATCAAACCGAAGCAGAACAAGCACGGCGACGAGGGCTGCAATACCGGAGTGAGTCAGGCCGCGGTGGCCGAACAATAGCTTTACCCAGAAGGCCAGCCCTCTTGAGCGTCTGCCGATCCAGGAGGTCGTTTCATCGATGTCCGGGAAAACGGCGCCAAGCATCAGACCGGCCGCGGTAAAAGCTGGGGCTGTTTCTGTGAATGAAAAAGCCGTATAATGATCAACGGCAAGCGCTGCCGCACATGCCGTCGAGAGGTGTGTATAATAACGCATGGCGAACGTCCTTTCGTATCGATCTTTTATTATCTTACCATAATGATAGATGTGCAGCAGTAGAAAAATTAGAAGGAAAGAAGGCCAGCAGCCATGACGACACCACCTTTACATAAAAACCGGGCTTTTTTACTCGTCTGGATGTCAGGCCTCACCATTATGCTTGGATTTTCCATGTTTTTTCTCTCTATTTCCTGGTTCATCGTCGACGAACTGCAAGATCCGGCTGTTTTAGGAATCGTTATGATGAGTGTGTCCATTCCAAGGGTTATCATGATGATTTACGGCGGGATTTTAGCAGACAAAATACGCAAGTCGAATATCATGTTTGTCACCAATTTTCTGCAGGTATGCGTTATGGCTGCCATGATTATTCTTTACGTGAACGATTGGCTGACAGTTACGGCACTAGTCATTATCGCACTCGTGTTCGGATTCCTCGACGCGTTTTTCTTTCCGGCAGTGTCTTCGATGATTCCTATCATTGTCAGAGATGCGGAGCTTCAGCGTGCTAATTCACTGTTCCAGGGATCGACTGAAATGATGTTTATTATAGGACCGATCATTGCAGGGCTGCTGCTGTACATCGGTGACTTCACCCTCACGTTTTCGGGGGCTGCGATTTTGATAGCTGTTTCGACAGTGCTCGTCTTCCCTCCGTTCATTAAAGACCCGCGGCCGGATAAGCGCACAGATGGCCAGTCGGCGCTCACAGACTTAGTGGAAGGACTGCGCTATGTGAAAGGATCTGAACTTCACCGGACCGGCACGCTTACGATTGTCGTGCTGAACTTATTTATGATCGGTCCGATCATCATCAGCTTTCCGATTATCGTCAGTGCACTTGGCGGTACCCCGCTTGAACTGAGTCTGTTGGAAGGGGGTCTTGCAGCAGGAACGTTTACAGCAAGCGTTGTTCTTGTCATTTGGAACCTGAAGCGTAAGCGGGGCCGCCTCGTGTTTCTATCGCTTGCACTGACGTTTTTGCTCTTTCTGCTCTTCAGCCGCTCAGAGGCGATGCCGATGCTTGTAGGTTTAACAGCCGCAGCAGGGTTTGCAGCTATGTTCGTCTATTTGCCTGTTGTTACGATGGTGCAGGAACAAACAGAAAAAGCGAAGCTGGGACGCGTGATGAGCATTATTACGCTGGCAGCAAGCGGATTTGAACCAATCGCGTTCGGACTGATTACGATGCTGGTTGCTGCCGATCTGCCAATTACAACGATTTTAACTGCCTCCGCTTCGGCCGGGCTCCTGCTCAGTCTGCTTCTGATATGGCTCAGTCCAGGTTTCAGGCGCAGAGATTGACGTTTCCCTTTTAAAGGCCTAGAAAATCGAATAGACACGTACGTTGCGGACAAGCCATCAGCCGGCTGTCCGCATTTGTGATTGACAGCGTTTCCATTAGCCGATATGATAAGAGCAGTTGCTTAGTGAACCGGTTAACCTGCAGCATAGATGCGGAAGGGAGCCATGATGAAAAAACGACCAACTATTACAGATGTAGCGCGGCATGCCGGCGTTTCCAAGGCTTCCGTCTCTTATGTGCTGAATGATGTGAAAAAAGTGTCTCAATCGACGAAAGAGCGGGTATTGATGTCCATTGAGGAACTTGGCTATGAACCGGATTTCACAGCTGTTTCGCTTACCCGTCAGCGCTCGCAGCTGATAGGGATAATATTGCCGCTTGTTAATCAGTCGATTGCACATGTGATGCGTGAAAATACTTACTATAATGAGATGATCAGTGCAGTTGAACAACGTGCGCGCGAAAGCGGATTTGATGTTCTGCTGACCGGTTTGTCCAGGCCGGAGCACTACCGGACCTGGGTGCACAAGCGTAAGCTTGACGGTCTGTTGTTTTTCGGATTATTTCCGAAAGAGATTTACGACGAAATGCGCAGTATCGATGTGCCGGCCGTTCTGATTGATACGTATGAGGAACATACGGACAGGTATCCGTCTGTCAATATTGAAGATGAGAAGGGGGCCTACCTTGCCACCTGTCATCTGGCGGAACTTGGCCATTCACGGATTCTGTTTACCGGTACCAACTTGCACAATCCGGTCGAACATTACCGGTATACCGGCTATGAGCGAGCGTGCAAAGAGGCTGGGATTCAGCCTATGAATCCGGTTGAAACGCCTCATTCTCATAGTTTTTTAAGCGGATATGAAGCTGCAGAGCGCGTGTCTGCAACGGATGCAACAGCTGTATTCTGCACCTCGGATATCATTGCTCAAGGTCTGATACGGGCCCTTTATGAACGAGGAATCCGGGTGCCGGATGATCTGTCCGTAGCTGGATTTGATGACATTCATTCAAGCCGGTACAGCATTCCTTCTTTAACGACGATTCGGCAGCAGATTCAGTTGAAAGGAGATGCAGCAGCCGGGAAGCTGCTTGAAGCGATGAAGGGCGGAAGTCCGGAGCCTGAAGTGCTGGATGTCAGCTTGATCATCCGAGAATCCACAGCGCCGCCTGACATAGGAAGCGCGTCACAATAGCTAAAGGAGTGGTTCGATGCATATTACAATTTGGAACGAATACCGTCATGAAAAAGAAAACCCGGAAGTGCAGAACATCTATCCGGACGGCATCCATGAAGCCATCCGCAGCTTTTTAGCGGAAGAGTATGAGTCGATCAGCACGGCGGTTCTTGATGAACCTGAGCACGGATTAACAGATGAAGTGCTTGATAAAACCGACGTCCTGATCTGGTGGGGACATAAAGCCCATGAGGAAGTAAGCGATGAAATAGCAGCGAAAGTGCAGGAGCGCGTCTGGAACGGCATGGGCCTTGTCGTGCTGCATTCCGGACACTTCTCAAAGGTGTTTCAGCGCCTGATGGGGACCGGCTGCGATTTAAAGTGGCGGGAGGCGGATGAGAAGGAACGCATCTGGGTCGTCGATCCGACGCATCCTCTGACGAAAGGAATCGGCTCTCATATTGAACTGGAAAAGGAAGAAATGTACGGAGAGCATTTTGACATTCCGGTGCCTGATGAGCTGGTGATGGTCAGCTGGTTTGAAGGCGGAGAAGTCTTTCGCAGTCTCTGCACGTTCCGGCGCGGAAGCGGAAAGATCGTCTATTTCCGGCCGGGGCACGAAACCTATCCAACGTACTATCACCCGGATGTGCAGCAGGTCATCAAAAATGCAGCAGGGTGGGCAGCACGCCATGCCGGTGAAAAGCCGGTATACGGCCATCATCCCGAAGCGCTTGAACCAATCTCATCTAAAGAGGAGGACGAATAAATGTTAAAAGCAGCAGTTATTGGATGTGGAAGTATTGCAAAATATCGGCACCTGCCGGAATATGCGGCAAACCCGGAGGTGACGCTTACTGCGGTATGCGATATCAATCAAGAGCGGGCCGAAGAGCTTGGCAGTATGTTCGATGCGATGGCTTACACAGACTATCAGGAAATGCTGGAGCGCGAAGATATTGATATCGTCAGCGTCTGCACTCCGAACTACCTGCACGCACCAGTTTCGATTGCAGCGTTGAACGCAGGCGTGCATGTTCTTTGCGAAAAACCGATGGCGACATCCAGCAAGGAAGCAGATGACATGATTGAAGCAGCTAAAAATGCGCGCAAGTGGCTGATGATTGCGCATAATCAGCGGTTTGTTCCTTCCCATCAGCGGGCACGGGACATGATCGCGCGCGGCGAGCTTGGTAAAATTTACAGCTTTCGAACGGCGTTTGGGCACGGCGGACCGGAAGGATGGAGTGCTGATGGCGCAGACAGCTGGTTCTTTAAAAAGGATGAAGCGTTTATTGGCGCCATGGGCGACCTTGGTGTTCACAAGACAGACCTGCTCCGGTTTATTCTCGGCGAAGACTTTACGAGCGTCGGCTCGTTTATCGAAACGAGCGCCAAAGACCACAGCACGGTCGACGATACGGCAGTATGCATTCTCCGGACTGGAACAGGAATCATCGGAACGCTTGCTGCAAGCTGGTCCTACACAGCCGGAGAGGATAATGCGACAGTTATATACGCTGAAAAGGGCATCATGAAGCTGGAAGACGATCCGCAGTACAACGTGGTGATTGATTATGTGGACGGTGAGAAAGCGAGGTTCGAACTGGGCGGCATTCAAACGAACGAGAGCGGCGGTCAGACAAACTCCGGCGTAATCGATTCGTTTGTCAGCTCAATCCAGGCAGATGAGGAACCTGCCATTCCTGGTGAAGAAGGGAAGAAATCGCTGGAAGTTATTCTTGGCGCACTGGAAGCAAACGAATCAAAAACAATCGTCGATCTGGACTTGGGCTGAGGAGGATACGCATGAACCGTTTACGCATTGGATTAATCGGGGCCGGCGGAATTGCCCGTCACCGTCATATCCCCGTCCTGCTGGAGCTAAAGCATGAAGTGGAAGTAACAGCCGTCTGTGACATCAACCTGGAAACAGCCAGGCAGGCAGCGGTCTCGTTTCACCAGCCGCTTGTCACGGATGACTTTCGCGATGTGCTGCCAAAAGTAGACGCTGTCATTATTTGTACACCCAATAAATTTCACGCGGAAGCTGCGATTGCTGCCCTCGATGCGGGCGTGCACGTCATGTGTGAGAAGCCGATGGCGATGACAGCGGAGGAAGGCGCAAGCATGCTGGAAGCGTCCAGACGGAGCGGAAAACAGCTGATGATTGCTTATCACTACCGCTCGATGAAAGAGAGCCAGGCTGCTAAAAAGCTCGTCGAGGCTGGAGAAATCGGAGCGCCGATGGTGGCAAGAGTGCAGGCGCTGCGCCGTCGAAAAGTACCCGGCTGGGGCGTGTTCACCAATAAAGAGCTCCAGGGAGGAGGCAGCTTGATTGATTTTGGCTGTCATTTCCTGGATTTATCCTTATGGCTGCTGGGCAGTCCAAAGCCGGTTGAAGTCAGCGGGAACACGTACAATAAGCTGAGCCGGATGCCGGACCAGATAAACGAATGGGGGCGTGTTGATCATACGACATTCGAAGTCGATGATCACGTCACGGCATATATCCGTTTTGATAACGGGGCAACGATGCTGTTTGAAACATCATGGGCCGCAAACGTAAAAGAAGATAAAGAATATGTGTCGATATCCGGTGATACGGGAGGCGTTGATCTGTTCCCGCTCGAGGTTAACCAGGCGAAGCACGGGATGCTGCTCGACAGTACCCCGAACTGGGTGCCGGGAGAAGCGGACCCGGGACTGTTTCAGCTGCAGAATTTTATTGATGCCTGCCGCGGTGATGGAACACTGATCATTAAGCCGGAGGACGCGCTTTACGTGCAGCAGATTGTTGATGCGATTTACAGAAGCAGCGTGGAAGGACGCAGCATCTCACTGGAGGATTAACCAGTCATAAGGCTGATAGAAATGAAAGACGGAAATGCTTCATGATTTTCGTCTAAATCGAGGAGGAGATTTGCATGAAATCTGGCGTATTTACGGTTCTGTTCGGAGACAAGTCTTTTGAGGACATGCTCGATTATGTCAAAGCTGCCGGATTGGAAGCAGTGGAAATCGGCACGGGCGGTTACCCGGGAAACGCGCACTGCGATCTGGACGGCCTACTGGAAAGCGAAGATAAGCGAAATGAGTACATGAAGAAGGTGGAGGACCGCGGCTTGATGATCAGTGCATTCAGCTGTCACGGGAACCCGATTGATCCTAATGAAGCCTTTGCAAAAGAATCAGTAGAAGTCATGAAAAAGACCATTAAGCTGGCGTCATTAGTCGGCGTGCCGGTTGTCAACGGCTTTTCCGGTACTGCCGGTGATCACGAAGGAGCTAAGCTGCCAAACTGGCCGGTAGCCCCTTGGCCGGCTGAATACGGCGACATTTTGAAGTGGCAGTGGGAAGAAAAGCTGATCCCATGCTGGAAAGAACTCGGCGCTTACGCAGAAGAACACGGTATTAAAATCGGCATCGAGCTGCACGGAGGCTTTCTCGTCCATTCGCCGCACACGATGCTGAAGCTGAGAGAAGCAACTTCTCCTGCGATTGGCGCCAATCTCGACCCGAGCCATCTCTGGTGGCAGGGCATCGATCCGGTAGCTGCGATCAAAATACTTGGAAAAGCAGATGCGATCCATCACTTCCATGCGAAAGACACGTACATTGATCAGGATAACGTAAACATGTACGGTCTGACCGATATGCAGCCATACAGCGAGGTGCAGACACGCGCCTGGTCGTTCCGGTCTGTCGGATGCGGGCACAGCATGCAGGAATGGTCGGATATGATCAGTGCGTTGCGTACGTACGGCTACGATTATGTTGTCAGCATTGAGCACGAAGATCCGATTATGTCTATTGATGAAGGCTTTCAGCGCGCCGCTGATAACGTCAACAGCGTACTCATTCGTGAAAAGCCTGCGGACATGTGGTGGGCGTAAGCACAGGAACATAAGAGCGGAACCGGGGATGACCGGTTCCGTTTTTTTTTTGATTACGACATAAGGGGAAGCAGGAGGCTGATGGTTTGAGCGCCGAAAGATACCGGCCGTGAACGTAACAGGCTGTTATAACGAATAAAACAACTTGAGTCTTCGCAAGCGTTGCGTAACGTGCTTTCAGATTAACAATCTCCTGCAATCATTTGCAAGAGTGGTTCTCAGCAGTGTTCACCCATATGACCCACGTATCCTGCATCATTGAAAGTGCCGGAACCACCTGTTCCACTGCTTCAATCCAGTCAAAAACGGGTAAAGAACAACAATACGATTCGTAAAAAGGAGGGGTACAGTGAGGAAGCGCGACTTATTCCGTGATATGAAGCAGCTCGTATCCGACTTAAAAACCCAGGACCACTCAACCGTCATTCGTTCTGAGGAAAAGCAGGTCGGTATCGGAAAGGGACGACCGGTCTTGAAGAAAGAATCTGTTTTCCGTGCCAAAGTGGGCATCACGGCCGACGACCTTCCGCAACGGCAACATCCCCGCAACCGTTTACGAGGCAGACTTCCCGGGGAAGATAAGTAGTCCGGGATATTGAAATCAGAAAGGATGACGTCTTATGATGTGGCTGCTTGCCATTTTACTGCCGCCTGTAGCGGTCCTTCTAGCAGGGAAACCGATTCAGGCACTGATTAACCTCGTATTAACCCTGTTTTTCTATATACCAGGCATGATTCACGCGATCCTTGTCGTAAAGGAAAATAAGGATGACAAACGAATGGACAAATACATGCGAGGCACGTGACAAGAAAATGAATACGAGCCGCCCAACCCGGGCGGCTCGTCTCGTTTTAAGCTGTTTTTTTCTGCGGGGCAGGAGCTCCTGCGGCAGGAACTTGATCGATGTCCTTTTTCAGAATCGCAAGCAGTCCTGCTGTAACAAGTGAGCCAATTAATATGGCGACTACATATAGAACCGGCTGCGTCATGATCGGGATAACGAACACGCCTCCGTGCGGTGCTTCAGAAGCGGCACCGAAAAACATGGACAGTCCGCCTGCTACGGCAGAGCCGGCGATGAGCGAAGGGATTACCCGCAGCGGATCAGCTGCTGCGAAAGGAATCGCTCCTTCCGTAATAAACGAAGCTCCAAGAATGTAGTTTGTGCGTCCGGAGTCACGCTGCTCCTTCGTGAACTTTCGCTTGAAAAACGTCGTAGCCAGTGCAATACCGAGCGGCGGAACCATACCTCCCGCCATAATAGCGGCAATCGGTGCATACAGTCCGGCGTCGATCATAGCGAGTCCGAATGCATAGGCGGATTTGTTGATCGGGCCGCCCATGTCGACTGCCATCATCCCGCCGAGAATGATTCCGAGAATGACGAAGTTGCCTGTCTGCATATCGCCGAGCCAGCTGACGAGGCCACCTTGCACGGCTGCCATCGGTACGACGAGGAAGTACATAATGAACCCGGTTGTAAAGATACCAAACAGCGGGAGAATCAAAATCGTTTTAATGCCTTCAAGTGAAGCAGGCATAAAGCTGAACAAACGACGGATGCCAAGTACGAGATAACCTGCAAGAAAACCGGCTACAATCCCGCCGAGGAAACCGGCGTCGCCATTGTGAGCCATGAGACCGCCGACCATACCGGCAGCAAAACCGGGACGGTCTGCGATGCTGTAAGCGATGAAGCCTGCAAGCACTGGTACGATGAAGAAGAAGGCATTGGCACCGCCGATCGTCATCAGAACTTCTCCAAACCAAGTCATCTCTTGATTTTCCGGATTCTCAAAGAAGAAGGAAAGAGCGATCAGGATACCGCCGCCGACGATAAATGGCAGCATGTTTGATACACCGCTCATCAAGTGCTTGTAAAACGCGGCACCTGCCGATTTAGCTGAGCCAAGACCCGATGCAGAAGCGGCCTGGCGCTCTCCGCCGCCGGCTGCCTGGTGCACAGGTGCATCAGGTGCTTCCTGCAACAACTTCTCCGGCTTGCGGATGCCTGCGGCTACCGGCGCTTTCAGTAAAGGCTTGCCATCGAACCTGTCAGTTTCCACCCGCGTGTCCGCCGCGATGATCACCGCGTCTGCTTTTTCAATATCTTCTGCGGTCAGCGTGTTGCGTACACCGTCTGAGCCGTTTGTTTCTACTTTAATATCGTAGCCGAGCTTTTCAGCAGCAGCTTTTAAGCCGTCTGCCGCCATGTACGTGTGTGCAATTCCGGTCGGGCAGCCTGTGACAGCGAGAAAATACGGGCGGTCTCCGGATGCTTCCTTTGGATCCTCTTCAGCAAGCTTTTCCGTTTCTTTCCGGTCAACTGCTGCAAGTAAATCTTCTTCCGAGGAAACGGTCATCAGCTCTTCTCGGAAGGACTCGTCCATAAGCAGTGTGGAAAGGCGGGACAATGCTTGAAGGTGAGTTTGGTTCGCTCCTTCGCTGGCTGCGATCATGAAGAATAAGTGAGCCGGCTGAGCATCGAGAGAATCATAGTCGATTCCCGCTTTGGAGCGGCCGAAAACGATCGCAGGGCGTGACACAGCTTTCGTTTTTGCGTGAGGGATCGCGACCCCTTCGCCAATACCGGTCGAGCTTTGTGACTCCCGCTCGTGAATGGCTGCTTTGAAGGCAGCAGGATCATTCAGGTTGCCTGCCTGATCCAGTTTGGCCGTTAGCTCATCGATGACGCCGTCTTTTGAGTCAGCTGTCAAATCCAGTACAATTGTTTCAACTGTGAGCAACTCTGTGATTTTCATACCGATTCCTCCTTATATTCGTGAACAGAGACGGACGGCAGCAGATCTTCAACATGCTCTTTCGTGCAAAGGGATTCTGAAAATGCCGTGGCAGAACCGGCAGCGATGCTCCAGCGGAATGCTTCTTCAGGTGCAAGACCGTTCTCCAGCCCCGCGAGAAATCCGGCAACCATCGAATCACCTGCTCCAACAGTAGAGTGGATCGTTCCGGTTGGAACAGCTGCTTCCAGCACACGTTCGGCGGAAACGAGCAGGGCGGATTCAGCTCCACGGGAGACGAGAACATTTTTTGCACCATCGGCAACAGCTTTTTTCGCCAAACGTACAGCTCCTGGTGTATCCGCTGATTCCTGGCCGTACAGGGCGGTCAGTTCATCGATATTCGGCTTAATCAGATACGGCCTGGCCGAGAGCGCTTTTTGCAGCGGCACACCGCTTGTATCGATCACCGTTCGAAGCGTGAGCTTTTCAGCTATCATCCGGTACGTTTCAGACGGGAGTGACGGTGGAAGACTTCCGGAAAGAACGAGCAGATCATGTTCCTCCGCTGAATCTAGTCCGGCAAGCAGCTGATGGACATGTTCCTCACTGATAGCTTGAGAAGGGCCATTAACCTCGGTTTCCTTTGCGGTCTTGAGTTTCATATTGATTCGTGTCATACCAGGTGTGTCAGTAAAATGGGTGCGCAAGCCCTCTGCAGCAAGCTCTTCCTTTAAAAAGGCGCCGGTAAATCCTGCTGTAAAACCGAGCAGCGTTGAGGCAATGCCAAACCGGTGCAGCACGCGGGAGACGTTTATGCCTTTCCCGCCTGGAATCATCCGCTGCTCGGTAGCGCGGTTTGTAGCACCTTCGACCAGCTCCGGCAGTTCCATAAAGCAGTCAATCGACGGGTTAAGGGTGACGGTGTAAATCATGGCTTCACTCCTTCAATCGTAGTATGCTCACTCAGCTGCTCGAGAAACAGTTCTGTATCAGCTTTTATCTCCGTAATCAGTGCAGCGTCGTGAATGGAGGCAAAACGCGAAAAGGATGTCTGCTGCAGCTTGGACGCATCTGCGAGTACAAACGCCTCTTGGGACGCTTCCAATGCGAGCTGTTTAATAGCAGCTTCTTCCGGGTCCGGAGTGGAAAAGCCAAATTCCGGGTCGACTCCGTTTGTGCCGAGAAATGCTTTATCGAACCGATACTGCTTCAGTGATTCAGCGGCTGTCCTGCCGATAAAAGCAAGCGTTCCCGATTTGACGTAGCCGCCGAGAACGTAAGTGCGAAATCCTCGCTTGAGAGCAGGCTCTACAATGTTCAGGCCGTTTGTAACGATAACGATCTCCTTTGCCTCAATATAAGGAAGCATCGCCTCCGTTGAGGTTCCGGCATCGAGGTAGACGGAATCACCGTCTTCAATAAAGGAAGCGGCCAGTCTGCCGATTCGCTGTTTTTCTTCGGCGAAAACTGTTTTTTTATCGAGCATCGTTGGTTCATCCGACTTCCTGGAAGGAAGAGAGGCACCACCGTGTATACGCTTTAATTTTTGTGCATCTTCAAGTTCACTCAGGTCACGCCGGATTGTAGATTCTGAAGCACCGGTTGCTTCTGTCAAATCTGTCAATTTCACTGTCCGCCGCTGCCGGAGCAGTTCAAGAATTGTGTCGTGCCGTTCGTATGTCAGCATTGTTTCCGCCTCCATGTAAGGGATTACATTGAGTATAAAACATGAAACAATCAAAATCAATCATTTTATTTCAAAAACATTCAAAAACATTCATTTTCCTTTTGATCCGCTGAGGTCAGTATAGATACATGCTGCTGAATAGCTGGATGCAGACAGAAATATCAGCAGAAAATAAAGAGGAGTGATTGCTTTTGAACGATTATGAACGATGAAGATTTTCGTGTCAGGTTGTGCGATGACTGGAATCATGCTACGATAAAGATACTTAATTAAATTAATTAATAAAGGGGTGTCCTCATGACAACAGTAGAGAAAACATATGAAGAATTGTTTCGCGAGCGTGCAGACGCGGTTTATTTTTCACCGGGAAGAGTAAACTTAATAGGAGAACACATTGATTACAATGGAGGACTCGTGTTTCCAGCTGCGCTGACAATCGGAACTTACGCAGCGGTTTCTCCTCTGGAAGAGCGAAAAGTAGAAATGTATTCGATCAATTTTCCGGATGATGGCATACAAACGATTCATCTCGGTGGGAAGGTAGAGCTGCAGGGCGGATGGACAGATTTTATTCGGGCTATGACAGCGGTCATCGAGGCTGAAACAGGACGCCGTGTTCACGGATTTCGCGCGGTTGTAGAGGGAACCATCCCGAACGGTGCAGGGCTTTCTTCTTCAGCTTCATTTAATGTCCTGATTGGTACCGTGCTAAACGCATATAACGAGCTCGGACTCGATCAGGTTACCCTGAGTAAATTGGCACAGCAGGCAGAGAACGATTACCTTGGAGTTAACTGCGGTATTATGGACCCGTTCGCAATCGCTAACGGTAAAGAAAAGCAGGCGATGCTGCTCGATACAAGAACGCTGGACGTATCGTATGCCCCGCTTGATCTGCAGGACAACGTCCTCGTGATTATGAATACAAATAAGCGAAGAGAGCTTGCAGACTCGGCGTACAATCAGCGCAGGGAAGAATGCAAATCCGCGTTAATGAATCTGCAGGAGAATGGAGCACCCGCATATTTGTGTGAAGTGCCGCCGGAAATGCTTGAGGAAAAGGCAGGTCATCTTTCTAAGGTAGAATATGCACGTGCCCGCCATGCCGTAACCGAGCAGCAGCGCACGAAAGAGGCGCATGCAAAGCTTGTGGATGGTGACGTTGATGGGTTCGCCAAACTGCTGAATGCCTCACATCAATCGCTGAAACAGGATTATGAAGTGACAGGAGAGCATCTGGATGCACTCGTTGAGGCTGCCTGGGCAGAGGAAGGTGTTCTTGGAGCAAGAATGACAGGAGCAGGATTTGGCGGCTGTGCAATTGCGGTTGTTAAGCAGCAGGGCTTGCAGGAAACGCTTGAGCGCATTGGAAATACTTATCAGGCAGCGGTCGGCTGGAAACCGGCATTTTATGTAACAGATATCGGCGGAGGAGCCGGAAAATGGAAGGGAGAGGCATAAAATGAGTGTACTCGTTTGTGGAGGAGCAGGATACATTGGAAGCCATGCTGTTGCAGCGTTGCTGGAAGCGGGTGAAGAGGTAGTAGTAGCAGATAACCTGCAGACCGGTCATCGGGGAGCAGTGCCGGATCAGGCTGCTTTTTATCACGTCGATCTCCGTGATGAACAAGCCCTTGAGGCCATGTTTGCATCGGAATCGATAGATGCTGTGATGCATTTTGCCGCAGATTCGCTCGTCGGTGTCAGCATGGAAAAGCCGCTTGACTACTACGACAATAACGTAGGCGGCGCCATCAGCCTGATGAAGGTGATGAAGCAGCATCGTGTTCAGCATATCGTATTCTCGTCAACGGCCGCTGTATATGGGGAACCGGAATCTGTACCGATCACAGAGTCGGCCCCCACAAAGCCGGGCAACACGTACGGTCAGACGAAACTTGCGATCGAACAAATGCTGCACTGGTGCCGGCAGGCCTATGACATGGAGTACGTCGTGCTGCGCTACTTCAATGTAGCAGGGGCGCATACGACCGTTGATATTGGAGAAGATCATGATCCGGAAACCCACCTGATTCCAATTATTCTGCAGACGGCGCTCGGACAGCGCGAGAAAATCATGATTTTCGGAGATGATTATCCAACAGATGACGGCACCTGCATCCGCGATTATATTCACGTCGAGGATCTGATTCAAGCTCACATTCAGGCGCTGCAGCACCTGCGCAACGGCAAATCGTCAGATACGTTTAACCTTGGCAACGGCAGCGGCTTCAGTGTGAAGCAGGTGATTGATGCTGCTGAACATGTAACGGGACGTCCTATTTCCCGGGAAATAGCTCCGCGCCGGGCGGGAGATCCGGCAGAGCTGGTTGCTTCCTCCGAGAAAGCAGCATCCGTACTGGGCTGGAAGCCGAAGTATGCTGACTTGCACACGATCGTAAAAACAGCGTGGGAGTGGCACCAAAAGCATCCGAATGGCTACGGGGAGGAAAACTGAATGAACATCAGCCGATTAGTGGAAGAATTGACGGCATGGGCTGTCAGAAAAAAGCTGATTGAGAAAGAAGATCACGTTTACTGCCGGAATCAGCTGCTTGAGAAGCTGCAGATTGCTGATTTTGAACAGCCGGTATCCGCAGCAGAACGGGACCTTCATTCGATCATGGAGGATATCTTGAAATGGGCACTGGATGAAGGCAGGATAGAAAATGATACGGTAACGGAACGAGACTTGTTTGATACGAAGCTGATGGGTGTCTTTGCAGATAAGCCTTCTGTGATCGCGAGCCGGTTTGGCAAAGAGGAAGAGAAAAGCCCGGAACAGGCTACGGCCTGGTTTTACGAGTGGAACAAAGCGATTGATTACATTCGGACAAAGCGTATTGAAAAGAATGTAACCTGGAAGACGGATACAGAATACGGTGCGCTTGATATGACGATCAATTTATCGAAGCCGGAGAAAGATCCGGCTGAAATTGAAAAGCTTAAGCACCAGCCGGCTTCTTCCTATCCGCTCTGCCTGCTTTGCAGAGAAAATGAAGGCTATGCAGGTAGGCTTAATCACCCTGCCAGGCAGAATCTGCGAACAATTCCGGTGACCTTAAATGAAGAAGCGTGGCATTTTCAATTTTCTCCATATGTCTACTACCATGAACATGCTATTGTGCTGAAAGAGAAGCATGAGCCGATGGTCATCACCGGCGACACATTTACCCGGCTGCTTGCTTTTACTGAACGGTTCCCGCACTACTTTATAGGCTCCAATGCGGACTTGCCTATCGTCGGAGGCTCTATCTTGAGCCACGATCATTACCAGGCCGGCTGCTATACGTTTCCGATGGCCCGCGCTGAAGCAGAAGAAACAATGGAACTGCCACAGTTTACAGGAGTGACTGCAGCCAGAGTAAAATGGCCGATGTCCGTCGTCCGGCTTCAGGGAGACGATCGTACGGAAGTCAAAAAAGCAGCAGAACACATTTTGAACAGCTGGCGTGCTTACAGCGATGAAACGGCAGGGATTTATGCAGAGACAGACGGAACGCTCCATCAGACAATCACTCCGATTGCCAGACGGCGCGGAAGGGCATTCGAACTTGATCTTGTGCTCCGGAACAACCGCACCTCCAGCGATCATCCGGACGGTATATTTCATCCGCATGCGCATGTGCATCACATTAAAAAAGAAAATATCGGCCTGATCGAAGTCATGGGGCTGGCCGTACTGCCAGGTCGGCTGAAGCAGGAGCTTCGTGAAACTGCGGAAAAGCTAGCGGGTGTTTCCCCTGAATCGGCGTTGTATGACGGGATCACGGCAAAGCACGCTGATTGGGCACTGAAGGTTTCGGAAGGACGCCGTACCGCGAGCGTGGAAGAAATGGAGACGCTTCTGCAGGAAGAAACGGGGCTTGTCTTTGCAGAGATCTTAGGTCATGCGGGCGTGTTTAAACGTGACGATGCCGGTATTCGCGCGTTTCAACGGTTTATGCAGACGATCCAGCAATAGGGGGATAGGTGATGAGCAGTTTTCAGCATATGAAAGCACGAAACAGAAGCCGGGTGCTGCAGGCGATCCGACAGAGTACGTCAGGAATTTCACGCGCGAGCATTGCCGACCGTACAGGTTTGACCGCAGCATCCGTTACAAATATTGTGACGGCGCTGCTTCAGGAAAATCTCGTGCGTGAGACGAAAGCAGGAGCCTCCAGCGGCGGTCGAAAGCCGATCCTGCTGCAAATGAATAACCGGGCCCAGCGGATTGTCGGTATTGATATTGGATCCAGCGAGCTGCGAATCGCGTCAGCAGGGCTGGACACCGTACTGCTGCGGAGCAGGACGATTGCCATCCCGGAGCAGGTGACGGAAAACACCTTTCTCTCCTTTCTTACCTCTTTGCTGCATCAATTTTTGAGTGAGGAACCGGAACCGGTGCTTGGAATAGGCGCAGCCGTACATGGAATCGTAGACAGACGCAGCGGTGTTTCGGTTCACGCCCCCGCTCATGGGATAAAGGGCGTTCCGCTTCGGCATGCGCTGGAGACAGCTTTTGGGCTCCCGATTTCCACCTGTAATGACGTGAAGGCAATGGCGCTGGCCGAATCGTGGTACGGGAAGGGGCGCACGTATGATTCCTTTTTGTTTATCAATGCTGGTCGAGGGTTGGGAGCGGCTTACGTGGAAAACGGAAGAGTCGCAGAAGGTGCTTCCGGCATAGCTGGAGAAATCGGCCACACGCTCATCGATCCGAACGGCGTCCAGTGTTCATGCGGAGCAAGCGGCTGCCTGCAGACGCTTGCTTCGGCTGAAGCGCTCGTACGGCAGGCAAATGAAGCGACTGAGCACAGGCCTTACACATCCGGCGCAGACGTTGCAGCCGCTGCAGGCACCGATCCTGCTGCAGCTGAAGCACTGAAGCAGATTGGCACGTGGCTTGGGTATGCTCTTGTGAACGCTGTGCATACGTTCAATCCGAGTGCAGTCGTTTTCGGGGGCGGGTTAAGCCGGAACGAACAGCTGATGGAAACAGCGCGTAAAGCTGCATATCCACGCTTTCTGACCAAGCACGCTGCCGATACAGATATTCATGTATCAACACTGGAAAACAGTACGCTGCGAGGAGCCTGTTCGCTCGTTCTGCGTGATCATATTCTGCAAGAGCCGGAAGCATAATCAGCTCCGGCTTTTCAAGCGTTTGTAAGTTGGGTACAATAGAGACACGTTTAACGGAAGCAGAAGCAAAGGAGCGATAACGTGGTTACGGACTTACAGGCACTTAAAAATAAAATCCTCGAAAAGACACAGCTCGTCTTTATCATCAGCGATCCGCAGCAGCCGGATAACCCGATTATTTACGCAAACCAGGGATTCACCAAGTTGACCGGCTATTCCCAGGAAGACATCATCGGTCAAAACTGCCGGTTTCTGCAGGGTGAAAAGACAGATCAGCGCGAAGTCGATAAAATTCGCAGCGCAGTTAAAGAAAAAGAGCCGGTGTCAGTCGAACTGCTTAACTATAAAAAAGACGGAACGCCGTTTTGGAACCTGCTGCATATCGATCCGATTTATCTGGAATCAGAGGATCAGTACTACTTCGTCGGGATTCAAAAAGATATTACCGATTTCAAAGAAGCAGAGGAAAAGCTTGCCTCCTATAATAAAGAAATTGAGCTCCTTTCCACTCCAGTTGTGCCGATTAAAGAAACGATTTCCGTTCTGCCGCTTATCGGAAACATTGATGAGAAGCGAATGAACATTATCATGGAGCGTATTCTTCCTGAACTGGACCGATCTGCGATTGAGACGCTGATTTTGGATCTCTCCGGTTTCCGTGAAGTGGATGAAGCAGCCGTCGTCGGTATTTTTCAGCTTGGTGATTTAATGAAGCTGAAAGGAGTGACGATGATCATCACCGGCATCACACCAAAAGTCGCAATGCACACACGGGGGCTGGATATCGATTTATCCTCTTTAAAAACCTATGGTTCAGTGAAGCAGGCAATTGAAGCGATCGATGCCGATTAACAATTAAACAGCCTCCGCCCATTCATCGGGCAGAGGCTGTTTTCTGCGTAATAGACAAATTAAGCAGGATCCTCATCAGGCGTTCGGACAGCGATAATTAAAAAGACAAAGTAGCTGATCATCAGCACAGATCCGCTGATGATATAGAACAGCAGGGTCACTATTCCCGGGAGCGGAAACGGCTCCATCATATAGAGATACATGCCGAGGCAGAGTCCAATGGTTCCGATCAGGGCACTCCATACATGAATTTTGGTAAGCAGCGTTTTTCCAGGACGGTATACTTTGTAGTAGATCGACCAGGCGAATAAAGACAGCCAGCCGGCAGTCAGAACGTGAGCATGGATCGGACGCAGTGAAGGTCCGCCTGAGCCGGCCATGTGACCACCCATGAACGTACCGATGACACCGAAGACGGCAGCGGTAATAAGCAGCATTTTACTATATGACATACACAAAACCTCTCTTTTCAAATATGAATGCTCGAGATCGCGGTGCAACATACACAGTCTGTTTTCTATTATATGCGAAACGACAGACGGTAGAAACCGGAAGCCCGTCTGTGATTATGAATGCTTTATGACAGTTTAGCGAAACAGCTCCGTCAGAAGCCTCCAAAAAGCAGGAAAAGAACCGTCTTTGATCGAAAAGGTATAATGACTAGTCATTAGAGGAGGACCATTTATGCGAACGATCGTCATTGCACAGGATTTGCAGGAGGAGCTCATCAAGAAAATTAAAGAAGCAGTCCCAGATTGGAATGTGGTTATCGGCCGGGAGGAAGAAACGTGGAAGCCTTGGATGCCGGAAGCAGAAGCAGCTGCTGGATGGAAGGCAGACATGATGGAGTATGCGGGAGAACATCTGAAGTGGATCCAAACGTGGAGTGCAGGCGTCGACCATCTTCCACTCGATACATACTTTAAGCAGGGAATTCAGATTTCAAGTGCCAATGGAGTCCACGCCGCGCCCATTTCGGAAACGATTTTTGCCTTTATGCTCGGCTGGACAAGGCGCATGTCTGCTTATGCAAAGCAGCAGACTGAAAAGAAATGGCATCATGCTGGATTGAAGCATGAAATTCATGGAGCTTCAATCGTGATATACGGGATGGGAGCGATCGGAGAGGAAACGGCAAGGCTCGCAAAAGCGTTCCGAATGGATGTTACCGGCGTTCGCAAAAGCGGAGCGCCGTCAGATTATGCAGATAGAATCGTCACGCCGGAGGAAGCCGATCAGCGGCTTGCGAAGGCCGATTTTGTCATCAATGCCCTGCCGCTGACAAAAGATACGGAACAGTTTTTTTCAGAGGCACGACTTCGACTGATGGGAAAACAGACCTTTTTCATTAACATAGGCCGGGGCGGCACCGTAGATGAAGCGGCAATGACGGAATTACTTGCACAAAAGCAGCTCGGCGGAGCCGGACTGGACGTTTTTCAAGAAGAGCCGCTTCCAGAAGCGAATCCGCTTTGGGAGATGGATAACGTACTTATCTCTCCGCACACAGCAGGCTCAACCGAATTTTACAACGAACGGGTCGTCTGCGATATTTTAATACCAAATTTAATCGCCTATACAAAAGGGGAAATACTTCCGGTCAATCAGGTTAATCAGGAAAATGGCTACTAACGGCCAGTTTGTCTATGTTGTTTAATAAAAGGCGGTGGGAACGGAGGTGATTATCCTCGCCACCGTCTGCATCTGCGGACCTGCTCTTTTCGGAGGAAACGGGTTTGGCTTTCCTCCGGTTGTCGGAAGCGCTGGGTCTACCCTTTATTCTGAGCCGAGGCTCTCTGGTTTCGACAGCTGGCAGAGAAGGTAAACACCTGATGTTTTTAGCAGGAGCCTGCAAGTGCCCATAGAACCTTCTTCGTGCAGGGTCTTTTTCATAGAGCGGGACCCGGGTGCTTCGCAGCATTCGTCTTAGGAGCAGCGAGCAGGAGGAAAATTCTTTGCCGCTTTGTTTCGGAGCGGCAGGCTGATGAAGCGAAGAAGGATGATATAAAAAAAGAGTAACTAGGTAATCAGACGGACTTTTTCAAAAGCCTGATAACGAGCTGCCGGCTGGCAGCTCTATTCGTCGTACATCTGTTTCCTGAAAATGGATTGACGAACTCCTTCGTATATCGTAATATTAGGGAACGAAGTATTTGCGATGGAGGACGACTGGTAATGAATCAGCCCATAGAAAAACTGCTTTCCTACGAACTTGGTATGACTGCACACATGCTTCAAAACAATATTAATCGTAAGTTTTCAGGGTTAGGGCTGACACGCTCTCAAAGTAATATCCTGTTTCTGCTTTACAAAGAAGGCAGTATGACGCAGGCGGAGCTGATGCAGCGGCTGAATGTGCAAGGATCAACGATGAACGGACTGCTGGAAACGATGCTGAAAAAAGAACTGATTCGGAAAATGCAGAGCCGCGAAGACCGGCGCAGCAGAGTGATTTCTCTTACGGAAAAAGGCATGCATATCGAAGAAGAGATGTGGACAGCACTGGAACATGCAGAGTCGAAAATAACCAGTGCTCTTTCAGCTGAAGAGGACAAACAAATGCGGCGGCTGCTGGAGAAAATACGTCTGTCGTTCCGTGAGGAGGAAGGCCGGTGAGCTCCCAAAAAGAACAAAGTGCAAGGCTTGGATCTGAGCCGATCCCTGCCTTGCTGAAGCGACTTTCTATTCCTGCAATTGCAGGAATGCTTGCGATGTCCGTGTACAACCTGGTCGATACCATCTTTATTTCCTATGCGGTCGGCATTGACGGAGTGGCTGCTGTGACGCTGGCTTTTCCGCTTATGATCGTCATGATGGCTGTTGCCGGGGCGTTAGGCATGGGTGGTGCTTCTGTTATTTCCAGAAGGCTCGGAGCCGGGAAAGAAAAAGAGGCAGATCATGTATTTAGTAACATGATGATGCTCGTTGTACTTATTGGTGTCATCGGCGTGATCGGCTCCTATACACTGCTGAACCCGGTTCTCCAGCTGTTTGGGGCAGGCGATACCGTTATGGCGATGGCATATTCCTATATTTTCCCAATTACAATGGGGACAATCTTTTTTACATTTGCATTTACGACAAACGCCGTCATCCGCGCAGAGGGAAATGCCAGGTTTGCGATGATCACAATGATTATTCCGTCTGTGCTCAACATCATTCTGGATCCAGTTTTTATTATCTGGCTGAATATGGGAGTGCAGGGAGCGGCTATTGCGACTGTCATTTCACAGGCTTCCGTAACCTTTATGGTGTTAAAGTATTTTATCAGCGGGAAAAGCTCCCTTCATATTCGTCCAGTTCTCATGCTGCCGGTTTGGCGGATTATTAAGGAAGTCTCTATCGTTGGGATGCCGGCATTTGCCCGGCAGGTAGCAGGAAGCGTGATGATGATCGTCATTAATGCGATGCTGATCCGCTACGGCGGCGAATTTTACGTCGGGGTATTTGGTGTTGTGCAGCGAATCGCGATGATTACGCTAATGCCGATGATGGGAATTCTACAGGGGATGCAGCCGATCGTCGGCTATAACTTTGGGGCTCGGCAGTTTGGACGAATGAGTGAGGCGATTAAGCTTTCTCTCAAAGTCGTAACGCTGTTTTCGTTTCTCGTATTTGGAGCAGCGATGGTCATCCCGGACTGGCTTATGCGAGTATTTACGCAGGATCAGGCTGTGATCGACGCAGGAGTTGATGCGCTGCGAATTATTTTTGCTGTCGCGTTTGTGATCGGCATCCAGGTGATCAGCGGCGGCCTTTATCAGGCGCTTGGAAAAGCGAGGCCGGCTTTAATTCTATCGATGGCCAGGCAGGTGCTGTTTTTGATTCCGCTCGTTCTGATTCTCGCACCGGTGATTGGTGTCTGGGGAGTCTGGATTGCATTCCCCGCGGCCGATATTCTTGCTGTTCTTTTGTCGCTTTATTTCTTGCGGCGAGACCGGAAGCTGTTCTTTCCACCGGATGCTCAAGCAAAGAAAGAAGAAAACCTGCAGGAAAAGCATGCCTGATCAACGAAAGACCGCTCTCTATTCACAGAGAACGGTCTTTTCAGAATGTAGATATAGTCATTTTAGGGGAATAACGTTGCATCTGCCTGTATCTGCTGACACTCGGTTTCTGGAGAGAACGGGCTCAGCTAACCGTTTTTGCCTGAGCCTTGCCATAAGTTTCGCTTCGTAGCCGCTGCCGCAGGCAATGTTTCGTACACGGCTGGAAACCAGGGAAGTGCCAAGTACTACCGTGCTGCATGTGTGAGGCACATAGGGTGATCCGGTTCCATGTTTTCAGGAAGGATCCGTTCTCCAGTTTCTTGCACCACCAATCAGCACCGTTTACTATAACGCTTATTTAACGATCAAAACCGGAACTTCGACGTACTTCATGACTTTGTGACTGACGCTTCCAAGCACCATCGTCTGCAGCGAGCTGCGTCCGCGGCTTCCGATTACGAGAATATCCGCTCCGGACTCTTTCGTGTAATCGATAATGGAGGAAGCGACGTTTTCCCGCTCCATAATAACCGTTTCCTTCCATTCTGCAGGGCCGATGTCGACTTTTTTATATTCATCAAACAGCTCCTGCTGCTCCTCGGCCGGCGGGTGAGGTTTCTCATCCTCCAGCTCGTCTGTAACAGAACGGCTGCGCATTTCCACATGAAGCAGTTCAACCACGGCGTTCCGCTCTGCTAATGAAGCAAGCTCTGCTGCTTTTTCACATGCCCTGAAGCTGTGTTCGGATCCGTCTGCTGCGACTAAAATATGAGTAAACATAAGGAGCCTCCTTATTCCGTTAAAGTAGTGTATACAGCTATCTTCCCATATTTGCATGATTCAAACAAACAGTCACTACAGGAAAAAATCAAAACATACATGAGCCAGACCAAAAAAAGCGCAGACTTTTCAGAGAAGAACGACAGGACGTCGTTTTGGTTGCAGGTCCCCTCCGCTTTGCCAGAATAGGCCCATTTTAGTGAGCAGCACTTGGCAGAAGGACACGGCTTCACTAGGTTTGAGGCTTTTTCACCTTTAGAAGCCGTGATGCGGAAGATAAAGAAAGACTTCTCAGGGTAGAAGATCTGGAGGTCAGGAGGGAAAGTCGTGCTCGTTCCTTCCTCATCCTTTCGGAGGCGGAACCAGCTGTCAGTGCATAAAAAAGAACCCTCCATTTGGAGAGTTCTTCTCGTGAAGAGGAGCATTGCAACGTGCGCTCTTTTTCCTTATTTAACCATCATGACCGGGGCTTTCACATACTTCATCACTTTATGGCTGACGCTTCCGAGAACCATCGTCTGCATCGTGTTCCGTCCACGGCTTCCAATCACAAGCACATCGTACGCGCCGTCGTTCGCATGAGAAATGATAGGCTCTGCTACGCCGTTCTTTCCGTGAAGAACGGTTGAGGTAACAGAGATGTTCTCAGCGGCAATCATGTCCTCAAATGAAGCGAGCATACGGCGGCGCTTCGCAGAAGCTGCATCAGAATCCCCATAGTGCAGGATATCTGTTTTAGAGCGGCTGCCGTCGACTACATAAAGCAGTTCAATTTCAGAGTCTTCCGTGATCCTGGCAAGTCCAATTGCTTTTTCGGCGGCCCGATTGCTGTGATCAGAGCCATCTACTGCAAGTAAGATACGTTTCATAATCGAACGGCCTCCTTAATGGCCGGAGGCTTTGTTTAAGCCGCCGATTTTTTCCATTAGCTTGTAGCTTTCTTTGTTTAACCCTGTAATAGATACTTCAATATTACGGAGTCCATATTTGTGCTTCACCTTATCAATAGCGCCAACTGCTGAGTCGTCCCACAGCTGTGTATTCGATAAGTCGAGAATAACGTGACTGACATCGGTGTTAAAATCAAGCTGGTCCGTAAAATCCTGTACGGAAGCAAAGAAGAGCTGTCCGTGAATTTCGTACGTCATCTCCCGGGTGCGAACATTGAAATGTTCCTCGACTTTGATCTTGGAAAGCTTCCAGGCAAAGAAGATAGCGCTCATTATTACCCCGGCGAACACACCAATCGCCAAATCGTGCGTATAAACTACCGTACCGACGACGGTGACCATGACGAGCGCATCCGTCCGCGGCACTTTATGAATGTTCGTCAGCGACGACCAGTCAAACGTGCCGATGGATACCATGATCATGACGCCGGCTAGAGCTGCCATCGGAATTTGCACAACCCAGTCTCCGACGACGAGAATGAGAAACATAAGAAATGTACCGGCGACCAAAGCGGATAGTCTGCCCGTACCACCGGACTTGACGTTGATGACTGATTGACCGATCATTGCACAGCCGGCCATGCCGCCGAAGAAACCTGTAGTGACGTTGGCAATTCCTTGCCCGCGGCTTTCTTTGTTTTTATCACTGTCCGTATCGGTCATGTCATCCACGATCGAGGCCGTTAACAGAGATTCCAATATCCCAACCATCGCAAGCGCTAATGAATAAGGGAAGATAATCATCAGCGTTTCCATGTTCAGCGGGATGTTTGGCAGGGCAAAGATCGGCAGCGTATCCGGGAGTGCCCCCATATCGCCGACTGTACGAACGCCTGCGTTCATAATGATCGCTATCGCCGTAACGACAACGATGGCGACAAGTGTAGACGGAACGGCTTTCGTAAACTTAGGCAAAATATAAATGATCGCCAGCGTGAGCGCCACCATCGCATACATCACCCAAGTCTCGTTGACAAAGTGCTGCAGCTGGGACGTGAAGATTAAGATTGCAAGCGCATTGACAAAGCCGATCATAACGGATCTCGGCACAAATTTCATCAACGCAGCGAGCTTAAACACCCCGAATAAAATCTGCAGAATACCTGTCAGAATCGTAGCGGCGAGCAGATACTCCAAACCATGGTCTGCTACAAGCGTAATCATGAGCAGAGCCATTGCTCCTGTTGCTGCCGAAATCATGCCGGGGCGTCCACCGACAAACGAGATAATGACAGCAATACAGAAGCTGGCATAGAGGCCGACCATCGGGTCAACACCAGCAATGATGGAAAAAGCAATCGCTTCCGGGATCAGAGCGAGGGCTACAACCAGCCCTGCCAGCACGTCTCCTTTCACGTTGCTGAACCATTCCTGTTTCCATTTTTCAATTGTAGACAACACGTGCACCTCTTTCTATTAGATTGATAGAGTCCTTCCTAGAAAGACTCGGTCCGTAGAGAACGGAATGAGTATAGCAGATTATGAGAAAAAGTCAAAAATTCGATGAAAGCGTACGTCATACAGCAGTATCGCTTGTTTGATCATTCATTCTCCATTTTTCATAGGAACTTGTTGAATGAAATTAGCTGTGGTCGGTTCGCTTCAGGAAAAGCGGATCTTTACAAAACGTTTAAAATGGAGCCTCAACCTTTAAGCTTCCTTAACACGGGATTTACGTTCAGCGGGTATGGTGTAGGTATAGAAACAGGAGAGGATGAAACAGACATGCGCATAAGAGCTGTATTTCTCGATATGGATGGTACTCTGTTAAATACCGAAGATGCAATTTCCCATAAAATGAGACAGGTGATTGAAGAACTGAAACGAGCTGGCATTTATGTGTTTCTCGCTACGGGAAGACACCTGGATATTACCCTGCCGCATCATCGGAGTCTCGGACTGAAAACGCCGATGATTTGTTTAAATGGGGCTGCCGTCTACGACTGGTTTTCGCTTGATCCGCTGCAGATGAAGTACATGCATTCACCGTGGGAGCTGCACGAAGCGGTCGTCCGCTCCGGTGCTAGAAATATAATGGTTCATGCAGAAGAAGGCCTGTACTGCCTGGAACAGGATGAAATTGTACAGGCATGGGTTAATGAGGGCGGAAAGTATCCGGTCTACACAGGGCCGCTTCATACGGTGAAACCGGAGAAAATATTAAAGTACAGCGTTCGGTCTACGGACTTCATTACGCTCCCGAAAAAGCTCTACAGCCGTACGGCGGAATTAATCCGCTGGCAGGACGGATTTGAACTGGTTCGTAAAGAAATCTCAAAATGGTCAGCGATGGAATACCTGTTGTATCAATACGGTATTTCCAAGCAGGAAGCGATCGCGTTTGGCGACGGACCGAATGATATCGACATGCTGCGCCGCGCCGGCACTGGTGTGGCAATGGGCAATGCCATACCGGAATTAAAAAAGGCGGCGGACTTTGTTACAGGGACGAATGCCGAAGATGGAGCAGCTGATTTTCTTATGCGCCATGTCCTGCAGGCAGGAACAGTAGAAGCCCAATAGCGCGGCCAACTGTTTTCTTTACCTCAGCCCCCAGCTTTAGGTAAAATGAGAGGGAATGGAAAACAGGAGGGAAAGCAGATGAAGGCAGGAGTGCTGTTCTTTATCGTATCCGTGATTACACTGCGCGGATGCGGGGAGGCTGGTCCATATGAGCAGGCGGAATTGTATCTGGATCCGGAGTTTGCTGGAGGAACGCTTTCTGTCACGCCGGTTGTGTTACACAACGGTGAACAGGAGGCATTGTTTCAGTATGAAGGACATATTGCTGTAATCAACCGGATTGAGCAGGGAGATACGCTGCTTTATGAAGCGGAAGAAGATGCCGGTGGAGACATACAGCAGATCATGCTCGACGAAGACGCTGAACACAGCGGAAATCACATTGAGGTTGAAGCTGATCCGGGTGAATTTACGATTGAAGCAGAAGCGGTCTTTACTGTCGCACCAGCCGGCGGCGAGGGAGAAAGCAGAGAATATAAGCATACACTGCGCCAGCGGGTGGAGGTTCAGCGGGGGACTAATGCGGAAGAAGACTGATGTATCAACTGCGTAAGCGGTATCATTTTTTCTGGATAATATTGATTGTTTTGTGCAATTATGCTAACATCAGCCTTGTACATGTTTGAATTGGCAATATCAACGGCCTCTTGGCACGACCAGGGTACGAATGATTCGCACGATTCAACAAATTTCTTTTAGGGAGGCCGATTTATATGGTCACAGGAACAGTAAAATGGTTTAACGCAGAAAAAGGATTTGGTTTCATCGAGCGCGAGGACGGCGACGACGTATTCGTTCACTTCTCCGCAATCAACGCTGAAGGCTTCAAGACACTTGATGAAGGACAAAACGTTGAGTTTGAAATCGTTGACGGCGACCGTGGCCCACAGGCTGCGAATGTATCAGCGGTATAATCATAGCTTCGAATAGAAAGAGACACGGCAGCGATCGCTTCCGTGTCTCTTTTTCTGTCTATTATGGCTTAACGAGATGAATTAACTTGTCCATTCGGGCTTTCTTACAAGTCTGAAGAGCTTCGCTGGAAAGGCCGCTGACTGAAATAGAAGCATGACAGCGCCTCATCAGCGTTGCAAGAATGCCGAGAAATAATGTATCGATTACAAATCGTTCTGAACCTTGAAAGTAAAAATTCCGGCCGCCGCGATTGCCGTGCTCAAGCAGGCGGCTTCGCATGGCAGCGGCATCTTCAGCTGAAAGGTGCGCGGGGAGCAATACGTGCACAGCGCTTCCGGTATCTGTTATCTCTACGGTCATACCTGGCGCCCTCCTTCAGCTGTTGAAAATTGATTTGTTTGTTCCAGTAAACCGCCGGCGAGTGCTGTCATCTGCTCCGTGCTGGCCGCAATTTCCTCCAAGGAATGACTCGCTTCAGAGGAAGCGGAAGCGACAGCCTCCGCATGATGATCGGTATCATCTGTAAAGGAGCCGATCTCATCAATAAACGAGATAATTGCAGCAGAGGAAGCTGTTTTCTCACCGGCAAGCTCCTTAATTTCTGTTATATCATCAGATGTTTTGGATACCGCTTCGTAAATCGTGTCAAACAACTGTTTTGTACGGGTAACTTCTTCTGCCCCGGCAGCTACCGATCGCTCATTTGTTTCCATTGCATCTGCAGCCAGTGCGGCAGTATCTGTTATAGAAGTGATAATACCCGTTACATGCTCCGCTTCGCGTGAGGTTTGTTCAGCCAATTTGCGAACTTCGTCGGCAACGACGGCAAAGCCGCGGCCGGCCTCACCGGCTCTGGCAGCTTCAATCGCTGCATTGAGTGCGAGCAAATTGGTTTGATCAGATATCTTCGTAATCGTATCAACGATGCTGTTTATTTGGCCTGCATATTTATCAAGGGACTGCACGTGAATTCCTGCCTCTGAGGCATCCTGTTTCATTTGATCCATTTTCGAAGCAACTTCTTCCAAGCTGCTGCTTCCTTTCCCAGTAAGAGAGAGGGTATCCTCGGCCGCTTTTCCGGATCGATCCGATCTTGTGCTGATTATTTGTAAAAGAGAAGAAAGCTCCAGCAGTGCCTGGGATGTATTCTCAACGGCTGTTCGACCGGATGCGGCCTGGCTGCGCATGACGTTTGCACTGTCCGAAACGACTGCAGAGCCAGCGCTGATTTCCTCGATTGAGGCTGCATTTTGTTCCGCTTGAGCCGCTGTCTGCTCGGCAGCCGCTTTCACATGCACAATCGTGTCGGAGAGGGAGAGACGAAGACTGTCAAAGGCACGTGACAGCTGGCCAATCTCATCGGCAGAATCATTTTCGGCACGGTGCGAGAGGTCCAGCTTTTCCCCTTGAATGCGCTGCATGACGTCATTTAACCGCTGGAGGGGCTTCACAACGAAGAATCGCAGCCCTGTAAATACAAAGGCGAGTAAAATGAGCGTATTAACAATCAGCGTAAAGTAGGTTTGGAGCAGGTTAGCAGCTGTCGTGCCAACGAGATCCAGTGCACCGGATTGTGCAAGCAGGTACTGAGCGTAAGCAACCGGTGCCCCTGCAGCTAAGCTGAACAGTGTGGCACCCAGGACAACGAGCGTCATTTTTCGGGCGATGGATGAAGTCAGCACAGATTTAGATAAATAAGCAGGCAATTTGATAACCCCTTCCACGGGTTTAATTAGTTCTATCATCAGGGTTCTTATTACCCAAGATGAGGAGGAATCAAGCATTATTCTTAAAATGGTAACAAAATACCTACTGAGAATCACATGAGATGACAGGGTTTTCATCTTCGTGGTAGGATATCGATGAGGTGAGAGTGATGGTCACAATAAACGACATTGCAGATAAAGCCGGCGTTTCCAGAACGACGGTGTCCAGAGTGCTGAATGATTCCGGCTATGTCAGTGCAGAAGCTCGGGAGCGGGTACGCCGCATCATTGAAGAAACGGGATACAGACCGAGCGAACAAGCAAAGTCACTTCGGCTGAAGCGCACAAAAGTAATCGGTGTCGTGCTGCCAAAGCTGTTTACAGAGACATCCAGCCGGATGGCGAATGGACTCGACGATGTGTTCCAGCAGAATGGCTATCAAATGCTGCTCGCAAGCTCGAATCTGAATCATGAACAGGAGCGGCGGCAGCTGCAGCTGCTTGAAAGCAGACGAGTAGACGGCATTATTTTGACGGCGACCAACCAGAACGAAGAGCTGCTGGCTACGCTGCGGGCTATGCAGGTGCCGGTTGTCGCACTCGGTCAAAACCTTCCAGGCGTGTCTTCGGTTTATTTTGACGACTATCACGCTGCCGCAGATTTAACAGAGCATATGATTCAAAGCGGGAAACGCCGAATCGGTTTTATTGGAGTAGACGAATCGGATTATGCTGTCGGTGTGCTGCGCAGGCAGGGCTTTTTGGACGTGATGAATCGACACGGGCTTGAGGTTCGGTCCGAATGGATCCGCAAGGCCGATTTTACAAGTGAGTGCGGAAAAGCGGCATTTGAACAAATAGCAGCCTCCGATTCAGAGTGGCCTGACGCCGTGCTTGCAGTGACAGACAGACTGGCAGTAGGTGCGATGCAGGCTGCGAAAGAAAAAGGGCTTCAGGTGCCTGAACAGATCGGCTTTGCCGGTGTAGGCGCTACCGACATGTCGCAGTACGTTACCCCGGCGCTGACTACCATCGATTACAAATACGAAGAAGCTGGAAGAGAAGCTGCGCAAATGCTGCTTCGATCGTTAAACCAGCAAAATGTCGAAAAATCTGTAATGGGCTATGGACTTTTGAAGCGGGATAGTTTATCATGTTGATGGAATCGATTACACAAGAGATTTATTTTATTTTGCACAATATGGAATCGATTACATGTTCAGGTGATCGATCCTGTATAGGTGCTTGATTTAAAAAAAGAAAGGGGTATGAAGCATGGCTGATGAGAACCGCAGAATAGCGGAAGAACTGATTGAAGCCATTGGCGGGCAAGAGAATATTGATTCTGCTGCCCACTGTGCGACACGTCTTCGTCTCATGGTAAAAGACAAGGAAAAGATTGATCAGGAGAAGGTCGAGGAGATTGATAAGGTAAAAGGTGCTTTTTACAACTCCGGACAGTTTCAGGTCATCTTCGGAACGGGTACAGTAAACCGGATTCACCAGGAAGTCATTGCACTAGGTGTATCGGAATCATCGAAATCGGAGCAGAAGGCGGAATCTGCGAAGCAGGGTAATGCGATGCAGCGTCTACTCAGAACGTTCGGTGACGTCTTTGTTCCAATCATTCCGGTACTCGTTGCTACTGGTTTGTTCATGGGTCTTCGTGGTCTTGTTACGCAGGAAGCGGTGCTGGGTCTGTTCGGTACGACACCAGAAGCGATCCCGGATAACTTTATCTTATATACAGAAGTGTTAACCGATACAGCCTTTGCCTTTCTGCCGGCGCTGATTGCCTGGTCGGCGTTTCGGGTGTTCGGCGGAAGTCCGGTTATCGGTATCGTTCTCGGTTTAATGCTCGTCAACCCGGCCCTGCCAAACGCATATGAAGTCGGGGAAGGTGCAGCAGATCCGCTTATGTTCTTCGGATTTATTCCGTTGATCGGCTACCAGGGTTCTGTTCTTCCGGCGTTTATCGCTGGGTATCTCGGGGCAAAGCTCGAAAAATGGCTTCGTCAGCGAATTCCTGAAGCACTTGATCTGATTTTAACTCCGTTTTTAACGCTGTTTATTATGATAACGGCGGCCTTGTTCATCGTAGGACCGATTTTCTCAGCAGTAGAAGCTGCGATTATGGTCGGGGCGACGTTCGTACTGGAGCTTCCGCTCGGTTTGAGCGGACTGATCATCGGTGGTCTCCATCAGGTGATCGTAATCACCGGGGTGCATCACATTTTCAACTTGTTTGAAATTCAGCTGCTGGCTGATAACGGACTGAATCCGTTCAACGCACTGATTACAGCTGGTATCGCAGCTCAAGGTGCTGCAGCTCTTGCAGTCGGTTTAAAAACAAAGGCGAAAAAGCTGAAAGCTATTGCGCTCCCTTCATCTGTTTCTGCTTTTCTCGGTATTACGGAGCCGGCCATTTTTGGTGTCAACCTTCGTTACGGAAAACCTTTCGTGATGGGTCTGATTGGCGGTGCAGCAGGTGGATTTTTCGCAGCACTGTTTAACCTGCAGGCAACCGGTATGGCGATTACGGTAATCCCGGGCATGCTGCTTTATATCGAATCACTGAGCAGCCTTGTGCTTTATATTCTCACAAACCTGATAGCCGGTGGTACGGCGTTCGTTCTCACATGGCTCTTTGGGTACAACGACGACATGCAGCAGTAGAGGGTACTACACGCTGTTACATGTAACAAAGGGCCCGGAATCATCATTGATTCCGGGCCCTTTTTATTGATTAATTCTTCTTGTCGGTTGAATCGGTGTCCTCATCTGACAGATGATCTTCGAATTCTTCCCGAAGATCGTCGTAGATCTTTTCTTTAAATTCTTCATACGCTTCTTCTTTCAGATCGTCATAGACTTCTTCTTTCACCTGTTCATACACTTCTTCTTTTACTTCCTCTTTCATTTCTTCATAAATTTCGTCGCGGACGTCTTCTTTTAAATCGTCACGGACGTCATCCAATGCATCGTCAAACACGTTTTCTTTCATTCCGCCATAGACTTCTTTTTTCACTTCGCGCCGTTCCCGCTTACGCTTTTTCACTTTATCAATTTTTACATCACGTGACATCATAATCAAGAGCGAAAAGATCATGACGACCATGATGATCGCAAACGGAAGTGCCGCCACAATAGAAGCGGTCTGCAGTCCTTCCAGTCCGCCGCTTAACAGGAGCACAGAAGCGGTTCCGGCAATCAGGAAGCCCCAGATGATCTTGATGTAAAGCTTAGGACTCAGGCTGCCGCTGCTCGTCATAGCGCCGAGCACGTAGGAAGCAGAGTCGGCAGAAGTAATAAAAAAGATAATAATCAGAACGATCGCAAGACCACTCATAACCGCTGCAAACGGCAGCTCGCCGAGTGTTGCAAACAGGGCAAGCTCTTCCTCTTCCATGACGAGATCCCCAATCACATCGTTCCCGCCGAGAATCATGCTGAGCGCGGTGCCCCCGAACGTAGTAAACCAAAGGGCAGCCAGAACAGAAGGAACGATAAGAACACCAGCAACAAATTCGCGGATCGTACGGCCGCGGGAGATACGGGCGATGAAAATACCCATAAACGGAGACCAGGAAATGTGCCACGCCCAGAAGAAGATCGTATTATTTCCAAGCCATTCCCCGTCGCCGTAAGGATCAAGATCAAGGCTCATCGTGACAACATTAGATAAGTATCCTCCAATCGTTGTCACAAAGTTTTGTGCGATAAATAAGGTTGGGCCTGCTATTACGACAAACAGCAGTAAAACGGCCGCAATGGTCAAGTTAATCGTACTAAGTATACGAATGCCTTTATTAACACCGGTAGCGGCAGAAAAAATAAACAAAACAGTGATGATGGCAATGATCGTCAGCTGTGTGGACGGATTATTAGCAATACCGTCGAATAAGTAGGAAAAGCCGCCCGAAATTTGCAGGGCACTGAGACCAAACGTGGTCGCTACCCCGGTGGATGTAGCAAGCACGGCCAGCGTATCAATGCCTTTTCCGAAGGGTCCGTATGCACGGTCACCAAGAATAGGCTGAAACGCCGAGCTGATTAATGCAGGCTGATCCTTTCGGAACTGGACGTAGGCGAGCGTCAGCGCTACGAGTGAAAAGATCGCCCACGGATGCAGCGCCCAGTGGAAAACGCCGTAACGAAGGCCTGCCGTAGCAAGCTCCCCCTCTGTTGAACCGGCAAAGTCCGGGTGAGGATCGAAGAAGTAGAGGACCGGTTCGGCAACGCCCCAGAACACAAATCCGACCCCGATACCGGCTGAGAAAAGCATGCCGATCCAGGTGAAAAAGCGGTACTCCGGTTTCTCATCAGGTTTTCCAAGCTTCAGCTTACCAAATGGACTGATAGCAAGAAAAAGCACAAAGCCAATAATAAAAGCAGTGGACAGCATATAAAACCAGCCGAAGTTATCAAGTGTAAACGCAAGACCTTGATTGGAGGCATTCTCTAATGATTCAGGACCGAGAAACCCCCAGATAACAAATGCAGCTACAATGGGAGCAGAAATATAAAAGACGATACTAGGTTTTTTCGTTTCGTACTGATAATGTTCAGCCATAAGTAGTTAAATCCGCGACAGCGGATCGTTCCCCCTTTTTCTATGTCGTGGTCAAGCATGTATGTTATCAGGATGTATCATATGCATCCTGTCAAATAAGTACAGAAGGGATTATAAAAACATTCCCTAATATAGGACGTAAGAAACCAAACTTTGCATGGTCTTCCTGTTATCACCCAATTCCTGTTGCAGAAAAGCAGGAACACGCCTTCATGTTGTGGAACATACATGAAGCACACTTAAAGCACAAGGGAAAAGGAGGAATTCACGGTGGCTCAACTAGAAGACTTTTTAAAGCTGGATATACGGATCGGCACCATTCGTGAGGCAGCACGGTTAGAAAAAGCACGGGTACCCGCAATGAAGATGACGATCGATTTTGGCAGTTTGGGAACACGTCAGTCCAGTGCGCAAATTACCGAGCGATATGGACCAGAGGAACTAATAGGCCGGCAGGTAACGGCGGTGGTTAATTTTCCACCTCGTAAAATTGCCGGCTTTACTTCCGAAGTGCTCGTGCTGGGTGCTGTACCGGGAGAAGGGGATGTCGTGCTGCTGGCGCCGGACACCAATGTGCCGGATGGCACTAAAATAAGCTGATCCTAAGGAACGGTCACGACGAATGACTGCATGTCGAACAGTTCGTCGTCGAGATACACGTCCACCCGGTATTCACCCTCCGGCAGTTCCGGATCCTCAGCATTGAGCAGGTTTAAGGAGAGCGTACTGCCGGAAAAGAACGGATAAGCCTGGCCGGCAATACGCTCTTCTGCGCCAAGCCCTAAGTAATGGAGCTCGTAGCGCAGTTCGCGGCCGTCGAGAGCTTCACCGATGTAATACAGCTGGATCATGGATTCATACTTATAAAAAACGGGGTTCTCTACTGTATCCAGCTCGCCGGACGGCGGCTGATCGCCGTCATACACATAAATTCCGGGATCCAGGGGAGGATTCCAAGCCCAGCTGAACAAAAACAGGGCCGGAGCAGCAGCAAGCAGAAGCATTCCAGCTGAAACAACCGCTCCAGCTTTTTTGGACTGTCCTCTTCCACGAAAAAGCGGAGGAGAAGGCTTTCCTGCTCTCTCGAGCTGTGCCATTTTTTTCACTTTCCGCCAATAAACGGCGTTAGCAGCTAAACCGAACGCCACATGCAGAAAGAGAATTGGGGCAGCGAGAAATACGGGCGTCGCAGAAGCACCGGCACCCAGGTCCAGTAAAGCAGGCAGCAGCGATTCTAGCAGGAGAAAAGTGAGGTAAAGGAGAAAATACCCGGCAGCGAGCACGTAAAGATGCCGGGAGGCTGCCCAGACGGGGCCGAGCAGAAAAGCTGCCCAGTTCCAGCCTGCAAAGCGGGCTGGATGGGAATGCTGCTTCCATTTCTGTTCATAGTAAGCGGCGTTTTTTCCAATATAAGGATGGTACTCATTCATAACATGCGGTCTCCTTCAGCGGCGAATATGCACATTTCTGCGGGACGTTTGTGCATCAGCCGTTAAGTAAGTCGAGCGGCCGAGATAAAGCGGGAGCGGATTCGCTTCCATGTTTGGCAGGCCGTTTTCCTGAAAACAGGAGGGATCCTGGTGAAACTGCGTAATATCAGCGACAAACCAATCGTGGTCGCCGTACGTGTTTCGGTCAATAACGCGGCATTCATATGCCACGTAGGCGCAATCTAGCACCGGTACAGGAACAGAACGGCCCTTTTGCCAGGAGAGACCGATTTTCTCCAGCTTCCCTCCATCAGATCCGCTGTATGTACCTGCCTTTTGAATAACTGCAGCGTGCTCTGCAGCAACGAATTGTACGACAAAACTTCCGGATTCGTTGATGAGACGATGAGAATAACGTTCTTCGGCCACGGCTACTCCATAAATGGGAGGATCAAACGAAATATATGAGTGCCAGCCGGCGGCCATAATATTTGTTTCTCCTTCAAACGCGGAGGTGATCAGAGCAACGAGCCCCGGGTAACTGTGCATCACCGTTTTATTGACAGGCTTCAGCATGCATAAACTTCCTTTCCTGCAGAGGCACAAAGAAAGCTGGTCCAGCCGTTTTTCGCTGGTCCAGCTTTTCATTTCGGCTTCCCTGCATAGCCGTATTATATAAGACTTGAAACCAATGATTCAACCATGAGCCTGCGTATTACTCCATCGATTGAAAGTCTTCCGGATTACCAGCCTGAACGGCTTCGTTCAAATCAGTATGTCCGAGCAAGGCGCCGGCACTCTCGCCGTCTACTAAAATAGATGTTTCCTCAGCTCCGAACTGATGCATCATCATCGCAATCTGCTCGAGCAGCATCATTTCACCGCTTGAACCAAGATTTGCATCTTCGATCTCAGGGGAGAGGGACACTTCCGCAGAGGAATCCTCCAATGTTACAGACTGGACAGTCGTTCCTTCAGGAAGCAGCGGATACAGTTCTTCATGAGTCGGTCCAGCTGCCCAAAGCTCCATCGCTTCCATCGCACCAGCTTCATCCATGCTTACTTCGTTATCTGCTTCCACGCGGTAATTATTCAGCAGCTCTGCATCTGAAAAATAAAGGTACAGAGGAGAGACCATTGCTTCGGTTTCATCAGCTGCTTCTTCATTGGACGCCTCATCATCATTGGACGCGCTGTTCTCAGCCTCAGCTTCTTCTTCGCTGGATTCGTTCTCGTCACCAGTATTAGCTTCTTCGTTGTTCTCATTGTTCTCAGAGTCGGGTTCTGCTACATCTTCTTCAGCATTGTTTTCATCATCTGCTTCATTGCTGACATTTGCGTTCTCATCTTGATTAGAAACGCCTTCTGTATTTTCGTTCAGATCATCCAAATTTTCTTCCACCTCATTGGCGCCGCCGACATTATTATTTGCTTCATTCTCGTTATTGTTCGTTTCATTCACCCCGCAGGCTGCTGCAAGACTAAGGGCCATGGCCCCAATGACAAACGTACGCATTTTACGCATGAGAAAACCACCTTTTCCATATTGTTTTCGTGAGTACTTACAGGATTTGTCGTTCTTCTTGGAGAAATGTTACAAAGGCTCCCTCATCCGCTATAATAGAGGTACAGCTGGTTTTATTCAAGGAGGAGGCAGTTCACGTTGAGCAGAAAGCGAACCTCACCGGAAATGATATACGAGGGTCTGATGGTTCTGCTCGCATTTGCAGCTGTATCCACGATCTGGTTTGAAACAAGGTACGAAGATCCGATTGTCTGGGGCACGTGGGGAGTATTCTTCGTTGATTTCTGCGTCCGATTTTACCGGGCAGATCGAAAGCTTTCCTTTTTTAAAGATAATCCGTTTATCGTTATTGCGATTATTCCGCTGGACGCTATTTTTCAGGCTGCCCGTCTGGCACGTATTCTGCATTTTCTGCGGCTGAAAGCAATGACAAAATACTACGCCAAACCGGCAATTAAAGTGCTCTCCAAACAAAAGCTGATGCACGTGCTTCCGGGCGTCGTTCTGTTTGTGTTTTTATGCACGATTCCGCTCTATTGGGCCGAGCAGGAGAAACTCGCGCATTATGCAGAGGCCTGGGTCGGCGCTGCTGCTTCTCTTATTTTTTTCGGATACGCCTATATTGATCCGGACTCGATTACGGGGAACATTGTGATTGCGCTGCTGACGTTCAGCGGCGTCATCCTTCACGCCTGTGTGCTGCGCTGGGTATTTGATACGGTGAAAGAAACGAAAGCAGCCAAGGCAGCCGAAGAGAAAGGAAAGGATTTATTCTCGTAAATAAGGCTGACGAACACGTAAAAGGAAACAGGTTTCACACAGAAAAATCAAAATAAAACCCCGGCCATTTTATGGCCGGGGTTTCCTGTTATCAAAAGATGTTTTCTTTTACTGAAGATCTTCGATGGAGTCGATGTCCATGTATTCTGGAACAACGAGTCCTGTACGAGCACCCTCGAGGTTAGCGCCGAGATCTTCCATGCTGTCCCCATACTCTTCGACGAGGTGGTCGTGCGTAAGCGGCAGCCATGCAGCTACCATTGCGTCAGCCTGACCGTCTGCAACTGCCTGGAACATGAAGTTAGCTTCAAGCGGATCCATGGAAACTTCATAGCCGAGATCTTCCAGAACGAGTGCGATCATGTTCGTCGAGGCGATTTCAGAATCCCATGCTACAAATACGAGATCAATCTGCTCTCCGTCTACTTCTTCAACCCCATCTGTCCATTCTGCAACCATATCTTCGTTTGCATCGATCCACTCACGTGCAGCTTCCTCTTCGTCCATGCCTTCCTGGATAGAAACCATGATTTCACCCATGTCATCTTCTGACCACTGGAAGTTGTCCAGTACCTGATACGCTTCAGGCATATCAGATTCCAGGTCTTCACGAACGAACGTGTGAATGTCTTCTGCTTCACCGAAAACGCCTTCCGGATCATCAAGGAATTTCAGATCATACTCTGAAAATTTCCAGTGTGGTGTCCAGCCAGTAACAATGATTGGCTCTTCGTTCTCAAACGCGTCGCCGAGCGCCTGTGTCATGGCAGCGTCAGAGCTTGCAGAAACATCCCAGTCACTCAGCTCATATGTTTCAAGTGCATCTTCTGCAGCAGACATAATCCCTGCGCCAGCATCGATACCAGTGATCGTATACTCGAGCTCTTCCCCGTAGTCAGAACCGGAAGCTTCGCCGTCGTTGTCTGCATCATCATCTGCTGCGTTGTTTTCTGCTGCATTGTTGTCCGCACCGTTATTCTCTTCAGCAGCGTTATCTGCGTTGTCGTTTCCAGCAGCGTTGTTGTTTTCTTCTGCATTGTCTCCGCATGCTGCAAGCAGTGCGACGGACAGACCAGCGGCAAGACCGAACTTGTGCATCTTTCTCATTGTAAAACCCTCTCCTTTTATCTATTGTTTTTCTATCTATGCGACCTTTTTGAGAAAAAGGTTAAAACCTAAGCTTGTCGCTTCTCAGGATTCAGTGCCTGAGTAAGGCGGTCGAGAATGATGGCAAGGATAACAAGGCTGATTCCAGCTTCAAAGCCCATCGCCATGTCGTTTCGTCCAACGGCATAATAGACCTGACGGCCGATGCCATCTGTTCCAATCATGGCAGCAATAACAACCATGGAAAGAGCCAGCATGATCGTCTGGTTTACACCGGCCATAATCGTAACCTTCGCCATCGGCAGCTGTACTTTAAACAGCTTCTGATTCGAAGTCGAACCGAATGCATCGGAGGCTTCAATGGTTTCTTTCGGCACCTGACGGATACCGAGATTCGTCAGCCTGACGGTGGGCGGCATTGCAAATATAACGGAAGCAATAACACCTGGGACGATTCCGATACTGAAAAAGGCGACGGCCGGAATCAGATACACGAATGCCGGCATCGTCTGCATGAAGTCGAGAATCGGTGTCACGATGTTGCGGACCAGATCATTTTTAGCCATCCAAATTCCAACAGGTACCCCTATTATAACGGAAATCAAGGTCGCAGTGATAACAAGCGACAATGTCAGGATCAAGTCATCCCAGTAATCGATGCTCTCAATGAAGAGGAGACCGAAGAAAATAAGAATCGGGAGACCGAACTTCCCGGTTTTTCTGACGAGCAGATACCCGATGACGGTAAGAACTAAGATCAGCACGATCGGCGGTATCAATCCGAAAAAGCTGTTCAGGACACCGGTAATCCAGCCGACTGAATTACGGATCCCTTCGAAAATAAACTCAAAGCCTTCAGCATTTCGAAGCCAGTCTACAAAATCTTCTGCCCATGTTCCGACTGGAAGGCGGGGCAGGAATTCCAAAATAGCGTCAAACCAGTCATAAATTGCTTCACTCAACGCTGTTCACCTCTTTTCCAGATAATGCCGAAAGAATCTTGCTTCGAATAACAATGCCTTCTAATTTCCCGCTGTCGTTTGTAACAGCGATCGGCACAGTGGAATTTGATGTCATTTCAAACAAGTCGTGCATCGGCGTTTCCAGGTTACACGTTGGTACTTCTTTTTGAATATATGGAGCGATGTCACGCTCTTCCCGTTTCACAGCTTCAGCGATATCAGAGGCATGCACGATACCCTGCAGCTCACGAGAACGGTTGACGACGTAGACGGAAGAAATGTCTGCATCACGCATCCGCTGCAGTGTTACCCGCGGACCATCCTTCTCAGCGTTCACTGTCTCTGGGCGAGTCATAATATGCTCAGCTGTATATACCTTGGAACGATCCACGTCTTCAACGAAGCGGGCAACATAGTCGTCTGCCGGATGCATCAGAATGTCTTCCGGTGTACCGATTTGTACGATCGCCCCGTCCTTCATGATCATTATGCGGTCACCGATACGCAGCGCCTCATCCAAATCGTGTGTAATAAAGATGATTGTTTTTTGCATCGAGGCCTGCAGATCGAGTAATTCATCCTGCATGTCCTTTCGGATCAGCGGGTCCAGTGCAGAGAAAGCCTCATCCATTAACAGGATGTCTGGGTCATTAGCAAGCGCTCTTGCGAGTCCGACCCGCTGCTGCATTCCGCCGGAAAGCTGGTCCGGATATTGATCCTCGTATCCTTGCAGCCCTACAAGCTTTAAAGAATCCATTGCTTTTTGACGTCGCTCTTCCTTCGGCATTCCTTGTACTTCAAGACCGTATTCAACATTCGACACGATCGTTCGGAATGGAAACAGCCCGAATTTTTGAAATACCATACTCATTTTTTTACGGCGAACTTCTCTAAGCGCCGAATCGTCCATTTTCGCCAGGTCGTCGCCGTCGATCTGAATCTGACCTTCCGTCGGGTCAATCAGACGGTTCAGCAGACGGACAAGTGTTGACTTCCCGCTTCCGGAAAGTCCCATAATAACGAAGACTTCTGCCTCGTTCACGTCAAACGTCGCACGGTTAACACCGACTGTAAGACCAGTTTCTTTAAGTATTTCGTCCTTCGACTTCTTTTCTTTCAACATTTCAAGTGCTGGTTTCGTTCGTTTTCCAAAAATCTTGGATAGATTGCGCACTTCGATTTTAGCCACGTCTGCCACCTCTTTTCATTTTCATGGTTTCTCACACTCTTTGCTACCTTTGACGCATGGAATAACATGGAACTAGGTACAAAGCAGTTGAAATCACACCTTGTTCACTATACGCATCTTTTTCTCATCCTTCAACTGTTGTGCAGAGACATAATCAGGGATAAAGTTTGTACAGAAAAAACTGTACAAAACTGACGCGCTAATATCTTTATAATACTACAATTTACTCAATATAAGGACGCATCCTTTCGTTTTATCAGTTCTTTTCATCATGCTACTATGAGAAAGGTGTAAAAAAAGGAGGCTGCTGTGATGGACGTTGAAGAGAAACTGGAGCAAGCCAGAGCCAGGTTTACGAACGAAATAGCGAACAATATCAGCTTGTATGATCTCCCTGCTTCAATCGGCAGACTGTACGGGACTATCTTTTTTTCAGAAGATCCGGTTACGCTTGATGAACTGAGCCGTAAGACCGGTATGAGCAAAACGAGCATGAGTACGGGCGTCCGGACGCTGGCAGATGCAAATATGATTGAAAAAACATGGCGTAAAGGGGTGCGAAAGGATTTATATCAAACCGATCCAGATTGGTATAAATCGTTCTCGACTGTTTTTATTAAACGGTGGAGCGAGGCGTCTGAGCTGAATTTAAAGGCGCTGCGAACCGCGAAAGCAGAGCTCGAAGACGTCCAACAAAAAGCAGGCGAAACTCTTGCCGAACGTGCACAAACCGATATTGACAAGCTCGAATCAGCTGAAGCATACTATGAGTGGCTTCAGGAAGTGATTTCTTTATTTGAGACCGACAAAATTTACGAGCTGGTACCGAAAAAAGAAGTGCCGGCGAAAGACATAGAAAAACCATTCGTCCGTAAAGGATGAATGGTTTTTCTATGTCTGATTTCTTATAATCCGGAATTATTCCCGGCACCGAGCTGGTATCTGATACAATAAGCATGTGAAACGTATGGAGATTGTTTCACATACAAATGACAGGCCGGAATGTCGACTGTCGTGAATCGGGTTTCTTCATAATGAGAAAGATCCCGTAAACGCATACATAAATTCGTAAACAGGTTGTAACACTATCAGCGCGTAAGCGACTAACTAGATGACACAGGGAGGGAATATTGTGAGGGAGGAGTTTGAACGGCTTTACACGACCTACCACCAGCAATTATTCCAGTATTTATTTTACTTGGTCCGAAGCCGGGAAACGGCCGAAGAACTGGTTCAGGAAGTTTATATTAAAGTACTGCATTCCTTTGAAACGTTTGAGGGCAAAAGCAGTGAGAAAACATGGCTCTACTCCATCGCAAAGCATGTTGCGATTGACTGGATACGCAGACAATCCCGAAAAAAGCGCAAATTCGAAGGCAAGGAATACGAATGGAGCGAACGGGAGTTTGAAATCGAGGACAAGCAGCCGCTCCCTGATCAAATTGTTGAGCAGCAGGAAGAGATTCAGCAGGTGTATCAGATGCTTGAAAAATGTACAAAGGATCAACAGCAGGTGATCGTTCTCCGCTACGTGCAATCCCTGTCGATCGCCGAGAGTGCAGAAATTCTTGGATGGTCGGAAAGCAAGGTGAAAACGACGCAGCATCGAGCGATCAAAGCACTGCAGAAGCATTTGAAGGCACATGAAGATGTACAGGATGGAAAGGAGGAAATGCAGTGAGCAGAAGGAAATGGTCAGAGGATGATATTGAAAAAACACTGACAAAGCTTCCGAAGATTGAAGACCGGCGCTCCAAGGACGAGCTGTTCCAGGCGGTAGAAAAGCAGCGCGGCGGAAGAATGCCGTCCAGGATGGAGCAGCGGAAGCGGCAGTGGTTTTTTCCGGCCATGGCTTCGGCAGCCGCCGTTCTTCTCGTAGTTCTCATGATCCCTTCATTCATGAACAGCGGCATGTTCATGAGCGGAGACGATATGAACTCCGCTGAACAGAACAACATGTCGACCATGAGTGAATCGGATCTGCAAACCAACTCAGAAGAACAGGCTGCAGATGACGAGAGCACCAATGATGCAGGCAACGACTCTTCCAATACAAGCTCCCCGAACGATGGAGCAGAGGAAGAGAGCGCTGACATACAGGTGAACGAGGAAGAGGAAGCTGCGGACAATGAACCGGTGAACACGTCTCCGGGAGAGGCAGATCTAAGCGGCAATATTTTAAATAATGAGGAAAATAACGGGAACGGCATGCAGGAAGCACAGATCGATTACACGTATGAAGAAGAAAGCACAACCTATGTAACAGCAGCGTTGGAAGAAGAGGATGGCTCACTGGTCACGCTTACCCCTGAGAGCGGTTCAGGTCTCACAAAAGCAGAGGCTGTGACAGAAGCGTTGGCAGCCAGCGATCCGACAGAAGAAGATGGTGTTTTCAGCATGCTGGAGTCCATTGAACTTCATCAGCCGGAAGAGGGGGCGGTCAGCCTTTATTTTGAGGAGGGAACCGATTTCTCCAGCCTGTCAAGCGCCCAGACAGACTACGCGCTTGAAGTGCTGCAGGAAGTCCTGTCTATTCATCAAATTAACCAGGTATACTTCTTCGAAGGAGAAGACCCGCTGGAATTTGGTCCAGTTGGTGAGACAAATGTAGGTCTCTCCCTTATGAATCGTGGATTTTACCAGGTTGACGGCAATCTCGTCAGTGCCCGGCAGGCAGGAGCTCCGATGACCAATGGAGCAGGAGAACCGTTGACGTTTGATGAAACAGTCGAGGAGATGGCGAACTCAGAAGATGAGAGCTTTTCATCGGTTGTGCCAGAGGAAGTGGAGATCAGCGACATTCGTTATGAAGATGAAACGGCGTTTGTATTTTTTAGTGACGACGGCGCATCGGAAGAAGAATTCGAGCTGTTTCAGCAGGCTGTTGAATTGACTGCGAAATATTTTACACTCGACACGATGCAGTTGGTGAATAATGAAGAAGAAGAAGTGACAGTGATTCCGCTGCAGCTGCCGGAGGCAAGCAGCGAAGAACAGCAGGCGAATGATTCGGACAATGAACTTTCCGAAAACGATGAAACAGGAAATGAAGAAGAGTCTGACGATCCGGCAAACACTGAAGAAAATGGTAGTGAGAACATCAACACCAACAGCAATGAAGAAGATGATGAAGAAACGACCACCGGCAATGAAGAAAATGAGAATGAAAACGAAGAGGAAGACGAGAACGAGAATAACGACAACGCTTAGCTGGTAAGCCGCCCAAATCGGGTGGCTTTTTCAGGTGGTTGACAACGTCATTCGGATTTAACCGTTTAGTCATTTCTATGCATTCTTTCTTCCCTTATCCAGCCAGCTATGGGCCGGCCTTCAGCTCCTTTTCAGTGTGACCCCTTTCTGCAGGGAGAATGGCACGAGAGGAGGGCGCGGCTTCACTCGGACACAGGCTTCTCACGAGAAGCCTTCAAGAACTAGTCCGGCTCCGCTCGCGCTTGTCATGCCGTTCAAGTTCGAACGGCTATGAGGCTTCACCCGAGCAACGTTCCAAACGGCATTGAATCTATTACTGCGATATGCATCGGCTGTTCCGGCGATTGCAGGGCCGGATCAGCTGGATGTGAATTCGGACAGATCAGAACGGGAACGTTATAATAGAGGCAGAATGGAAGCAGACAGGGAGTGGCACAAATGCCGGAGCAAAAGCGATTTACGTGGCGCGAATTTTATGACTTAATACGAATGACAAAGCCGCCGGTATGGATTTTGGCTGCTGCGCTGATCCTGAGCTTATTTGAAACCGCGGTCGGTCTTCTCATCCCACTGTTTACGCAGCAAATTGTCGATTCAGTGACCGCAGGCGGACTGGAAACGGGGACAATCGTGCTGTTTTTGAGTTTATTTCTGCTTCAGGCTGTGGGGACCGGAGTATCGATGTACCTGCTCACCTATACAGGTGAACACATTGTGCGGGAGCTGCGAAGCCGTATCTGGCGGCATATTCTCCGCCTGCCCGTATCTTATTTTGATCACGTACAGAGCGGGGAGACGGTCAGCCGTTTGATTAATGATACCGGGATTGTGAAAGGTCTGATTACGAGACACCTTGTATCAGCGGTCACAGGGGTGCTCTCCATGACAGGAGCCGTCATGATTCTGCTTTGGCTGGACTGGCAGATGACGCTGGTTATGCTGACAGCTGTGCCGGTGATGCTGTTTATTATTATTCCGCTCGGCAGGAAAATGTACCGGATTTCCAAATCACTTCAGCAGGAGATGGCCTCTTATACGGCTGTGCTCAGCACCGTCCTTTCTGAAATAAGGCTTGTAAAGATGTATACAGCTGAAAAACACGAAAGACAGCGTGGGGAATCGCGCACGAAAGAGCTGTTTCGCTACGGGTTAAAGGAAGCAAAAGTGCTGGCAGTTCTGCATCCGCTCATGACGCTCGCTATGATGTTGATGCTAGTGTTTATCATCGGCTTCGGAGGAGTGAGAGTGGCAGCTGGAGCGCTTACGGCCGGTGAATTGGTCGCGTTTATTTTATACTTATTTATGATCATTGTGCCTGTCAGCCAGTTCTCATCATTTTTTGCCGAGCTGCAAAAAGCAGCTGGAGCGACAGAGCGGATCCGCGGTCTTTTGGATGAGACTGAAGAGCCGGAGTCAGCTGAGCGCCAGCCTCCGACTGTCCTGCAGCCGCTGACGATGGAGCAAGTATCCTTTTCCTACGAACAGGATCAGGTATTAACCGATGTTTCTTTTGAGGTTCCGGCAGGCAGTGTGACAGCAGTGGTAGGACCGAGCGGGGCTGGAAAGACGACGCTGTTTTCCTTAATTGAACGGTTTTACGAGCCCGGCGCGGGTTCGATTCGCTACGGAACCGACCCGGTTGCTTCGTACCCGCTCCGGTTATGGAGACGCAAGATCGGTTACGTATCGCAGGAAAGTCCGCTGCTGGCTGGAACTGTGCGTCAAAACCTGATGTATGGTCTATCAGAAGAACCGCCGGAGTATCGTTTTTGGGATGTGCTTGAAGCAGCGAATGCCTCGTCTTTCGTACAGGAGCTTCCCAATAAGCTCGATACAGAAGTAGGAGAGAGGGGAATCCGTTTGTCAGGGGGACAAAAGCAGCGAATTGCGATTGCCCGAGCCCTGCTGCGCGATCCGGAAGTACTGCTGCTGGACGAAGCCACTGCGAGCCTGGACAGCCAGTCGGAAAAGCAAGTGCAGGAAGCGCTTGATATTCTGATGAATGGCAGAACGACGATCATCATTGCACATCGTTTCTCAACAATCGCAGGAGCGGATCAAATCATTGTGATGGAAAACGGGCGGGTAACAGGGAGAGGGAGCCACCGGACGCTGTACGACAGCCACTCTCTGTACCGAAAGCTTGCGGACCATCAGCTGTCCGCTGTATCAGAACGATAAATCTGCAGCTTTTTCAGCCGGTATTGCAGACTTTGTCTACTCATGCCAAGTATATTTGCAGCGCGGGTGACATTTCCATTCGTGCGGCGGAGTGTTTCTTTTAAATAGGTGCGCTCGCTGTCTTCAAGGTGCTCCTTCAGCGGCTTTTGTTCGAAAGCAGCCGGCTCTGAAGCGCGGATATCTTCCTTCAGCATTCGCAGCCTCATGTGGCCAGGCAGGTGATGTGGCTCGATGCTGCCTGCATGATGAATAATATTCATGGCACCTTCGATGACATGCTCGAGCTCACGTACATTGCCCGGCCACTCATAGTCGTTGAAAAGAGCTTCTGTTTCCTTTGAAAGGCCGGCGACGTTCAGCTGAAACCGCTCGTTAAACAGCGATATAAAGAAATTGCTTAAAAGCGGAATGTCCCGTGGCCGTTCCCGGAGCGGCGGAACCGCTAAGGAAACAACGCTCAGCCGGTAATACAAATCAGGCCTGAGCCGGCCCTGCTGCATGGCAGTAAGGGGGTCTTCATTTAAAACAGCAATAATCCGCACGTCGACTGGGACATCTTTCGTACCGCCAAGCCTGCGCACGGTTTTTTCCTGAATGACACGCAGAAGCTTTGCCTGCATCGGTGTCGATAAGGAATTGACCTCATCCAGGAGCAGTGTACCGCCTGCTGCCTGCTCGAACAAGCCTGTTTGTCCGGATGCACCTGTAAACGCGCCTTTCACCGATCCGAACAAAATGCCTTCTATCAGTGATTCCGGCAGGGCAGCGCAGTTTTGAGCGATAAATGGACCGGCTGCCCGAGGACTTTCCGAGTGGATGCTTTGGGCGAAAAGCTCTTTCCCGGTGCCTGTTTCTCCATACAGCAGCACTGCCGAAGCAGTGCGCGACGCCTGTCTGGCCCGCTGTACCGTTTCCTTTAATTGAATACTTTCTCCAACAATCCGCTCAAATGTAAAACGCAGATTATCCTGCCGTTTCCGGCGGGTCATTCTCTCCAGCTTTGTGATATCCTCTGCAATTTCAACTGCACCAGCCCGCACACCGTCAACCTCAATTGGAAAAATATCGTTAACCGTCGTAATTTCCTTTCCTTTAAAAGTGAAGTAGGTTTGTCTCTCGCTGCGGAAAGAGCGGCCGTGCTTTAAAGCTTGGAGCAGTCGGCTGTCTTCCTCGGATGCAAAGAGAAAGATATCCATTATATTTTTGCGGAGCACTTCGTCTTTGTCCATTCCTTCAATTTGGGACATTTTTTCATTGTAGATCAGCGATTGGCCATTACGGTCTACAATGTGTATTCCTGCATCAAGCTTGTCGATCAGTTGTTTGTAAACAGCCGGCATTTCAGGCAGCATCGTCATTCCTCCATTAGTGAACGCTTCCTCCTCATCTTATAAGGCAACAGCGCTTGAATGCAAAAATAATTTTCGTAGAGGTGCAAATTATAATGGCACCGCAAAATAAATGAAGCGTGGTTTCGTTGAAAAGGCTTACAGGTCAAGTGTTTTATTATTGGCATTGTTTTTGCATTACTGAAACAGTGCGGCGGTCAATGGTTGAAAAGCCGAAGCAGCGGGAAAAGAAATGTACTGGCATTTGTCCAGCAGCGCATGTCCTGCCGTACCAACGAGAAGAAAGGGGATGACCTTCCTGATGATTACACGTAATATTTTTCTTTTTCTGGCCCAGAATGATTTTGTGAAAAACCGGGCAGAAAAATGGGGACCTAAATTCGGAGCGAAATCCGTTATAGCTGGAGAAACGATTGATGAGGCAATGGAAACAGCCCGAAAACTAAATGAAAAAGGATTGTCCGTCACAGTGGATCATCTTGGCGAATTTGTCTACAACAAAGACGAAGCAATGGATGCTGCTGATTACTGCGTGCGGACACTAAACGCAATGGCAGAAGCAGGGGTCGACTGTAATCTTTCTTTGAAGCTGACGCAGCTGGGACTTGATATTGATAAAGAACTTTGCTTATCAAACATGCGGACCATTTTGGACACGGCGAAACAGCATCAAAATTTTGTGCGGATTGACATGGAAGACTATTCACACCTGGATCCGACGCTGGAGGTGCTTCAGGAGCTCCGCCGCGACTATGATAATGTCGGGACTGCTATACAGGCCTACTTATTCCGTTCTGAAAAAGACATTGACGATCTGAAGGGGATGAACCTTCGACTGATTAAAGGGGCGTATAATGAGCCGCCTGAAGTGGCGTATCAAAAAGCAGAAGACGTATATGCCAATTACATGAACATTATTAAGCGCCATATGCTGAATGGAAGCTATGCAGCAGTCGCTACGCATGACCATAATATCATTGCAGAAGTAAAGCAGTTTGCGGAAGAGAACAATATCAGCCGGGATCGATTTGAATTCCAGATGCTCTACGGCTTCCGGACTGAGATGCAGGAGCAGATTGCTGCTGAAGGATACAAAATGCGCGTGTACGTGCCGTTCGGCAACGACTGGTACGGATATTTCATGCGCCGTCTTGCTGAACGCCCGCAAAACATCACGTTTGCCGTGCGCGGCCTGCTCTCCAAATAAACGAATAAGAGGAGCCGCTTCCCGAAGCGGCTCCTCTCCTCTGCCGCCTTCCAGAGCTGCACGACACATAACCGCTGCCTTGCAGCATAAAATACATCATCAAATGGAGTGAATTGAATTGAAGCAAAAAATTACAATTGTTGGAGTACCGATGGACTTAGGACAAATGCGCCGCGGCGTGGATATGGGACCGAGTGTTATCCGTTATGCAGGCGTGGTGGAACGCCTTGAATCACTTGGATATGAAGTGGAAGACCGGGGAGATATTCAAATCGGCCGTCCTTCCCGTCTTGACGTTAAAAACGATCAGAACTTGAAGGACTTGGACGTTGTCGTAAAAGCGAATCAAATGCTCGCAGATGAAGTGATGGATATCGTTTCTGAAGGGGCATTTCCCCTGATTTTAGGAGGCGATCACAGCATTGCCATCGGCTCACTTGCCGGCACAGCGAAGGATAAAGAGAACCTCGGAGTTATCTGGTACGATGCCCACGGCGATCTGAACACCGGCGAAACCTCGCCCTCCGGCAACATTCACGGTATGCCGCTTGCCGCGAGCATCGGGCTCGGTCACGAGAACCTGACCTCAATCGGGGGATTCAGCCCGAAGGTAAAGCCGGAAAATATCGTCATTATCGGTGCCCGTTCTCTCGATGAAGGCGAGAGAGTGCTGATCAAGGAACGTGGCATCCATGTGTATACGATGCACGAAATTGACCGTCTCGGCATGTCAAAGGTCATGGAAGAAGCGACAGACATAGTTACGAAGAATACAGACGGTGTGCATCTGAGCCTGGACCTTGATGCGCTTGATCCAAACGATGCACCAGGTGTCGGCACGCCGGTGATCGGTGGACCTACATACCGGGAGACGCATCTTGCAATGGAAATTCTTGCAGAAAAAAACATCATTACATCTGCTGAGTTTGTTGAAGTTAACCCGATTCTGGATGTGAAAAATCAGACAGCAGAAGCTGCAGTCGCGTTGATTGGCTCTCTCTTTGGAGAAAAGCTTCTCTAAACCTATACAGAATACAACGGGACTGATCCGGGAGGCTGCGCTGACGTGCAGCCTCCCATTTTGCAGACAAGAATAAACCGGGAATGAGAATGAAGCAGACACCGTCAGAAAGTTGTGAACAGTTTGAGACAACTGCCGCTGCAGGTTGACCGGGAAAATTGAGGTGTGCTATACTTCAGTAGAAATGAAAATCATTCTCAATTAGATTATAATGATTCTAAATAAGCAAGATAGACAGGTCGTCGGCGTGCTTCGGAAATTCTGCAACTGAGAGCGTACAGGGGGAAATGGCATGAGCTTTATTCAGCTTGATAACATCACGAAATCATTTTCAACTACCGGGCGTCCGGCAGTAGATGGTCTCAGCCTGAAAATTAAAGAAGGCGAGATTGTATCTCTGCTTGGGCCGAGCGGATGTGGTAAGACGACTACATTGCGTATGATCGCTGGGTTCGAGAATCCGACATCCGGAACGATTCGAATCGATGGCGCCTCGATTGTGTCAGAATCTAATTCACTCCCGCCGGAAAAGCGCGGAATTGGCATGGTATTTCAGGATTATGCGCTTTTCCCTCATATGACGATTGCTAAAAATGTCATGTTCGGACTCAATAAGTGGAAGAGCCGTGAGAAGAAAAAGCGTGTGAAGGAAGTACTGGATCTTGTTGGACTGGAAGAGTACGCAGATCGATTCCCATCGCAGCTATCAGGCGGTCAGCAGCAGCGCGTGGCTCTCGCCAGGGCACTGGCGCCAAAACCGCACGTTGTTCTGATGGACGAGCCGTTCAGTAATCTGGATGCCGGACTTCGGGAAAAGATGCGGTTTGATGTTACGAATATTCTGCGCAGAGCGAATACGACAGCGATTATAGTGACGCATGATCAGAAGGACGCATTTGCCGTTTCTGACCGTGTCGTTGTCATGAACGAAGGCGTGATTCAGCAGATTGCAGCGCCGAAGGAAATGTACCGCTGTCCGAAAAACTGTTTCGTCGCCCAGTTCGTAGGAAAAACGAATTTGCTGACCGGCAGAATGGATCAGGATCTGAAAAGCATTCATACCCATATCGGCCGCGTCTCACTTCCGGAAGAGTCGCAGGAGCAGCTGGAAAAAGTAACGCTTTCCATCCGTCCAGAGGGATGTATGCTGTCTGAACAAGGCGCCTACTGTGGTCGCGTTGACAGAGTTACGTACGGCGGTGAATATCAGGAGCTGCACGTCCGGCTGCATCGGGAGCAGGATTTGACAGCGGCACCGATGATTATCTATGCGCCGGTTGAACAGGATGTAGAAGTCGGAACGCTTGTTTCTTTTGATATTAAGCCGGAGCTGGTTGCGCTGGTTGAGTAGATAAGAAGAGAAAACGTCGCAGCTGCGGCGTTTTTTTATTGGCTTTGTTAAAGGGCGACAATCTTTTTAACAATGTACAACAATTAAACAAAAACTCATTGACAATGATTCTCATTGTCGGTAAAATGAGAACTGAAATAAATGATAATCATTTTCAATTAAGCATTGAAGGAGTGGAAGGTGTTTATGAAGGTTCATTACAAGGTGTTAACAATTTCTCTGTTATCTGCTGGACTGCTTGCAGCGTGCGGCGCAGAGAATGAAGGTAATAACGGGAACGAAGGAAACGACGAAGCTGCTAACAATCATGCAGCTGAGAATAACGAGACTGCTGACGACGAAGCAAATGAAGCAGGTGATGAGGAAGCTGCTGAAGAGCTGGACGGCGAACTGGTCGTATATTCCTCCCGAAATGAAATCTTCGTAGACGCGCTTCTTGATAAATTTGAAGAAGAAACCGGTGTTGAAGTGCTTGCGCTTCACGAAGTAGAGCCGCTTCAGCTTCAGGAAGAGGCAGGCAATGTACAGGCAGATATCTTTATATCCAACGATGTTGGAGCGATGGAATACTTAAACCAGCAGGATCTGCTGGCACCGTCTGAGCCGGAAAATGTCGACACGATTGATGAACAGTTTCGTGCGGAGAACAACGAGTGGGTTGCCCTTTCGACACGTGCCCGCGGGTTTATTTATAACAAAGATATGATTGAAGAAGAGGATGTGCCACAGCGTATGGAGGATCTGCTGGATGACTCCTATGCTGATGTAGAAGGCGGCTATGCGATCACGCGCGGCGGAAACGGCGGCATGATCGGGAACGTTTCTGCCCTTCGCTACGAGTGGGGCGATGAGGACACACAGGAATGGATCGAGTCTATTCAGGAAAATGCCGCTGGTATTTTTGAAGGGCACGGCGATATCCGCCGCGCGGTTGGAGAAGGAACTCACGCGTTTGGCCTTGTCAACAACTACTACTACCATCAGCAGCTGGAAGAGCCACAAGATAACAACGTTGGCTTTGTCTATGCAGACCAGGGTGACGACGAGATGGGCGCTATCGTGAACGCTGCCGGAGCTGGAATGGTAGCAGGCGGACCGAATCAGGAAAATGCAGAAGCGTTTATGGATTGGGTGCTTGAAGAAGAAAATCAGCTGGCGTTTGTCGGTGAATCATTGGAAGTACCAATCAATCCAGAGCTGGAACCTCCATTTGAAGAAGCGGTCCCATTCTCTGAGCTGCACGTTCAGGATATGCCGCTGCGAGAGCTTGGCGACTACTTTGAAGATACCCGTCAGCTCATTGAAGACGCTGGACTCGATCTCGAGCTTCGCTGATTTCAAGCGTCAAACTGAACCGCGTTTCGGAGGTTTTTACTTCCGGAGCGCGGTTTTTTCTGTCGGTGAGCAGACGGTTTGTGTGGCAGAACACGCGTAATTATGATTGAATAGAGAAGGAGAAAAAGTCAGGTAAACGAAGTCAGGAGAATGTTTGTATGTCGAATCATACTGAGGAGAGCGGGGTAAACAGTAGGCTGACTGCCTTGCAGAAACTGCAGCGTCAGTGGCGCCATATGTGGAATGGGAATCCGCCGGGTTTTGTGCTGCTGTTGATCGGAACTATCACGGGTCTGCTCATGTCCGTTCCTCTTGTATATGTGATTGTCCGGTCTCTTTCCGCAGGGGCAGACAGCTGGGCCCGTCTCATCGGGGGGCGTATACCGGGCCTCCTTTGGAACACGCTTTCTCTGACCGTAGCTGTTACCGTGATGGCGGTCGTAATCGGTGTGTCGCTCGCCTGGATCGTGATTCGTACAGACGTGCCGGGCCGAAAAGTCTGGCAGTGGCTGCTCGCGATTCCACTCGTGATCCCACCTTATGTAGGAGCTGTAACATACATTATTGTATTCGGTCCAAGCGGCTGGATGCGCGATTTTTGGAACGACAGCTTTTTGTCTGTATTAGGGACGTATTCGCTGAATGTTTATTCATTCTGGGGCGTGTTTTTCGTGATGACGATGTTCACGTACCCGTACGTGTTTCTTATAGCAAGCGCGTCTCTGCGAAAAATGAACCGGAATTTTGAAGAGGTCGCGCGTTCACAGGGGATGACCACCTCCCAAGTGTTCTGGAAGGTGAATTTGCCTCTGCTGCGTCCGGCTATCGGCGCAGGAGCAATTCTGATTTCACTGTATGTACTTTCCGATTTTGGTGCCATTGCCATGATGCGCTACGTTACATTCACAGCTGCCATTTATTATCAGAGAGCAGGCTTTGATATTCCATCTGCGGCTGTGCTTAGCCTGGTACTGATCGTACTTACGGTGATCATCCTTTGGCTGGAAGCATTTTCACGGAGACGAAACAAGTTCTATCAAACTTCAAACACGTATCGTCCGCCAGAAATTTTGAAGCTCGGCCGGTGGAAGCCATTCGCTTTTCTGTACGTTATCTTTATTTTTTCACTTGCTGTGCTGATGCCGATTTATGTGCTCGTGCACTGGACAGTTGTCGGTGCGGGGGCAGGTGTCATTGATGCCAGCTTCTTTGAATATGCGTTGAACAGTGTGCAGGTTTCCGGGTTGGCGGCCCTCCTTTGCATGGTGTTGGCTCTGCCGCTGATCTATTTGAAATCTAGACACCCTTCCGTCATCTCGTCCGGAATTGACAAACTCAGCTATACAGGCTACGCCTTGCCGGGGGTAATTGTGGCGCTCGGTATGGTGTTTGTGTTTAACAACCATCTTCCGGCTTTGTATAATACGTTCTATATGATCGCGATCGCTTTCGTCGTCCGCTTTCTGCCGCAGGCGATGCAGGCTGGGGAGGCTTCCTTGTCGCTTGTATCACCCAGAATGGACGAAGCTGCCAGAAGCCTCGGCTATCCTGCTTGGAAGGTTATGTTGAAGGTCACGCTTCCTTCCATTCTTCCGGGGATTCTTGCGGGTGGAGCGCTCGTGTTCGTAAGTTCAATCAAAGAGCTTCCGGCAACGCTGATGCTTCGGCCTCCAGGATTTGATACGCTTGCTGTGCGTGTTTACTACGAGGCATCAGAAGCGCTTTATGCGCAAGCCGCGCCGGGCGCGCTCCTCATTGTTCTCGTTTCGATTCTGCCGCTGCACTACCTGCTGAAGCGGTATTAAAAAGATACGCGTGAGACCCAGACTTCGGTCTGGGTCTTTTCAAAGTGTGGATAAAGTCATTTTAAGTGAATAACGTTGCACCTGCCTGCATCTACGGACACTCGCTTTCCGGAGGGAACGGCCTCAGCTAAC